>NZ_DASWXW010000026.1:0-3535 GCF_036405315.1 Brevundimonas sp. | reverse complement strand
TTGGTCATTCAGGGGGATAGCCGGCGTCGATACGATGGCCGGCGCGTTCGGCATGGCGCCGCAGCCGGCGCGGACGTCGAAGGGGGCGGAGCCGAAGCCCCGCCCCGCCCGATGTCAGAGCAACCGCTTGCGCATCGCCTGGGACAGCATGTCGATGGCGGTCACGGCCACGACGATGATGATGACGATGGCCGAGACGGCGTTGAAGTCGAAGGCGTTCATCCGGTCGAACAGCACCTGGCCGATGCCGCCCGCGCCGATCAGGCCCAGGACGGTGGCCGAGCGGCTGTTGGATTCGAAGCGATAGAGGGCGAACGAGGTCCACAGCGGCGCGACCTGGGGGATCACGCCCCAGACGATCTCGTGCAGCTTGGAGGCGCCGGTGGCGCGGACGCCCTCGACCGGGCCCTTGTCGATCGACTCGACCGCTTCGGAGAACAGCTTGGCCAGCACGCCGGCGGTGTTCAGGGCGATGGCCAGGACGCCGGGCAAGGGGCCCAGGCCCACGGCGACCACGAACAGCAGGCCGATGACCAGGTCGGGGATCGAACGCAGCAGGTTCATGACCCAGCGCACCGGCGTCACCACCCACACCGGGGCGATGTTGCGGGCGGCGGCCAGACCCATGGGCACGCCCAGGAAGACGGCGATGAAGGTGCCCCACAGGGCGATCTGCACCGTCTCCCACATCTTTTCGACGAACAGGCGCCAGTCGGTGAAGTCCGGACGCAGCAGCTCGCGGGCGAAGACCTGGGTGTGTTCGGCGTTGTTGAACAGGCGCGGGAAATTGCCCAGGTCGACGGGGCCGAAGCTGAACACCAGCAGGACGGCGACGCCGCCCCAGATCAGCACGTCCAGCGCCCAGGCGCCGAGCGATTTCGACGGCGGCTGGGGAACCGGCGTGTCCGGCACGGTCGTGGCGGCGGTGGTCGGGCTCAAGGCTGGACCTCACGCAGGGCGCGAAGGCGTTGCAGTTCACGCTCGGCGGCGGCCTGGGCGGCGGTGTCGCCCTTGGCGCGGGCTTCGGTGCGCTTCTGGTCGGCGACCATTTCGCGGATCGGGTTCAGGTAGCTGTCGTCGGCGGCGCGGAACATCGAATAGTTCAGGCCCAGCAGCACCTGGCGCTGACGCTCGGCCTCGGCGCCTTCGCCCTGGCCATAGGTCAGGAAGAAGCTGCGGATCTTTTCCTTCAGCGCGGGGTCCAGATCGTCGCGCACGACGATGCCCGACTCGGGGATCGGCGGCGAGGTCCAGATGTCTTCCAGCTGGGCGCCGATCTGGGGGTTCTCGCGGTTGATGAAGACGGTGTTGACCGTGTTCGAGGTGGCCACGTCGACCACGCCGGTGGCGACCGCGAAGGCGTTGGCCTGGTGGTTGGCCGCGCGCACCGTCTTGAAGCACTGGGCCGGATCGATGTCGCGCGGATTGAACAGGAAGGTCAGGGGGGCCAGCGTGCCCGAGGTCGATTGGGCGTCGCCCAGGCCGAAGTCCAGCGTCTTGCCGCAGGCCAGAACCTGATCCAGCGTGACGCCCGAACCCTTTTTGACGATCAGGGTCGATTGGTAGCTGTCGCGCCCTTCGGGATCGACGATGCGGGCGATGACCTCGGCGTCGGCGCGCTCGATCGCTTCGAGCATCGGCTTGGCCGAGAACCAGCCCACCTGGGTCTGGTTGCCGCGCATGGCCTCGACCAGCACGGTGTAGTTGGAGCCGAAGTACGGCTTGACCGTCACGCCGGTCGCCTTGGACATGTCGTCCAGCAGCGGCTGCCACAGCGGGCCGGACGAGGCCTGACCTTCGGCCGACAGGATGGAGAAGACGATCTCGGTCGGCGCGCCGCCGGCCTTGTCTTCGCTCTTGCCGCACGAGCCCAGGCCGACGGCCAGGGCGGCGACGCCGGCGACGGCGACCAGACGGCGGGTGAGTGAGATGCGGGTCATACCTTGGCTTCCCAGAACGCGTCCTCGAACTCGGGACCGTAGATGTCGATCAGACGCTTGGTGTCGAGACCGGTCGAGGGGCCGTCATAGACCACCTTGCCCTTTTGCAGGGCGATGACCCGGTCGCAGTAGCGGATGGCGTAGTCGACCTGGTGCAGGGTGACGATCACCCCCAGGCCGTCGCGCTTGTTCAGTTCGACCAGCAGCTCCATCACCTTGCGGGCGGAGACGGGGTCGAGCGAGGCCACCGGCTCGTCGGCCAGGATGGCCTGGGCGCCCTGGACCAGGGCGCGGGCGATGGCGCCGCGCTGCTGCTGGCCGCCGGACAGGGTGTTGGCGCGCTGGGCCGCATAGTCGGACACGCCGACGCGGTGCAAGGCCGCCATGGCCCGGTCCTTGTCGCCCTTGGGCCAGAGGCCGAAGACGCCGCGCCAGCCGGGCAGGCGCCCCAGCGCGCCCAGCATGACGTTGGAGAAGAGCGACAGCCGGCCGACCAGGTTGAACTGCTGGAAGATCATGCCCAGCTTGCCACGCGCCTGGCGCACGGCGCCGGTGACGCGGCCGTTCTTCTGGACCGTTTGGCCGAACACCTGGATCTCGCCCTTGCCGGGGTCGATCGGGTGAAGGCCGGTGATGGAGCGCAGAAGCGTGGACTTGCCCGAACCGGAAGGACCGATCAGGGCGACCATTTCGCCGGCGGCCACATCGACGGACACGCCGTCGAGCGCC
This sequence comes from Brevundimonas sp., assembly GCF_036405315.1. Classification (GTDB taxonomy): domain Bacteria; phylum Pseudomonadota; class Alphaproteobacteria; order Caulobacterales; family Caulobacteraceae; genus Brevundimonas. Next base: position 866 of record NZ_DASWXW010000026.1, on the reverse strand, counting down.
TTTCTGGCTCCGTAGGTCTTCGAGACGTCGCGTACGGACGCGACGGCGGCTGTTGAAGAACTCATGGACCCGTGGATGCGGTTGCGAGAAGGGGCGCCGCATGACGCGCCAGCGGCGGTTCGGCAAGTCTTAATGACACGTCTGCGTCGATTTCGTCCACCCTGCGACGGTCATACGCGCCCAAGCGACCGGTTTGACCACGAAATTACCTCTTTACATGACAGTCTGCGGTCCCTAAATCGCGCGTTCCGGCGGACCCCGTGGTCTAACCGTTAAGCGCTGCTAACGCCGGTCTGGGTTAACAATTAGCAGGGGGTTACGTGAATTGCGCACGTACCAGCTTCCCCTGGACCTGGTCCGTGAGCGGTCCCCCGAACGTCCCGTCGCCCTGGTGCGGCCGCGTTCGGTTTCCGTAGCGGCGCGCTGGTTCCAGGATAATCTAAAAGCCGACGTCTTCTATGCGGTGAAGGCGAACCCGTCGCGTTGGGTCATCGAGACCCTGGTCGAGGCGGGCGTCAACGCCTTTGACGTGGCGTCTCTGGCCGAGATCGAGCTGGTTCGCTCGGTCAGCCCCGACGCGCGCCTGGCCTTCATGCACCCGGTCAAGAGCCGGGGCGCGATCACCCGCGCCTATTTCGATCACGGCGTCCGCACCTTCTCGCTGGATTGCCAAGAGGAGCTGGCCAAGATCCTCGACGCCACCGGCAATGCGGCCGACCTGAACCTGGTCGTGCGCATGGGCGTGTCGGCGGACGGCGCGGCCTATTCGCTGTCGGGCAAGTTCGGCGTCTCGCCGGATCAGGCCCCCGCCCTGCTGCTGGCCGTGCGCCAGGCGGTTCAGGACGGCCTGATGGGCGTGTCGTTCC
>NZ_DASWXW010000025.1:0-12500 GCF_036405315.1 Brevundimonas sp. | reverse complement strand
TCGTCGAACGCGCCCAACTGTCCGCCCTGATCCTGTGCAAGATCGCCTCGGGCGAGATTGACGCGTTGAAACTGAAACAGCTCCGACTGGAGACCATGTAACCGCATGCTCGTTGTTCGCCCCGCCGGTCCCGCCGACCTTGATCACCTGCTAGAACTGGCCATCCTGTCCGGCCCTGGCTTCACCAGCCTGCCCGAAGACGCCGACGTCCTGAGCGAGCGTCTGGAACTCAGCCAGGCCAGCTTCGAGGGCCGCGTCCCGCCGCAGGAGGCCTGGTACACCCTGATGCTGGAAGACGGCGACACGGGCGACATCGACGGCATCGGCTCGGTCAAGGCGACGGTGGGGCTGAAGCGCCCCTTCTTCTCGTTCCGCGTGGTCAACAACATGGTCCAGTCGCCCTCGCTGGGCATGAAGCTGAACCATCAGACCCTGGTTCTGGTCAACGAATGCACCGGCTGGACCGAGGTCGGCTCGCTGTTCCTCAAGGCCGACCGTCGCAAGGGCGGCGCCGGGCGTCTGCTCAGCCAGTCACGCTACATGCTGATCGGGGCCGAGCCGGAGCTGTTCGCCGACAACGTCCTGGCCGAACTGCGCGGCGTGTTCACGCCTGACGGTTACTGCCCCTTCTGGGACCATGTGGCGCACAAGTTCTTCCCCATGGACTTCGACGACGCCGACCGCATGAGCGGCTCGACCGACAAGCAGTTCATCCTCGACCTGGCCCCGCGCCACCCGATCTATATCGACCTGCTGCCCGAACCGGCCCGCGCCGTCATCGGCAAGGTCCACCCCCAGGGCGTGCCCGCCATGGCCCTGCTGGAATCCGAGGGCTTCCGCCCCAACGGCCTGGTCGACATCTTCGACGCCGGTCCGACCGTGGCCTGCGGCCGCGACAACATCCGCACCGTCCGCGACGCCCGCGTCCTGACCGCCCGCATCGAGAAGGATGTCGAGGTCGAACTGCCCTCCCTCGTCTCGACCGACAGCGTCTCGGCCTTCCGCGCCGTCCGCGCCCGCGTCCTGGTGGACGGCGACAGCGTTCACATGACGCCCGACGTCGCCGCCGCCCTGAAGATCAAGGACGGCGCTGTCGTCCGCGTGAAATCCTGAACCGAGTACCCGCCATGACCCGTTTCACCTCCACCAACCCCGCCACCGGCGAAACCGTCTGGGAAGGCGAAGCCGCCACCACGGAACAGGTCGGCGCCGCCGTCGAAGCCGCCCGCGCCGCCTTCCCCGACTGGGCCGACCGCCCGCGTCAGGACCGCATCGACGCGGTGAAACGCTATCAGGCCGTCCTGAAAGAGCGCGCCCCCGAGATGGCCGAGGCCATCGCCAGAGAAACCGGCAAGGCCCTGTGGGAGACCAAGACCGAACTGGCCTCGATGGCGGGCAAGGTCGACATCTCGATCCGCGCCTATGACGAGCGCACCGGCGAGCGCAGCAGCGAGACCGCCTTCGGCCGCGCGACCTTGCGCCACCGCCCGCACGGCGTCTCGGCGGTGCTCGGCCCGTTCAACTTCCCCGGCCACCTGCCCAACGGCCACATCGTCCCGGCCCTGCTGGCGGGCGACACGGTCGTGTTCAAGCCGTCCGAGCAAACGCCCCTGACCGGCCAGCTGATGGCCGAATGCCTGGACGCCGCCGACCTGCCCAAGGGCGTGTTCAACATGGTGCAGGGCGGACGCGAGACCGGCGCGGCCCTGCTGGACCAACCCATCGACGCCCTGATGTTCACCGGCTCGGGCGCGGCCGGCGCCCACTTCCGGCGCAAGTTCGCCGACGATCCCCACGTCATCCTGGCGCTGGAGCTTGGCGGCAACAACCCGCTGGTGGTCTGGGACGCCGCCGACGCCGAGGCCGTCGCGGGCATCGTGGTCCAGTCCGCCTTCGTCACCACCGGCCAGCGTTGCTCCTGCGCGCGCCGCCTGATCCTGCCGGAAGGCGCAGCGGGCGACGCCGTCGTCGAGGCCGTGGCGGCCATGTCCGACCGCCTGAACTTCGCCCCCTGGGACAGCGACCCCGAGCCCTACGCCGGGCCGCTGATCTCGGAAACGGCCGCCAGCAACGCCCTCGCCGCCCTGCAGCAACGCATCGACGCGGGCGCCAAGGTCATTCGCGCCTCCGGCCCCGTCGACAACCTGCCGGGCGCCTTCGTGAAGCCCGCCATCATCGACGTCACCGGCCTGAACGTGGCGGACGAAGAGATGTTCGCTCCCTTCCTCCAGGTCATCCGCGTCCCGACCTTCGACGCCGCCGTCCAGGCCGCCAACGCCACCAAATACGGCCTGTCCGCCGGTCTGGTTTCGGACGACGCCAGGAACTGGGACCGCTTCATCAACCGCATCCGCGCGGGCGTGGTGAACTTCAACCGCCCGACCACGGGCGCGGCGGGCGACATGCCCTTCGGCGGCCTCGGCGCCAGCGGCAACCACCGCCCCAGCGCCTATTACGCCGCCGACTACTGCGCCTACCCCGTCGCCAGCTTCGAGGCCGGATCGGTCAAGAACATCGAGAGTGAAATCAAGGGACTGCGCGGATGATCCCAGCGGTCGAAGCCAACGCCGACGGCCTAATCGGCCCCACCCACTCCTACGCGGGGCTGTCGCCGGGCAACCTCGCCTCCAGCCTGAACAAGGGCGAGGCGTCGAACCCGCGCGCGGCGGTGCTGCAGGGCCTCGACAAGATGAAACGGCTGGCCGACCTGGGCCTGCCCCAGTTCGTCCTGCCCCCGCACGAGCGGCCCAATATCCCCTTCCTGCGTTCGCTCGGCTTCTCGGGGAACGACAAGACCGTGCTGGCCAAGGCCTGGCGCGACGCCCCGGCCTTCGCCGCCGCCGCCTGCTCGGCCTCGCCCATGTGGGCCGCCAACGCCGCGACCGTGACCCCCAGCGCCGACGCCGCCGACGGCCGCGTCCACTTCACCCCGGCCAACCTGCACACCAACCTTCACCGCTCCCTGGAGCACCAGCAGACCAGGCGCGCCCTGGCCGCCCTCTTCCCCGACGCGAGCAAGTTCGCCGTCCATGACGCACTGCCCGCCGTCGCCCACCTGGCCGACGAGGGCGCCGCCAACCACGTCCGCCTCTGCGCCGAGCACGGCGGTCGCGGGGTCAATCTTCTGGTCTGGGGCCGCGAGGCCTTCGAGCCGTGGGACGGCCGCTTCCCCGCCCGTCAGACGCACGAGGCGTCGGAGGCCGTCGTCCGCCGTCATGAGGCCGGCCGCCCGGTCCTGGCCCAGCAGTCGCGCGCGGCCATCGACGGCGGCACCTTCCACAACGACGTGGTCTGCGTCGGCGCCCTGGACACCCTCTTCTTCCACGAACTGGCGTTTGAAGACACGGACGCGACCAAGGCCGCCATCCGCCGCGCCGCCGACGGCCTGTTCGAGCCGCAGTTCGTCGAGGTCTCCGCCGCCGACCTGCCGCTGGCCGACGCCATCAGCTCCTATCTGTTCAACTCCATGCTGATCCAGATTCCGGGCGAGGACCGCCTGACCCTGATCTGCCCGACCGAGACCCGCGACAACGCCCGCAGCCACGCGGTCGCCGAACGCCTCGCCGCCTCCAACGGCCCCATCGGCCGGGTCGAATACGTCGATGTGCGCCAGTCGATGCGCAACGGCGGCGGCCCCGCCTGCCTGCGCCTGCGCGTCGTCCTGACCGACGACGAACTGGCCGCCACCAACCCGGCCATGCGCCTGACCGACGAACTGCACGCCCGCCTGTCGGACTGGGGCCGCCGCTGGTATCGCGAAACCCTGACCGCCCACGATCTGGCCGACCCCGCCCTGCTGGACGAGACGCGCAGCGCCCTGGACGACCTGACCGGCATCCTCGGCCTCGGAACCGACTTCTACCCGTTCCAGCGGGTCTGACCGGACTCTCCTCCCCCGTTCACGGGGGAGGATCGCCCACGCATCAAAGCTCAGCGCCGCAACCCCAGGAAAACATGGGGTTTGCAGCCGCCCGCCCCCCATTTCCTCGCCGGCCCTTCGCCGCGCGCCATCATCCCCTCCCAACCAAGGCCAGAGGGGGGGATTTCAGACTCATTAGACGAATTGGACTCTGTTTTTCAGCCGCCGTCGTCAGGCCGCGAACCGCCCGCCCTTGGCCGCATAGGCCTGGGTCCCGCGCGTAAACACCTGATCGCTGGGCAGGATCGTCTCGATCGGCAGGTCCTCCGCCCCCTTCAGCCGTTCATAGATCGGGCCGAAGTCCTGCAGCGTGATTTCCTTCAGCTTCTCGATGCTGTCGATGACGAAATAGACCTGCTGGAAGTCGTCGATCCGATAGAGGGTCTTCATCACCCGCTCCAGGTCGAAGCCCAGGCGGTTGGGCGAGCCGTCCTCTAGGCAGAAGACGCTCTCGGTCGCCGAGGAGACGATGCCCGCGCCATAGATGCGAAGGCCGTCGGCCTCCTTCATCAGGCCGAACTCGACCGTGTACCAGTAGAGGCGCGCCAGGTTCTTCAGCATCCCCAGCGACGCCGCCCGCTGCCCGCCCTTGCCGTAGGCCTCCATATAGGCGGCGAAATCGGGGTCGGTCAGCATCGGCACATGGCCGAAGACGTCATGGAAGATGTCCGGTTCCTGCAGGTAATCCAGCTGATCCGGCTTCCTGATGAACTGGCCCGAAACGAAGCGACGGTTGGCCAGATGGTCGAAGAAGACGTCGTCGGGGACCAGACCGGGCACGCAGACCACGGTCCAGCCGGTCAGGGCCTGCAGCTTGGGGTTCATCTCCTCGAAGTCGGGGATGCCGCCCATGTTCAGGTCCAGCGCGTCCAGCCCGCGCATATAGGCCTTGCAGGCCCGCCCCGGCAGGATCTTCATCTGCCGGGCGTAGAGGGTGTTCCAGGTCTGATGCTCGACGTCCGTATAGGCCCCCCAGTTCTGGGGGATGGTCCAGTCGGCGGCCGCGCCTTCCGGCGGCGTTTCAAAAACGTGTTCGAAATCGGACATGGGAACGCTCCTCTCGGCTCTGACGGCCGTTGCGGGCAGATTAGCGCGCCATCGGGTTGTCGTCACGCACGTCTATTGCAGCCTTTGCGACCGCGGCGCGTGACGCCCCTGGGCGTCGATGGTGAACCATTCGCGCTCGTCCTCAAGGGACAGGGGTTCGATCTCGGGCGTCGCCACCAGGGCGTCTTCGGCGGCGTAGGCGATCACCCCGCCCTCGATGTCCGCGATGAGGATTCGGTAGAAGGGCTGATCGCTGGCGACCACGCCCGTCTCTGCGGCCGGGCCTGCGTAGGTGGCGTCCACATCCATGACCAGGCCGTGAAAGGCATGGTCGCGATGCCGGACGATCTGTCCGAGGCCGAACCGGGCTGTGTGAACCTGGGTCATGCTGCAACCAATACGCCTGACGAGTTGAAGCGGATGCATCCGCGCCGTTCATCAATGCGACAGAATGTCTTGGCTTGACCGCTTGGGCCGGTTTAACCTGATCGGGACGGGCGCCGCTTTGGACCGCCCACATGAAAGCTCGGCCATGCCGGAGACCCCTGGCGCGCCTGCACGGCGCGACGCGCGGTCCCAGCCCACGAAGTCCCGCGATTCGGGGACTTCCGGTCGCGATGCGCCCCTCTATGGCGCGCTCGACCTGGGGACCAATAATTGCCGCCTGCTGATCGCGCGTCCGGCGCGCGACGGGTTCCGGGTGGTCGACAGCTTCAGCCGCATCGTGCGGCTGGGCGAAGGCCTGTCCCGCACCGGCCGCCTGGACGACCGCGCCATGGATCGGGCCTATGACGCCCTGGCCCTGTGCGCCGAGCGGGTGGCCCGCAAGGGGCTGGACGCCAGCCGCCTGACCGCCGTCGCCACCCAGGCCTGCCGCGCCGCCGACAACGGCGCGGCCTTCATCGAACGGGTCCGTCGCGGCACCGGCCTGAAGCTCAAGATCATCGACCCGGCCGAGGAAGCCAGCCTCTCGGTCGCGGGCTGCCTCAACCTGTTCGACCCGCGCGCCGAGGCGGTTCTGGTCATCGACGTCGGCGGCGGCTCGACCGAGCTGTCATGGCTGACGCGCGGCGCGCGCGGCTTCGAAAGCCAGGGCTGGATGTCGGCGCCCCTGGGCGTCGTCACCCTGGCCGAACGCCACCCCGAGCCCGCCGGCGACACCGAGGCCTGGTACGAAGCCATGGTCGCCGACGTCGGCGCCATACTGGCCACCGGCGGCCCGAACGACGAGCGCGTGCGCGGCCTTTTCGAGAGCGGGAAAGTGCACATGGTCGGCACCTCGGGCGCGATCACCAGCCTGGCGGGCATCCACCTGGGTCTGCGGCGCTATCAGCGCGATCTGGTCGACGGCCTGTGGATGACGCGCGCCGATTGCGAGGCGGCCGCCCTGCGGCTGAAGACCCTGGGCCCTGCCGGACGGGCGGCGGAAAGCTGCATCGGCCCCGACCGCGCCGACCTGGTGCTGGCGGGCGCCGCCATCCTGGAGGCCGTGCAGCGCGCCTGGCCGTGCGAGCGGGTGCGCGTCGCCGACCGGGGCCTGCGCGAGGGCCTGTTGCTGCAAAGGATGCGCGAAGACCGCCAGAAGTCCCGCCGACGCCGTCGCCGGGGCCGCTCGAATGGTCAGGCGGCGGGCGCCCCGGCCACCTGAACCGGCAGGTCGATGTCGCAGACCGAGAAGTCCGCCCCCCTGGCCTGACGCGCCGCGTCGGCCAGGACCCGGAACTGCGGCGAGGCCGTATCCAGAACCTGAACCTTAGGCCGCTCGGCCTCGGGCAGGTCGGACGCGACCCGGACCCGCGTCATGCGGTCGGGTTCGGTGACGATGCCGTCGGGGTTGGGGCTGAACTTCAGCGCCCGCACCACGTCCAGCCCCGACACCACGCGCCCCCAGATGGTGTAACGCTTGTCCAGCGAGGGATAGGGCTGCCGCATCAGGAAGAACTGGCTGTTGGCGCTGTCAGGCGCCTCGTCGCGCGCCATGCCCGCCACGCCGGGGCAATACAGCCCCCAGGCATGAACCTTGTGATCCGCCGTCGTGGCCATGAAGGCGTCGGGTTGGGTCTGAACCGGCAGGGAATGCAGGAAGCCCAGCACCGCCCCGGCGGGCGCCGCCACCGCCGTGAACGGGGTCTGGCCGTCGCGACGGAAGGTGAACTCCGCCTTCAGATCGGGATAGGGGCTCTGGCCCTCGCCGCTGCCGAGGGGATCGCCGGTCTGGGCCATGAACTGGTCGATGACCCGGTGCCACAGCAGGCCGTCGAAGAAGCCCCGCCCCGCCAGCAGACGGATGCGCTCGACATGGCCCGGCGCGACCTCGGGGGCCAGCTCAACCAGAATGCGGCCCTTGTTGGTGTCGATCACCAGCAGGTTTTCAGGCGAAACCGCCCGCCATTCGGACACCGAAGCCGTCGCAGGGACGGCGGCCGGCGCCGCCTCCTGCGCCCAGGCCGTTCCCGCCGACAGCATCAGGACGGACGCCGCCGCCAGACCCATTGAAAAGCGCATCCCAACCCCTCCCCGATCAGAAAATCAGCCGCCCGTGACCTGCACCACGGGCTGCACGTCGCAGATGCCGAACTGGGCGCCGCGCGCGGCGCGGGCGGCCTCGACGGCGGCGTTGAAAGGCGCCGAGCCGGGCACGGCCACGCGCACGCTCGGGCGCTGCCCTTCCGGCAGGGCCGAGGCCAGTTGCACCTTGGTCATGACGTCGGCGCCCTCGCCGACCTTGCCGTCCTCGGCGTCGCTGCCGGGCTTCAGCGCCTTGACCACGTCCAGACCCTGAACCACCCGGCCAAAGGTCGTGTAGCCGCCGTTCAGCATGTCGTTCTGGCCCGTCATCAGGAAGAACTGGCTGTTGGCGCTGTCGGGCGATCCGGCGCGCGCCATGCCCACCACGCCGGGGCAGAACAGGCCCCCGGCCGTGGTCTTGAAGTCGGCGGTGACGAACATCTGGGCGTCGGGCTGGGTGGCGATCGGCAGGCTGCCCATGACGCCGCGCAGGCCGGGGCCGCTGTTCTCGACCGGCGCGAAACCGCTGTCGCGCCCGCGCCGGAAGCTGAACTCGCCCTTGACGTCCGGCAGGTCGCTGCCGCCCGCGCCGGTGCCCTGGGGGTCGCCGGTCTGGGCCATGAAGTTCGGGATCACCCGATGGAACTTCAGCCCGTCATAGAAGCCGCGATTGGTCAGAGCGCGGATGCGCTCGATATGGTTCGGCGCGGCGCGCGGTTCCAGCTCGACCAGGACCCGGCCCTTGGAGGTGTCGATCACCAGCAGGTTGTCGGGCGCAACCGTGCGCCATTCTGCGGCCTGAGCGACCGCGCCGCCCGCGATCATCGAGACCGCCGCGGCGGCCAGAAGCGTCTTGAGGTTCATGTCTATCCTGAAATCTAACGCTGCACCTTGGCGCGCACCTGGGCGGCGACCGCCGGGCTGACAAAGCTTTCGATCGCCCCGTCCAGACGGGCGATCTCCTTGACCAGCCGCGAGGCGATGGCCTGATGGCGCGGATCGGCCATCAGGAACACGGTCTCTATGTCGCTGTTGAGGCGCTGGTTCATGGCCGTCATCTGGAACTCATACTCAAAGTCCGCGACCGCGCGCAGGCCGCGCACGATGACGTTGGCGTTCACATCCTCGGCGAAATGCATCAGCAGACTGCTGAAGGGACGCACCTCGATGTCGGCGTTGAAGCGCGCGACCTCGGCCTTCAGCATTTCGACGCGCTCGGCGGTCGAGAACAGCGGCCCCTTCTCGTCATTCTGGGCCACGCCGATGACCAGACGGTCGACCAGCTTGATGGCCCGCCCGATGATGTCCATGTGGCCGTTCGTGACCGGGTCGAAAGTCCCCGGATACAAGCCGATGCGCATGGCCTTCGCCTCCCCGCGTTTCGTTCCGTTTAGCAGGTGCGAAATCAACGGCCTAGATTTTCTGACGCGGGTTTGATCGCCAGACGTCGGTCAGCCTCGCGACCACAGCCTCCGACGTGGGAAAAGCATGGTCTTCGATAGCGGCGACAGCGCAGACAGGCGTGGCGCTGTTGCAGATGAAGGCGGCGTCGAAGGTCGACAGATCGGACAGATGCACCGGGCGCGTCACGCTGCTCAGGCCATGCCCGACCAGTCCGCGTTCCAGCAGCGCCTGCCCTGTCCCCGCAAGCATGGGCGCCTCGGGCCAGACAACCGTCTCGCCCTGGATGAAGCCGATGTTCCAGATGGAGCCTTCGGAAACCCGCCCCTCGGCGTCGATGAACAGGGCGTCGTCGAACCCGGCCTGAACCGCCTGACGCCGCGCGCGGGTCAGGCCGAAGGTGGCTGCGTGCTTCAGATGCGGCGCTTCGCGGGCATAGACCTGGGTCTGGAGCCTTAGCGGCGTGGTCAACGGCGCCGCGGCCGGCGACAAGGTGGTCAGGACGCGCGGCTGAACCACCGCATCGGGCGCCCGCAGACTGATGGCGTCCGAGAACAGGTTGACCCGCAGGCTGAACCGACCTGAACGCCCGTCCAGCGCCTGATGCATCCGCTCGCGCAGCAGGGCCTCGGGCACGGCGACGCCGAACAGGTCGACGGCCTCGGCCTCCAGTCGGGCCAGATGCAGGTCCAGGCCCCTCGCCCCGCCGTCCTCCACCTGCATGGAGGTGAAGGCGCCGTAGTTGGACTGGACGAAATGGCCCAGGTCGGCGGCGCCGACGGGCCGGCCGTCGATCTGCATTTCAGCCGTCATGCAGACCTCCGGCCTGGCGGAAGGGCCGATCAGCCCTCGGCGCCCTCTTCCGTCGTGGTCTCGTCCGCGCCGTCGTCGTCGCCGCCCGAGTCGGGCAGGCGCTCGACCGAGACGACCTTCTCGTCCTTGCCGGTGCGGAAGATGGTCACGCCCTGGCTGGAACGGCCGACGATGCGGACCTGGCCGACCGGGGTGCGGATCATCTGACCGCCGTCCGTGACCAGCATCAGGTCGTCGCTCTCCTCGACCGGGAAGGCGGCGGCCAGACGCGTGCCTGCACGACCGCCCAGGCCGTGGGCCGTCAGCCCCTGCCCGCCGCGACCCGTGCGGCGGTATTCATAGGCCGAGGACCGCTTGCCGAAGCCGGTTTCCGTGACCGTCAGGATGAACTGCTCGGCCGCGCCCAGTTCGGCGATGCGCTCGACGCTGAGGGCGGCGTCGCCCGCCTCCTCGTCGTCCGCCTCGACCGGAGCGACGTCTTCTTCGGCGTCCGCGCCGACCAGGGCCTTGCGCATGGCGTTGGCGTGCTTGACGTAGGCGGCGCGTTCCTCAGGCGAGGCGTCCACCCGGCCCAGGATGGCCATGGAGATGACCTCGTCCCCGTCCTGCAGGCGGATGCCGCGCACGCCGGTCGAATCCCGGCCCTTGAAGACGCGCACGTCGTCGGCCTTGAAGCGGATGGCCCGACCCAGCGCCGTTGTCAGCAGCACGTCGTCCTCGGCGTTGCAGAGGGCCACGCCGACCATGCGGTCGCCGTCTTCCAGCTTCATCGCGATCTTGCCCGCGCGGTTCACCGTGGCGAAGTCGCTGAGCTTGTTGCGCCGCACGTCGCCCGACTTGGTGGCGAACATGATGTCGTAGTTGTCCCACTCCGACTCGTTCTCGGGCAGCGGCAGCACGTTCATGATGCTGTCGCCCGGCTCGATGGGCAGCAGGTTGACGAAGGCCTTGCCGCGCGACTGCGGATTGCCCAGCGGCAGACGCCAGGTCTTCAGCTTGTAGGCCTTGCCGTTGGTGGCGAAGAACAGGACCGGGGTGTGGGTCGAGGCCGAGAAGACGCCCGTAATGGCGTCCTCGTCCTTCATCGCCATGCCGCTGCGGCCCTTGCCGCCGCGATGCTGGGTCCGATAGGCGTTCAGGGCGACGCGCTTGACGTAGCCGCCGTGGGTGACGGTGACGACCATGTCCTCGCGCGGGATCAGGTCCTCGTCCTCCATCTCGGCGTCGCCTTCCCCGATCAGGGTGCGGCGCGGAACAGCGAACTGATCCTTAACCAGCAGCAGGTCTTCGCGGATGATGGCCAGGACGTTGGCGCGGTCCGACAGGATGGTCAGGTGACCCTGGATGGTGTCGGCCAGGCCGCGCGCCTCGCCGAAGATGTCGTCGCGGCCCAGGCCCGTCAGACGCGACAGGGTCAGGGCCAGGATGGCGCGCGCCTGTTCGTCGGTCAGGCGGATCTTGTCGCCGTCCACCAGAACCGTGCGCGGGTCGGCGATCAGTTCGACCAGGGCCATCATATCCCCGACCGGCCAGGCCTTGGCCTGTAGCCGCTCGCGCGCCTCGGCCGGATCGGCCGAGCTGCGGATGATGTGGATGACCTCGTCGATGTTGGCGACGGCCACGGCCAGACCGACCAGGACGTGGCCGCGGTCGCGGGCCTTGGCCAGCTCGAACTTGACGCGGCGGACGACCACTTCCTCGCGGAACTCGAGGAAGAGCTCCAGCAGCTTGCGCAGGCCCATCTGCTCGGGACGGCCGTGGTTCAGCGCCAGCATGTTGACGCCGAACGAGCTTTGCAGCGCCGTATAGCGGAACAGCTGGTTCAGGATGACATCGCCCGAAGCGTCGCGCTTCAGCTCGATGACGATCCGCATGCCCTGTCGATCGGACTCGTCGCGGACGTCGGAAATGCCCTCCAGACGCTTCTCGCGCACCATTTCGGCGATGCGTTCGATCAGGGTCTGCTTGTTCACCTGGAACGGCAGTTCGGTGATGACGATGGCCTCGCGATCCTTGCGGATCTCCTCGACCGAGGCGCGGCCGCGCACGATGACCGAGCCGCGTCCGTCGCGCAGGGCGTTACGCGGCGCGGTGCGGCCCATGATCTCGCCCCCCGTCGGGAAGTCGGGGCCGGGCACGATGTCCAGCAGGGCCTCGTCGCCCATGTCGGGGTTGTCCAGCAGCGCCACGGCCGCGTCGACGACTTCGCCCAGGTTGTGCGGCGGGATGTTGGTCGCCATGCCGACGGCGATGCCGCCCGCGCCGTTGACCAGGAGGTTCGGAATCCGCGCCGGCAGGACGACGGGCTCCAGCTCCTTCTCGTCGTAGTTCGGCTGGAAATCGACCGTGTCCTTGTCGATGTCGGTCAGCAGGGCCACCGCCGCCGGGGCCATCTTGGCCTCGGTGTAACGCATGGAGGCCGGCATATCGCCGTCGACCGAGCCGAAGTTGCCTTGGCCGTCGACCAGCATCAGCCCCATCGAGAAGGGCTGCGCCATTCGCACCAGCGCCATGTAGACCGAGGCGTCGCCGTGCGGGTGGAAGCGACCCAGCACGTCGCCGACCACGCGCGCGCACTTCGAATACGACCGCTCGGGCGTCATGTTCAGGTCGTGCATCGAGTAGAGGATGCGACGGTGAACCGGCTTCAGACCGTCGCGCGCGTCCGGCAGGGCGCGGCTTACGATGACGCTCATGGCGTAGTCGAGGTAGGAGCGTTTCAGCTCGTCCTCGATCGTGATGATGGAGATGTCGCCGGGCGCCGAAGGTGCGGCGTTGTCGTAGCTGTCGTCGGTCAAGGAAATCAGGCTTT
>NZ_DASWXW010000024.1:0-11324 GCF_036405315.1 Brevundimonas sp. | reverse complement strand
GTTCACCACGTTCAGGCGATACAGCAGGTCCTCGCGGAAAGTCCCCTCAGCCACGGCCTTGGCCAGGTCGCGGTTCGAGGTGGCGATGATGCGGATGTTGACCGGCACGGGCTTGGAGCCGCCGACGCGGTCGATGACCCGCTCCTGGATGGCGCGCAGCAGCTTGGCCTGCAGCCGGGCGTCCATCTCGCTGATTTCGTCCAGCAGAAGCGTGCCGCCGTCGGCCTCCTCGAACTTGCCGATGCGGCGAGCCACGGCGCCGGTGAAGGCGCCCTTCTCGTGGCCGAACAGCTCGGATTCCAGCAGGTTGTCGGGAATGGCGGCGCAGTTGACGCTGATGAAGGGCTTGTCGGCGCGCTTCGACCCGGTGTGCAGGTGACGGGCCATCACCTCCTTGCCGACGCCGCTCTCGCCGGTGATCAGGATCGAGGCTTCCGAACGCGCCACCTGGTCGGCCAGGCTGATGACGGCCTTCATCGCGGGGTCGGCCGAGATCATCGGGCGCTCATCATCGGCCACGGCCGAGAGGACAGCGGCGATCAAGTCCGCCTCGGGCGGCAGGGGGATGAACTCCTTGGCCCCGGCGCGGATGGCGTCGGCGGCTTCGCGCGCGTCGGCGTCGACCCCGCAGGCCACGACCGGCACATGGATGCGCTCGGCGTCGTTGGCGGCGATCAGGGCGGCGATGTCGATGCGGTAGTCGACCATCATCAGGTCGGCCCCCTGCCCGCGTCGCAGTTGCTCGGTCGCCTGATCGGCGCGCTCGACGTGCTGCACCTTGGCGCCGTGCGCCATGGCCATCTTCACCGCCGTCGCCAGCTGTCCGCTGAGCCTGCCAACCACCAGAAGCCGCATGGGTCTTCTCCTCTAGAACTCTATTCCGAAAACCGGGCGGCCGATCAGGCGCCCTTGTCCTCGGTCTTGATGATTTCCGTCATGGTCACGCCCAGGCGGTCCTCGACGACGACGACCTCCCCGCGCGCGACCAGGCGGTTGTTGACGAAGATGTCGATGGCCTCGCCGACCTTGCGGTCCAGCTCCAGCACGCTGCCGCGGTTCAGCTTTAGCAGCTGGGCGACCGACATATGGGCCTTGCCCAGGACGGCCGAGATGTTGACCGGCACGTCGAATACGGTGGCCAGGTCGGCGGCGGACTTGTCGCCGCCCTCGTCGGCGATGGCGAGGGCGGTGGAGTCGCCGAACTCTTCCAGGGCGAGATCGTCGGTGGCCATCAGAAGGCGCTCCTGTCGAGGGATTCAGCATGGCCGGCCTCGGCCGCGAGCGCGGCCTCCAGCGCGGCGGAAACGCGGGCGGCGACGCCCTCGGGATCGAACTCGGCGCGACCGTCGGCCCATTCCAGCGTGAAGGCGGCGGCCGGCGCGCCCGCGTCCTCGCGGAAGGCGATCAGGCCGGTGAAGCCGGCGTCGGCGCACAGTGCCTCGATATGGGCGCGCGTCGCCTCGTCCAGCCCGGCGGCGCGGACCAGCAGACGCGGCGAGGCGTCGATCTCCTGGCCCAGTTGCTCGATGGCGACCTCCAGCGGGCGACGCGGGAAGCGGTCGAAGGCGGCCGAGGCCAGGACGCGGGCGGCGGCGAGCGACAGTTGGGCCGACTGGCGGCGGTGCGCCTCGGCGATCGTGCTCAGGGCGCCCGCCGCATGGGCCACCGTCTGGGCCAGGGTCGACAGGGCGTCGGCGCGCAGGGCCTCGACCTCGGCCAGGGCCTGCTGGCGGGCCTCAAGCCGCGCCTGGGCGACCAGGGCCTCGACCTCGGCGGGAGCAAAAGAACGCTTGGTCGGCTGCCAGGCGGACGGGCGCACGACCTCGCCCGAGGCGTCGAACTCGGTGTCGAAGATGAAGGGACGAGCGGTGGAAGGGATGGCGGTCATGTCAGTAAATCAACTCGTCGTCGCCGCTCTGGCCGGCCAGCATGATGTCGCCGCGCGCGGCCAGATCCTTGGCCACCTGGACCATGGTCATCTGGGCGGTGTCGACGTCCTTGAGGCGAACCGGCCCCATCGACTCCATGTCCTCGCGCATGATCTTCGAGGCGCGCTCGGACATGTTGGAGAAGAACATTTCGCGCAAAGCGTCGGAGGCGCCCTTCAGCGCCAGGCCCAGTTGGTCCTTTTCGACCGCGCGCAGCAGGGTCTGCACGCCGCCGGGGTCCAGCTTGGACAGATCCTCGAACACGAACATCAGCGAGCGGATGCGCTCGGCGGAATCGCGGCTGCGTTCCTCCAGGGCGCCGATGAAGCGGGCCTCGGTCTGGCGGTCGAAGCTGTTGAAGATGTCGGCCATCAGCTCATGGCTGTCGCGCTTGGAGGTGCGCGCCAGGTTGGACATGAACTCGGTGCGCAGGGTCTGCTCGATCTTGTCGAGGATGTCGCGCTGCACCGGCTCCATGCGCAGCATGCGCTGGACGCATTCCAGGGCGAAGTCCTCGGGCAGGGCCGTTAGCACGCGCGAGGCGTGGTCCGGCTTGATCTTCGACAGGACCACCGCGACCGTCTGAGGGTATTCGTTCTTCAGATAGTTAGCGAGGACGGCCTCGTTCACATTGCCGAGCTTGTCCCACATGGTCCGCCCGGCGGGGCCGCGGATCTCCTCCATCAGGGCGTCGACGCGGTCGCCCGGCATGAAGGAGGCGAGCAGGCGTTGGGTCTGTTCATAGCTGCCCATCAGGGTGCCGGCGCCGCCAATGCCCGAGACGAACTCGACCAGAACTTCCTCGACCACCGAGGCGGCGACAGTGCCCAGGCCGGCCATGGCCTGGGAGACTTCCTTGATCTCCTCGTCGTCCAGCTGCTGCCACAGGACGGTGTGCTCCTCGCCCAGCGACAGCAGGACGACAGCGGCGCGCTCAGGCCCCGTCAGCTTGCGGATATCGTCGACCGGCCCCTTTTTGCTCACCAGACGGGTCATTAGCTTTCATGCACCCAGGAGCGAAGGATGGCGGTCGATTCCTCGGGGTGGGAGTCCACAAAGTCAGCCACCTTCTTGATCGAGGAGGCCTTCACCTGTCCCTCGATACGGGCGATGTCGAGCCGCTGATCCATCTCGGACGGTCCCGCCAACATCTGCGGCTGGCCCGGCAGGGTTCCGCCGACCAACTGAGCGTCCAGCGCCGTCACCGGCATGCCGTTGGCGCCGACCAGGGCCGGAACGCCCGCCGCGCCGGCGCCTGAGGCGGTCTTCAGCAAGGGCCGAACGACGAAGAAGATCAGCAGCAGGCCAGTCACCAGCAGGACCAGCAACTCGACGCCGCGCATGATGTCGTTCTTGTCGAAGTTGAACATCGACGAGCCTTCGTCCGCACCCGGCGCCGCCGAGGGCTCGCGATTGAAACGGACGTTGATCACCTCGATCTTGTCGCCGCGCGTTTCGTCGATGCCGACGGCCGCCGCGACCAGGCTCTTGATCTGCTGCACTTCTTCGGCGGTGCGAGGGGCGTAGGTCGGCTCGCCCTTGCCGCCGGCGGCGGGTGTGTATTTGCCGTCCACGGCGACCGAGACCGACAGCTTCTTGACCTCGCCCGGCTCCTTGACCGTCGTTGTGGTGGTGTTGGAGATCTCGTAGTTGGTCGTCTCGGTGTTTTCCGAGTTGGTCGAGCCGAGGGGCGTGGTGTTCGGGGCCGCGCCGCCGGGAATGTTGTTGGTGGCGGTGACGCCGCCGTCAGCCTGGCCTGTCGTGTCCTGGGACTGCGAGCCGTTGGTCGAGGTCGAACGGACGACCTGGCCGTCGGGATCGAACTTCTGTTCCTGGGTGGTCGAGCGGCTATGGTCGATGTCAGCCGTAACCTGAACCCGGGCCGCGCCGGCGCCGACGACGCCCTCGACGATGTCCTTGATGCGGGTCTGCAACTGGGCCTCGGTCGTGACCTTGGCGGCCTCGGCGTTGGCCGAGGTGAAGCCGGCGTCCTCCGAGCCGGCCGCCAGGGTTCGGTTGGACTGGTCCGTGACCGTGACCTTGTCCGGCCTCAGGTTCGGCACCGACGAGGCGACGACGTTGCGGATGGCGCGGACCTGATCGGCGCTCAGGTCACGACCGCCCACGCCGACGACCACGGCGGCGGTCGGGTCCGTGGCGGCGGCCTGGAACATCTCGCGGCGCGGCATGGTGATGTGGACGCGGGCCGATGTGATGCCGCGCATCGACATTATGGTGCGCGACAGCTCGCCCTGCAGGGCGCGCTGCTCGTTCAGGTTCTGCTGGAACTCGGTCTGACCCAGGACCGACTGGTTGTCGAAGATCTCGTAGCCGACGCTACCCGAGGTCACGAGCCCCTTGCCCGCCAGCATCAGGCGCGCCGTGCCGACTTCGTCGCGGCTGACGAAGATGGTCGAGCCGTCGCCTTTCGAGCTGTATTTGATGCCCGCCTGGTCCAGGGCGGCGCTGATCTCGGAGGCTTCGCGCAGGTCGAGGTTGGAATAGAGCAGAGCGTCGGGCGCCTGGCCCACGCGCAGCATGACGGCGACCAGCACCGCGGCCACGCCGGCGGCGACGCCGAGCACCGCGGCCAGGCGGCCGATACCGAACTTCTGCAACGCCGCCGTGAAGCCGCCCACGCGTCCCCGCCCATCCACTGGCGGGACGAACTGGCCCCGCTAGGCAGAAAGTGCCGCGTGGATGGTAAACGCGGCGTTAAGAGGCGTTAAAGATTGAGGGAATCTGGTCGTCTCTCCCTCCCCTTCATGGGGAGGGTGGTCGCGAAGCGACCGGGTGGGGAGGGCCGGCAAGACAAAGGGCGGCGCATCGTTCGACACGCCGCCCCCACCCGGCCTCGCCCTGACGGGCTCAGCCACCCTCCCCATGAAGGGGAGGGAGAATTATGCTTACGCCGCCTTCAGCAGCTCGGCCTTCTTGTCCGCCGCCGCCTTGATGCGGGCTTCGGCGATGGCGTCAGCGATCAGGTGGGTCGGCTTGTTCTCGGACACCGAACGCTCGAGGATTTCCTCGAAGGTCTCCATCAGACGCGACAGCTTGCCTTCGACCCACGAGGGGTCATAGGCGCCGCCCGACTGACGAGCGTTCATTTCCGAGGCGACGTTGATGATGCCGCCGCCGTTGACGACGTAGTCGGGGGCGTAGAGCACGCCGCGCTTGAACAGCTCGTCGCCGATGTCGGCCGTGGCCAGCTGGTTGTTGGCGGCGCCGCAGACGGCCTTGACCTTGAGACGGTCCAGGGTCTGCAGGTTCAGCGTCGCGCCGAGGGCGCAGGGCGCATAGATGTCGGCGGCGACGTCATAGATGGCGTCCGGGGCGACGATCTCGGCGCCGGTCTTGGCGGCGACGGCTTCCAGGTTGGCCTGGTTGACGTCGGTGATGATCAGCTTGGCGCCGGCCTTGTGCAGCTTCTCGGCCAGATAGGCGCCGACGTGGCCCACGCCCTGGATGGCGACGGTCAGGCCGGTCATGTCGTCCTGTTTGAACAGGCGACGGGCGACGACCAGGTTCGAGCGGAACACGCCTTCGGCGGTGACGGGGCTCGGGTCGCCCGAGGCTTCCGGACCGTCCTTCAGGCCCAGCACGTATTCAGTGACCTTGCGGGCTTCGGCGATGTCCTCGACCGAGGTGCCGACGTCTTCGGCGGCGTAGTAGTTGCCGCCCAGACCGTTCAGAGCGCGGCCGAAGGCGCGGAACAGCTCCGGCGACTTCTGGGTGCGGCTGTCGCCGATGATGACCGACTTGCCGCCGCCCATCTCCAGGTCCGCGACGGCGTTCTTGTAGCTCATGCCCTTGGACAGGCGCAGCACGTCTTCCAGGGCTTCGGCGGCCGAGGCGTAGTTCCACATGCGGGTGCCGCCGACGGCGGGGCCGCGCGCGGTGGAGTGAACCGCGACGATGGCCTTCAGGCCGGTTTTCTCGTCATGGAAGGCATGGACGCCTTCATGGTTCGCGAAAGAAGGGGAATCAAACAGCGTCTTGCCCATGACAGGCCTTTCCTGGGGTATTTTTTATGCGCGTGGAGATACGCCGCGCCCGCCTATAGGGCAAGCATGACGGTTTCGCGTCAGGAAAAGTCGCGGGTCAGCGCGCTTTCGGGTCAGCCTGCAAAGCCGGCAGCACAGGCCCCGCCCCCGACGGCAGAGGCGCAGCCGCATCGCGCAGCCAGGCCTCCACATCGCGATAGACGACCTCGCCCTGCAGATCGCGGTTCAGGATATGCCAGCCGTTCGGGTAGTAGGCCGTTTGCAGGTTGGGCCGCTCGCCGGCCCGCTCGAGCGCCAGCCGCATCGGGCGCTTGGTAATGATCTGATCATTCCCGCCGTACAGCAGCAAGGTCGGCTTCTCAACCACGCCCAGACGGACCGTCGCCGTCTCCATCAGATCGACCAGTCCATGCATGGAATCGAACCGGGTGGAGAGAATGCTCTGCGGATCGCGACCGTTGCGGATCAGCTCCTGCGTATTGTCCGACGCGCGGATATGGCGGACGGCGAAAGCGGGCGGCTCGACCGTCCTGGCGCCCATAAGCCGGGCGGCCGCCCACAGGCCCGCACGGTTGAACGGGCTCTGGCTGGACCAGCCCCAGACGCCGGGCGCCAGCAGGACCACCCGGTCGGCGTCGGGCGGAGTCTGGCCCCCGAAGGCGGAAATCGTGGACGACCCGCCCATGCTCTCGCCCGCCACCACGATCAGGGCTTTGGGGCGCTCAGCGCGAACGAGCGAGACGATGGTGCGCAGGTCGGCGCTGGTCAGGCTTTCCGGCGCGAACTCGCCGCGATGCGGCGCCAGGCCGAACCCGCGCTGATCGTAGGCCCAGGTCTCGATGCCGCGCGCGGCCCACCACGGCCCGGCCAGGCGGAAGGAGGCGTAGTGGTCGTTGAAACCGTGCAGGGCGATGATGACGGCCCAGGGCTGCCGCCCGTTCTCGGGGCTCCAGCGCAGATAGGGCAGCCGCGCCCCGTCCTGAACGATGAAGGCGCCGCGTCCCTCGGTTCCCGCCTCGATGCGCGGACCGTTGAAGCCGAGCGGCGGCGTCTGCGGGCCTTGCAGATGCGGCGTGGCGCAGGCGGACAGGACGAGGGAAAGCGCCAGAAAGCCCGCCGTCAGTCCGCTCCGCCAGATGCTCACGCCAGAATCTCCACTGTCCTCTGGCGAAGGTAGGGCAGAACCTCGGCCTCGAACCACGGGTTTTTCCGCAGCCAGGCCGTGTTGCGCCATGACGGGTGCGGCATGGGCAGGATGGCGGGGGCGTAGTCGCGCCAGGCGCGGACCGTCTCAGTCATGCTGGCCTTGGCCCGATCGCCCAGGGCCCAGGCCTGGGCGTAGCCGCCGACCAGCAGGGTCAGTTCGACGTTCGGCAGTTCGGCCAGCAGGCGCGGCCGCCATAGTTCGGCGCAGCGACGTGGCGGGGGATAGTCGCCGCCTTTCGGGTCCGTGCCGGGAAAACAGAAGGCCTGGGCCGCGACGCCGAGGCGCGGGTCGCCGTAGAAGGTCGCCTCGTCCACGCCCAGCCAGTCGCGCAGGCGGACGCCGGACGGATCGGTGAAGGGCAGACCGCTTTCATGGACCCGCCGCCCCGGCGCCTGGCCGCAGATCAGCAGACGCGTCTGGGGCGCGACCATGACCACCGGGCGCGGCGTGTGAAGCAACTGCCCCAGGCACGCCCGGCAGGCGCGGATTTCGGCCAGGACTGCGTCCAGGCCGGTGTCCGGTTCAGTCGAAATCATCATCCGAGGCTTCGACCGGCGGCAGGGCCGCCAGGGCCGCGGCCGTCTCGGCCTCTGTCGGCAGGCGCAGGCGGATCACGCCCTTGAAGGCGTTCGGATCGACCGCCTTGCCCTTCTTGGTGATGGTCAGCTTGCCCTGACGCATCAGGCCCAGGGCCGTGGCGCGAACCTTGGGCAGCATGCGCTGCCACTGCTCGGGCTGCAGTTCCTTGGCCACCTCGGCCGGTTCAATGCTCTTGCCGCCGACGTTCTTGGGGTCGGCCTTGGCCAGTTTTTCAAAAATGGCCGCTTCGATTGGATCGCTCATTGCGCCTATATGCTGCAGCGCGAGATCAGAAAGAAGGCGTAATCGGCATGGTCGGCAGGATCACGGTATCGGAAGGCGAGTTCGCGGGGTGGGAAACCTATGAGGTTAGCGGCGCCACCTTCGATTCCACCGTCGGCCCCTTCTATCGCAAGCCGGACCCCGACGGGTCGATGCGCTGCGCCTTCCGCGCCGAACAGAAGCACATGAATTTCGGCGGCCGGATGCACGGCGGCTGCCTGATGACCTTCGCCGACATCGCCATGTTCCAGATCGCCTATCAGGAGATGGAAGGGGCGTCCGGCGTGACCGTGCAACTGGATTCCACCTTCATCGACGGCGCCTACGTGGGCGAACTGATCGAGGCGACGGGCCAGGTGACGAAGGCGGGCAAGAGCCTGATCTTCGTGCGTGGCCAGATCACCACCGGCGAGCGGCTGCTGATGACCTTCTCGGGCGTGATCCGGAAATTCACGCCGCGCGACTGACCCCGCCTACTTGGACGGCGCCGCGTAGACCACCCGGCATTCGCCGTCGACCGTGGTGTAGCGGCCGTTCGCGGCGTCCACGAAGGCGATCCGGCCGCCGTCGTTGTACTCGACCTTGCCGGTCGAGCGGCCCTTGAAGGTCTCGACGCCGTAGGTCCAGCAGGTGATGTCGGCGGGGCGGTCGCTCCATGTGGCGTCATTGCGCGCGCGTCGGCTGTCCGTGCAGGCGGCGGCGGCTGCGACGAGACCCAGGGCGAGAGTGATCGTGAAGGCTCTGTTCATACCGTCCAGCTTGGCACGGCGGACGACGCCCGAAAAGACGCCTTGGACGCCCGCCTCAGACCCCGGCCTTGGCCGCCGGGCGGGCGCGGCAGGCTTCCAGCCAGCGCGCCAGATGGGTCAGATCTTCCGGCGGGCGGTATTTGACCAGGCGGGCGAAATCCAGACCCACGGCGGCGACGATGTCGGCGATGGTGAAGCGGTCGGCGGCGATGAATTCGTGCTCGGCCAGTTGCCGGTCCAGGGTGCGCATGAACTTCTCGGCGCCGAGGCGGCTGTATTCCGCCACCTGGGGCTGGGGCGCTTCGAGCGCGGCAAGCGCGGGGTGGCTGAAGCGCACGTTCAACATCATGGGGTTGGCCAGATACATTTCGCATCGGCGGGTCCACATCTCGATGATCGCCTGCTCTTTCGGGTCGCGCCCGAACAGGTTGGGCTCAGGATGCAGGGCCTCCAGATAGCGGCAGATGGCGATGGACTCGGAGATGCAGGTCCCGTCGTCCAGTTCCAGCACCGGGACGTGCGGCACGCCGAACTTGGCGCGATAGGCCGGGGTGCGGTGCTCCCCCGCCAGCAGGTCGATCTCGACTCCTTCGACGTCAGTCACGCCCTTTTCCGCCATGACCCAGCGGACCCGGCGCGGATTGGGAGCGCGGCGGCTTTCGTACAGCTTCATAGGACAGCCCCTCCGATGGCGGTCAGAACCCTGCGGACTTACAACCTACTGGCCGAACACCGAGGCCGGCATGGCCCCGACAATGCAGGCGGTCATCAGGGTGGCCAGGAAGCCCGCGAACAGCGCCTTCCACACCAGACCCAGGACCTCTTCGCGGCGCTCGGGCATCAGCACCGACAGGCCGGTGACGGTGATGCCCACCGAGCCGATGTTGGCGAAGCCGCACAGGGCGTAAGTCATCAGCATCCGGGTGCGCTCGCTCATCTCACCGTCCGGCACCGCGCCCAGTTTGATGAAGGCGACGAACTCGGTAAGAGTCAGCTTGACGCCCAGCAGCCAGCCGGCCTTCTGCGCGTCGGCCCATTCCACCCCGATCAGCCAGGCGACCGGCGAGAAGACCACGCCCAGAATGCGCTCGACGCTCAAGGCCTCGCCGCCGATCCAGAAGGCGCCCAGCATGACGTTGGCCAGGGCCACCAGGGCCACGAAGACGATCAGCACGGCCGAGATGTTCAGCACCACCATCAGACCGTCCGACGTGCCCTTGACGATGGCGTCGATGGCGCTGTCGTACTTCAGCGCCGAGTTGTAGTCGGCGACCGCCCCGCCCTCGCCCGGCTTCTCGGGAATAATGACGCGGGCCAGCAGGACCCCGGCCGGAGCCGAGACGATGGAGGCGACCAGGACGTGGCCCGCCGCATTGGTCAGGACCGGCGCCAGGATGGTGGCGTAGGCCACCATGGTCGACCCCGCGACGGTGGCCAGACCGACCACCATCATCAGATACAGTTCCGACCGGGTCAGCTTGTCCAGATAGGCGCGGATGACGATGGGGCTCTCGATCATGCCCAGGAAGACGTTGGCCGCCACGGCCAGAGCCGAGGCGCCGCCCAGGCCCATGGTGCGCTGGAACAGGAAGCCGAAGCCCAGGGTGATCCACTTCAGGATCCGCCAGTGCCACAACAGGGCCGACAGGGCCGAGATCACCAGGATCAGCGGCAGCACCTTGAAGGCGAAGGTGAACAGCGCGCCCTCATTAGCCACGGCGTAGGGCTGATCGCCGCCCGCCAGATAGCCGAAGACGAACTTGGTCCCCTCCTCGGTCGCCAGTTCCAGGCCCCTCACCGCGTTGTTGATGCCGTCCAGCACAACCTGCGAACCGGGAATGGCGAAGGTCGCCAGCACCAGGGCCGCCTGCACAGCGACTGCGCCGATGGCCAGCCGCCAGGGGAAGAGCTTGCGGTTCTCGGACATCGCCCAACAGACGGCGATGATGACGACCAGGCCGAACAGGCTCTGGAGGTTCAGAAGACTGAACATGGGAAAGGCGGCTCCGCGACCGGCGCTACGGGAGCCGGTTTCTCATCTGCGCATGAACGACAGCCGCGCGCGGCTGGCAAGAGGCGCAAGAAAAAGGCGGAGGATGAATCCCCCGCCTTCGGTTCGGCGTCAGACGGCGATCAGAGCTGGCCGCGGACCAGCTTGCCGTAGTCGTCCATCAGGGTCAGCGACAACTCGCCCGGCGTGAAGCGGTAGTCGCCGATCTCGCTGACCGGGGTGACTTCGGCGGCCGAGCCGGTGAGGAAGCACTCGGAGAAGGTCGACAGTTCTTCCGGCAGGATGTCGCGGATCACGACCTCGACGCCCTTGGCCTGGGCCATCTCGATCACGGTCTGGCGAGTGATGCCGTCCAGGATGTGATCGACGCGCGGCGTGTGCAGGGCGCCGTTCTGGACAAAGAAGACGTTGGCGCCGGTGGCTTCGGCGACATAGCCGCGCCAGTCCAGCATCATGGCGTCGGCGAAGCCGCGCTTCTCGGCCGCCGTCTTGGACATGGTGCAGATCATGTAGAGGCCGCCGGCCTTGGCCGTCGAGGGGGCGGTGGCCGGGTCGGGGCGGCGC
>NZ_DASWXW010000023.1:0-17123 GCF_036405315.1 Brevundimonas sp. | reverse complement strand
AGCCGAACGTGAAGCGGACCTATCAGCCGTCGCGACTCGTGCGCAAGCGCCGTCACGGCTTCCGTTCGCGGATGGCCACCAAGAACGGTCAAAAGATTGTTGCGCGTCGCCGCGCCAAAGGCCGTAAGCGCCTGACGGCCTGACGTCACGCGCCCATTACCCTTCAGGGCGGGCGCATGACCGATCCGATGAAAATCGATCGCCTGACACGGCGGCCCCAGTTTCTGGCGGCCGCCAAAGGTGTTTCTCAAGCGCGCGGCGCCGTCGTGGTCCAGCAACTGGACCGTCAGGATGGAAATCCCGCCATCGGCGTGGGATTCACCGCCACCCGCAAGGTGGGCGGGGCCGTGACGCGCAACCGCTGCAAGCGCCGTCTGCGCGAGGCCGCGCGGCTTCTGGCGCCCCTGCACGGGCGGCCCGGCTGCGACTATGTGTTCATCGCCCGCATGGGCACGGCGGACCGCGACTGGGACCGCTTGCTTGACGATGTGAAATCGGCCCTTACAAGGCTCGCAACCCCGCGCGCGGCTCCCGACACGGGAGACGAGGCGAAATCGCCCGCCCGCGCCTCTGACGATTCGCGCCCCACCGGCCAGGACCGCTAACCCCGATGCAGAACGAGAATTCGCGCAACACCATCATCTTCTTCGTGTGCGCGGCCCTGATCATGGGCGTGTACTACTTCATGGTGATGCGCCCGCAGGCCGAGATGCGCCGTCAGGCCCAGGTCGCCGCCGCCGAGGAGAAGGCCGCCAAGACCGACGCCGGCCTGACCTCGGGATCGGCTGCGCCGGTCGCCTTCGTCACCGATCGCGTTCAGGCCCTGGGCAAGGTCGCCCGCGTGCCGATCCAGACGGGCACGCTGAAGGGCTCGCTGTCGCTGCAGGGCGCGCGCATCGATGACCTGTATTTGACCGACTACAAGGAAACCCTCGACAAGAATTCGCCCCCCGTCGAGCTGTTCCGTCCGCAGGGGATGGAGCACGCCTACTTCGCCCAGTTCGGCTGGAGCGGCCCCAACGTCCCCGGCGGCGTTCCGGGCCCGAACACGGTCTGGAGCCTGACCAAGGGCGCGACCCTGACCCAGACCACCCCGGTCGAGCTGACCTGGGACAACGGCCAGGGCCTGCGCTTCACCCGCGTCATCGCGGTCGACGCCCAGTACGTCTTCACCGTCACCGACACGGTCGCCAACCTGAGCGGCCAGGCCATCACCATCGCCCCCTATGGCCGCGTCGAGCGCCAGGGCGTGCCGGCCGATCTGGGCAAGCAGATGATCCTGCACGAAGGCGCCATCGGCACCTTCGGCGCGGACGGCAAGTTCACGACCGAGCAGGTCAAATACAAGGACTGGGCCAAGAAGCCGCGCATCGAGAACGAATCGACCGGCGGCTGGCTGGGCATCACCGACAAGTACTGGATGGCCGCCCTCATTCCGGACCAGAAGGAAAAGATCGAGGGCCGCTTCGCCGTTCGCGACGCCGAGGGTCTGAACGTCCACGAAGCCGCCATGCTGGGCGCGACCCGCACCATCCAGCCGGGCCGCCAGATCGAGGAGACCCAGCGTCTGTTCGCCGGGGTCAAGCGCAACGAGATCCTGGCCGGCTATGAAAAGAGCCTGGACCTGCCGCGCTTCATCTACGCCATCGACTGGGGCCACCTCTTCTTCCTGACGCGCCCGATCTTCATGATCGTGGAGTTCTTCTACGGCGTCCTGGGCAACTTCGGCCTGGCCATCCTGGCCCTGACCGTCGTGGTCAAGCTGATCATGTTCCCGCTGGCCAACAAGTCCTACGAGAGCCTGTCCAAGATGCGGACCCTCCAGCCCAAGATGGAGGAGATCAAAAAGAAATTTAAGGACGACCCGCAGAAGCAGCAGCAGGAGACGATGGCCCTGTATCAGCGGGAGAAGATTAATCCCCTGGCGGGCTGCCTGCCCATCCTGGTGCAGATCCCGGTCTTCTACGCCCTGTACAAGGTGCTGTTCGTCACCATCGAAATGCGCCACGCGCCCTTCTTCGGTTGGATCCGCGACCTGTCGGCGCGCGACCCGTCGACGATCTGGAACCTGTTCGGCGCCATTCCCTGGGATCCCGCGACCCTGCCCCTGGTCGGCAGCCTGCTGAACGGCCCGCTGCACCTTGGCGTCCTGCCGATCGTCTATGGCCTGACCATGTGGCTGCAGCAGTCGATGAACCCGCCGGCCCAGGACCCGATGCAGCGTCAGATCTTCGCCTTCCTGCCCTTCGTCTTCACCTTCATCATGGCCCCGTTCGCGGCTGGCCTGCTGATCTACTGGGCCTGGAACAACATCCTCTCGATCGCACAGCAGTACGTCATCATGCACCGCTTCAAGGCCGAGAACCCGATCGACACCTTCCTCGCGCGTTTCAAGAAAGCCTGACCCATTGGATCAACCGTCGGACGAGCCCAAGGTCGGAGAATACTCGGACACCGAGATCGAGCAGGCGCGGGTGCTGTTCGCCCGCCCGGCCACCTTCGTCCTCGGTTGCGCCAAGATCGAGCAACTGCCCGATCCTGACCTGCCCGAGATCGCCTTTGCGGGCCGCTCCAACGTAGGCAAGTCCAGCCTGATCAACGCCCTGGTCGGGATGCACAAACTGGCGCGCGCCTCGAACGAGCCGGGCCGCACGCGCGAGGTCAATTTCTTCGACCTGGACGGCCGTCTGCGCCTGGTGGACCTGCCCGGCTACGGCTGGGCCAAGGCGTCCAAGACCACGGTGAAGAAGTTCCAGGACCTGGGCCGCGACTATCTGCGCGGCCGGGTGACGCTGAAGCGGGTCTATCTGCTGATCGACGCCCGCCACGGCCTGAAGAAGGTCGACGACGATGCATTGAAGGCCCTCGACTTGGCCGCCGTCAGCTATCAGATCATCCTGACCAAGGCTGACAAGCTGAAGAAGGGCGAGGCGGAAAAGGTCCAGGCGGAAACGCTGAAGGCCATTTCCAAGCGCCCCGCCGCCTTCCCCGCCGTGCTGGTGACTTCAGCCGAAAAGGGCACGGGCATGCCCGAGCTGCGCGCCGAAATCATGCGCAGCACGGGCGTCGAAATCTGATCGGTCGAACTATTCACTGAACGGTATGGCGCCGCCGATGCGCGGCCCCATATCGGACGGATGATCCCGCTTTCTATTCTCGACCTCGCCCCGGTGCCCGAGGGCTCCGACGTCTCGCAGTCGCTGGCCAACACCCTCGACCTGGCCCGCCACGCCGAGCGCCTCGGCTACAGGCGCTTCTGGCTGGCCGAGCATCACAATATGCCGGGCATCGCCAGCGCCGCGACCTCGGTCGTCATCGGCGCGGTGGCGGCGGCGACCCAGACCATCCGCGTCGGCGCCGGCGGGGTCATGCTGCCCAACCACGCGCCCCTGGTCATCGCCGAGCAGTTCGGCACGCTGAACGCGCTCTATCCCGGCCGTATCGACCTGGGCCTGGGTCGCGCGCCGGGTTCTGATCAGGCCACGGCCCGCGCCCTGCGCCGCACGCTTCAGGGCGACGTGGACGCCTTCCCGCAGGACGTGATGGAACTGATGCAGTGGTTCGCCCCGGCCACGCCCGATCAGCGCATCATCGCCAACCCCGGCGAGGGTCAGGCCGTGCCGATCTGGATTCTGGGCTCTTCGACCTATGGAGCGCAGCTGGCGGCCCATCTGGGCCTGCCCTACGCCTTCGCCAGCCATTTCGCGCCCGGCGAGATGATGCGGGCGCTGGACGTCTATCGCCAGACCTTCCGGCCGTCCGAGCATCTGGAAAAGCCCTACGCCATGCTGGGCTACAACGTCTTCGCCGCCGATACGGACGAGGCCGCGCGCCTGCTGTTCACCTCGGTGCAGCAGGCCTTCGTCAATCTGAGGACCGGACGTCCCGGCAAGCTGCCCGCCCCGGTCGAAGGCTACTACGAGCGTCTGGACGGCGCCGCGCGCGGCACGATCGACGCCGCCCTGGCCTGTTCCGCCGTCGGTTCGCCCGAGACGGTGCAGGCGGCGACGGAGGCCTTTATCGCTCAGACCGGCGCGGACGAGTTGATGATCACCAGCCAGATCTGGGACCCCGCCGCGCGAGTGCGGTCGATCGAACTGCTGGCCGAGGTGGCCGGTCAGGCCTGAGGCTCAGCCTTCGTCGGGCGGCAGGAAATGCAGAGGCGCCGCCGCCGGTGCGCCTTGCCCGCCGTCCTCGACCAGACGCCGCCAGGCCTGGCCCAGGCGAATGGAGTCCGCCAGGTCCTGCGGCGAGATGATCGCCCTGTCCGCCAGGCGCTTGCGCAGGCCCTGACAGGCCGCCAGCAGGGCGGAGGCCTGTCGCACGGCGGCGATGTCTGAATGGGCGCCCAGGGTCTCATGGGCGGCGTAGCGCCAGCGTCCGCCCTTGGGCGCGGCGTCGATCAAGGCCCATTTCTCGGCGGGGGACAGGGCGTCGCCCAGAGGCTCCCAGGCGTGGCTGTCTGCGGAGCGCCGATAGTGGCCCGGGCGTTGAGGCAGACCGTGGCGGCCATAGACCGCGCCGGCCGCCGCTTCGATCATCCGCAGCAGGTCCAGCAGATCGTCGATCGCGGTCGTCGTCTCGGCACGCTCGCTCGGCCGTTCCCCGGAGGATTCGGAGCGGCGGCGTCCGAGGCGACCGAACATGGCCCTAGTCGATGTTCAGGGCGCTCGTGACCGAGACGTCGTAGATCACCCGGGTGATCGACTGCACGAACTCGAAGAACTTGCGCGCTTCGGCCGAATCCGAACGCGGCGCATAGACCACGTCGTCGGGCTGGATCATGAAATTGTTGGCGACGAAGAAGCCTTGGCCCTCGGCCAGGTTCACCCGGTAAACCACGGGCACGCCGCGCGGCGTGGCGGCCTGGGTCAGGCCGAGGGCCTGGGCGACTTCGGGGCGTTCAAAGCGGAACACCATGACCGTGCGATGATTGGCCGACTGGGTGTCCAGGCCGCGCGTGCGCGCCAGGGCGGCGGTCAGGCTGAGCGGGCCCTGACCCATGTCCTGTTCGCTGACGGCGCCGACCGCGCCGAAGGCGGTGAAGCGACGGGGCTTGTAGGTCAGGTTGACCTGGTCGCCGCGGCGCAGGCGGACGTTTTCACCGAACTCCGTCGAAACCAGCGTCAGGGGCGCCGAGAAGGTCTGGTCGCCGCGGCGGACGTTGACGATCAGGTCCTCGGCCGGTCGGGTCGGACCGCCGGCGGCGGCGATGACATCCAGAATACGGTCGGTGTTGACCGACAGGGCCGCGCGGCCGGGGTTGCGCACGTCGCCCAGCACTGTGATCGCGTTTGAGGGGTTCTGGGCGATGTAGGCCACGACCTGCGGGTCGCCGACCTTGCCGCGCAGGGCGCGCTTGATGGCGTCGGCGGCTTCGGGGGCGGTCAGGCCGTTGACCTGAACCCGACCGGCGAAGGGCACGTTGACGGCGCCCGAGCGATCGACCACCAGCGGCGGCAGGGCCTGGCTGCCCGTCTGGATGTCGCGCGACATGTTGCGGGTGCCGAACAGGGCGCCGCTGGGCTCATAGATCGACACGGCCAGGGTGTCGCCGATGCCGAGGACGTCGACCGGCGCATCAGCGCCGCCGGCGGCCAGGCTGCCGCCGAAGCGCGCGGGCACGGCCTTGATGACTTCGCCGACGGTGAAGTCCACATCGACGAGGGCGTAGTTCACGGCCTTCTGGTCATGGGCGGCGCCGCCGGCCACGGTGCGGCCCGAGGGGCCGTCGCCGGGCAGGGTCGAGCAGCCGCCGACAAGGGCGAAGGCCATCAGGGGCAGAAGGGATCGCTTCATGGCGGCTCCGGGGACTTGGCGGTTCATCACCGTGATTACTTGGCTTTGCGACGTCGGACCAGAGGCATGAGCGTCGAACCTTGACGCGGTTTCATGCCTGATTGGCGAGAGGAAAGCCGATGCTGCGGTCAAGGCCCAGTCGCGCCTCGACGGTGGCGAAGTGGCCGGGCCAGGTCGGCGGCGAATAGGCCGCGACGGCGGGGCGGCTCAGGGTCGCCGCCTCCAGGGCCGTCAGCCAGCCGAGGCCGTCCAGGGGGTCGATGAGGGTCGCCTGCGGCACCAGTTCACGGTGCGCGGGAATGTCCGAGGCGATCAGGGGCACGCCCAGGGCGCAGGCCTCGACGGCCGGCAGGTCAAAGCCTTCGACCGAGGAGGGCGCCAGAACCGCCTGGGCGCCCTGCATCAGGTCGGCCAGGGCCGAGTCGGGCAGGTTCTCGGCCTGGTGCACCAGGCCCTGCAGATTGGGAGAGCGTTGCAGGTGGTCGAGCACCGCCTCGTTCTCCCAGCCATAGCGGCCGATCAGCACCAGACGGGGGGCCCGGTCGCCCATGCGCTCTTGCAGGCGACGCCAGATGGTCAGCAGGAAGGCGAGGTTCTTGCGCGCCTCGATGGTGCCGACGTGGACGAAGTAGGGGCGCCGGGACGGGCTGGGCTCGGCCTTGAGGAAGATCGGCTCCAGACCCAGGTGGGCGACGTCGATGGGCGGGGCCGGAAGCTTCTCGCGCGCAGCAAAGGCCAGCAGTTCATGGCCGGTGTAGTGAGAGTTGACCACGATCCGCGAGGCGTGGCGCAGGGCCGTGATTACGCGCCGGCGGTGCTTGGCGCCGTCGCCGGGACGACAGAACTCGGGATGGGTGATGGGGATCAGGTCGTGCAGCATGACGACGCGATCAATGCCCTGGGCGCCGAGCCCGGCAAGGATCTCCGGCGTGTTCAGGCTGGTGTGGCCGACGTTGAAATAGAGGCGAGCGGGCGGCGGGGCGGCGACCCGTTTGGCCCGGAAATACTGTTTCCAGGCGCGCGTCTTCTTGCGCTTCGGATGGCCAGGCTCGGGGGCCTGGCTCATGACCGAGGCGGTCGGCTTGTCCGCCTGCAGGGCGGCGAACAGGCGGCGTTCGGCCTCGTTCAACGCCCGGCTGGTCGCCGCGCCGGACCAGCGACGACGCAACTCGACGATGCAGTCGCGGAACCAGGCGTCGTCGACCATGGCCAGCTGGTCATGACGCGACCGGACCGGCACCATCCGGTAGTCGGGATGATCGACCAGCCATTCGGCGTAGGCCAGGCAGACGCGGTCGACGCCGGTCGGGGCGCTGCGGTCGGTGCGGCTCAGCAGGCGGCTGGCGTCGAAGAGGATGTCCTGGCTCATCAGGAGACGTAGCCGGCCTGCATCAGTTCGGCGATGTGGATGATAGCGACCGGCCGGTCGTCCTCGACCACGAACAGATTGGCGATCTTGTTGGCGCTCAGCAGGTCGACCACGTCGCTCATGCGGGCGTCGGGATCCACCGTGATGGGGGTGCGGCTCATGATGTCCTCGGCGCGGATGGCCGAGATGTCGCTGGCGAAGGCGCGGCGGATGTCGCCGTCGGTGATCATGCCGGCCAGGCTTCCATCGGAGTGCAGGACCGCGACCGCGCCCTTGCGGCCGGCGCTGATGGCCGAGACCACGGCGCTGAAGCTGGCGTCCATCGGCACGCTGGCCGGGGTGGCGGCGTTGTCTCCCATCCATTCGCGCACGCTCTGCAGGCTCATGCCCAGGGCGCCGCCGGGATGGTGCAGGCCGAAGTCCTCGCGGGTGAAGCCGCGGCGGTCCATCAGCACCATGGCCAGGGCGTCGCCGATGGCCAGGGTCATCAGGGTCGAGGTGGTCGGCGCCAGGCCGTTGGGACAGGCCTCGGCCACCTTGGGCATGGTCAGGCTGACGGCCGAGTGACGGCCCAGGAAGCTGCCGGCCCTCTGGGTGATGCCGATGACCGGAATGTCGTTGCGCTGGCAGTAGAGCAGTGGATCGCGCAGTTCGCGGCTCTCGCCCGAGTTGGAGATGGCCAGAAGCGTGGTATCGGGACGCAGCATCCCCAGGTCGCCGTGGCTCATCTCCGCCGGGTGGACGAAGAAGGAGTTGGTCCCCGTCGAGGCCAGGGTGGCGGCGATCTTGCCGCCAATGTGGCCCGACTTGCCCATGCCGGTCACGACCAGATAGCCGGGGCGCGACAGGATGATGTCGCAGGCGCGCGCGATCGAGACGTCGATGGAGCGTTCCAGCGCCTCCAGGGCCTCGATGTTCAGCCGCACGACCTCGCGCGCTCGGTTCGTCATCACGGCGATCTGCTCGGGCGACGAGTGAAGCGTATTGGGCATGGGCATCGGCTCCTGAGGCGCCGGACCGCTGCGGCGGTTCTTCGTGGCGCATCCGCGAATTGCCCCATCTGGATTGTTCGCACAATGGCGGGGCTGCGACGGAATTGTCACCTCGGCGGACAACCTTCCCGGCCCCGGCGCGTTTCCAACAGTCTCGACAACAGCATCGAAACGAGTCCAGGCCTTATGCCGTCTGCATCCGGGGCGATCGCTTCACGCCTGCCCAAGCCGCCTGTCGCACTGAAGAAGCCCGCCCTGTTCCTGGATCTGGACGGTGTCCTGGCGCCTCTGGCGCCGACGCCGGACGCGGTGGGGCCGGACGCCCGCAGGACCGACGTGCTGACGCGGCTGACGGATCGGCTGGACGGACGTGTCGCCATTGTGAGCGGGCGCACCCTGGGCGAGATCGACCGCATCAGCGATGGCGCGGCGCGCGCAGCCTCCGGCGTGCACGGTCTGCAGCGACGGCGGGGCGACGGCTCCTTCGCCAACCGCACGCCGGACCCCGCCGTGCGCCGGGTGGTCGCGGCCTTCGACGCCTTCGCCGCCGAGCGACCGGGGGTGATCGTCGAGGACAAGACGCTGTCGGCGGGCCTGCATTATCGCCAGGCGCCGGACGTGTCCGAGGAGGCGCTGGTCCTGGCGGCGTCCCTGGCCGAGGAGACCGGGCTGGCGCTGCAGCCCGGCTCCATGGTGCTGGAGCTGAAGACCCCCGGCACGGACAAGGGCGTGGCCCTGGCCGCCTTCATGGCCGAGGCGCCGTTCAAGGGCGCAATCCCCATCATGGTCGGCGACGACCTGACCGACGAGCACGGCTTCGAGGCGGCCGAGGCCCTGTGCGGGTTCGGCGTCCTGGTCGGGCTCGAGCGTCCCACGGCGGCGCGCTACCGGCTGGAGGATGTGGCCGCCGTTCTGGACTGGCTGGACGCGATCACGGAGGCCCCGGCATGAGCCGACCCAACCTCGACCTCGCACCCATCGGCAACTGCTCGGTCAGCGCCCTGATTGACCGCGAGGGCCGCTTCGTCTGGGCCTGCGCGCCGCGCATCGACGGCGACCCGGTCTTTTCGGCCCTGATGGACGGCGTCGATCCGGAACACGGCTTCTGGTCCATCGAACTGGCGGATCTGGCGTCCATCGAGCAGGCCTATGTGCGCAACACCGCCGTCCTGCGCACGGTGATGACGGACGCGCACGGCGCCTCGGTCGAGATCATCGATTTCGCCCCGCGCCATCTGAAGCACTCGCGCATCTATCGCCCCATCGCCTTCGCCCGGGTGGTGCGGCCCCTGTCGGGGGCGCCGCGCATCACGGTGCGGTTGCGGCCTTCGGCCGATTGGGGCGCGCGCCGGGCCGAGCAGACCTCAGGCTCCAACCATATCCGCTACCTGTGCACCGATCTGACCCTGCGGCTGACCACCAACTGCCCCGTCACCCATGTGCTGGACGAGCGGACCTTCCGGCTGGAAGGCGAGCTGGCCTTCTTCCTCGGCCCGGACGAAGGCTACGACCAGTCGGTCACGGCGGGGGTCTCTGCGGCGCTGGAGCTGACCTTGCTGCACTGGAAGCTGTGGACGCGGACCCTCTATGTGCCGCTGGACTGGCAGGAGGCGGTGATCCGCGCCGCCATCACCCTGCGGCTCTGCGTCTATGAGGAGACCGGCGCTATCGTCGCCGCCATGACGACCTCAGTGCCCGAGTTCCCCGAGAGCGGGCGCAACTGGGACTATCGCTTCTGCTGGATGCGCGACGCCTATTACACGGTGCGGGCGCTGAACCGGCTCGGCGCGGTGGACATCCTCGAGAACTACCTCGGCTATCTGCGCAATCTGGTCGACGCCTCAGACGGCGGCCATGTCCAGCCCGTCTACGGCGTGGGGCTGGAGGCCGACATCGGCGAGCGGGTCATCGACAGCGTCGAAGGCTATCGCGGCATGAAGCCGGTGCGCGTCGGCAACCAGGCCCATGAGCATCTGCAGCACGACGTCTATGGCCAGATCGTCCTGCCCCTGGTTCAAGCCTTCTTCGACGAGCGCCTGTTGCGGCCCGGTTCGATCGAAGACTTTCACGCCCTGGAAAAAGTCGGCGACCGCGCCTTCTCCATGCACGACCAGACCGACGCGGGTCTGTGGGAGTTCCGCACCATCGCCCGGGTTCACACCTATTCCTCGATGATGTGCTGGGCCGCCTGCGACCGGCTGGCCAAGGCGGCGCGGCACCTGGGGCTGGAGGAGCGGGGCGAGCTGTGGGACGAGCGGGCGCGGCTGATCCGGGCGCGGATCGAGGCCGAGGCCTATCTGCATGACGAGGGCCGCTTCGCCGCCAGCTTCGGGGGGACGGAGCTGGACGCCTCCCTGCTGCAGATGACCGACCTGGGCTTCCTCGACGCCCGCGATCCGCGCCAGGTCAAGACCTTCGAGGCCATCGAGCGCGACCTGAAGCGGGGCGGCTACCTGTTCCGCTATATTCACCCCGACGACTTCGGCGAGCCGGAGACGGCGTTCAACTTCTGCACCTTCTGGTTCATCGAGGCCCTGCATCTGAACGGCCGGACGGAGGAGGCGCGAGCCATCTTCAAGGAGATGCTCAGCCGGCGAACCCACGCCGGTCTGCTGAGCGAGGACATCGCCATTCAGGACGGCGAGCTGTGGGGCAACTACCCGCAGACCTATTCCCTGGTCGGCATCATCAACTGCGCCGTCCTGCTCAGCCGATCGTGGCAGGACGCGCGATGAGCCGGCTGATCGTCGTTTCCAACCGCGTCTCGGCGCCCAGGGACCCCGCGTCGGGGTCGGTCGGCGGCCTGGCCATGGCCCTGTCGGCGGCGCTGCGCAAATACGACGGCCTGTGGTTCGGCTGGTCCGGCGAGACGGTCGAACAGTTCACCGGCGAACTGAACTTCGAGGATCGGGCCGGCGTCACCGTCGCCACCGTTGATCTGGAGCCGCAGGACGTCGATGAGTATTACAACGGCTACGCCAACAAGACCCTGTGGCCCCTGTTCCATCACCGCGTCGACCTGACCGCCTATGAGCGGTCCTACGGCGAGGGCTATGAGCGCACCAATCGCCGCTTCGCCGAGGTGCTGCAGCCGCTGATCCAGCCTGACGACATCATCTGGATTCACGACTATCACATGATCCCGATGGCGCGGGACCTGCGCCGTCTGGGGGTCAAGAACCGGATCGGCTTCTTCCTGCACACGCCCTGGCCCGCGCGGCAACTGCTGGTGACGCTGCCGCATCATCGGCGGCTGGTGGAGTCGATGTTCTATTTCGACCTGATCGGTTTCCACACCCAGGAGTGGCTGGGCCTGTTCGAACGCTACGTCGAGGTCGAGGCGCGGGGCCGGGTGTCGTGCGATCATGTGATCGAGGCCTTCGGCCGTCGGGTCCAGGGCGGGGTCTTCCCCATCGGCATCGACGTGGAGGGTTTTCTGGCCGCGCGTGACTCGGTGCTGGGCAACAAGACCTATGACCGGATGGCGGCCTCGGCGGCCTTTCGCTCGATGATCGTCGGCGTGGACCGGCTGGACTATTCCAAGGGTCTGGAGCAGCGGTTGCTGGGCTTCGAGCAGTTTCTGGAAGACAACCCCGCCATGCGCGGCGAGGTCTTCCTGCTGCAGGTCACGCCGATCTCGCGCGACGAGGTGGACGCCTATCAGGACATCCGGGCGCGACTGGACGCCCTGGCGGGTCGGATCAACGGCGCCTACGCTGACATGGACTGGCAACCGATCCGTTATCTGAACCGCACCTTCCGCCGCGACCAGCTGGCGGGCCTCTATCGCGCGGCCAAGGTCGGTCTGGTCACGCCCCTGCGCGACGGCATGAACCTGGTGGCCAAGGAATATGTCGCGGCCCAGAATCCGGAGGATCCCGGCGTGTTGATCCTGTCGCGCTTCGCCGGGGCCGCCGAACAGATGGGCGAGGCCCTGCTGGTCAACCCGTTCAGCCGCGAGGAGCTGTCGGAAGCCATCCACAAGGCCCTGACCATGCCGCTGAAGGAGCGCATCCGCAAATGGCGGGCGCTGATGCAGGTGGTGCGCGACACCGACGTCGCCATCTGGCGCGACAGCTATGTGAAGGCGCTCATGAAGGTCGAGAGACGCGCCGACGACGAGCGCATCGTCGGCGCGACCTGAGCAGGGCCGACTCTAGCTGGCCTGAGCGTATTGTTGCGGGACGCCGTCCTTGGCGGCGGCGCGGCCGTTGGCGGGCCGGGCTTCCAGCCGCAGCAGATAGTCGTCCAGCAGCGGGCTTTGCGGCAGGTAGTCGCGGCCCCAGCCCAGGGCGCTGCCGATCAGGACATCCACGGCGGTGAACTTCTGACCCATCAGCCAGGGGCCGCTTTCCAGCGCCTGCATCAGACGGGCGATAGCGGCGTCATAGCCGGCCCTGGCCCTGGGGTCGGTCTCGGTGTGACCCATGATCCGGTTCCAGAAGGCGGGCTCCAGTTCGCCCGCGTTCCAGGCCAGCCAGGTCAGATAGGCCCCGCGGTCGGGATCGCCCGCAAGCGGCGCCAGCCGCGCCTTGGGCAGGAGGTCGGTCAGATACAGAGTCACCGCCGCTGATTCCGTGATCAGGGCCTCGTCGTGCAGCAGGGCCGGGACCTTGCCGTCCGGATGGGGATTGCCCGGGTCGCGCGCTCCGGTGCCGTCGCGGCGAGGAATGTCGCAATAGCGGATGACGTAGTCGGCCTTGAGCTCCTCCAGCAGCCAGACCAGGCGCGAGGAACGGGACCAGGGGGCGTGGAACAGGGTCAGCATCGATAATCCTCCCAGATATCGGGCCGCGACGGGGCGTCGGCGGCGGCCCGTCTTGACTACTGACACCCTGCTGCCACCATGCTGTCAGCAGTCTTCGGCCAAGGTGGGGACATGAGACGCGCCGACCGCCTGTTCCAGATCATCCAGGTGCTGCGTCGGGCCTCGCGCCCGGTGACGGCCGACGCCATCGCGGCCGAACTGGAGACCTCCAAACGCACCATCTATCGCGACATCGCCGCCCTGCTAGGCCAGCGGGTGCCGATCCGGGGCGAGGCGGGGCTGGGCTATGTGCTGGACGGCGGCTTCGACCTGCCGCCCCTGATGCTGACCTCGGACGAGATCGAGGCGGCGGTGCTGGGGGCCCAGTGGGTGGCGGCGCGCGGCGATCCGGCCCTGGCGAGGGCCGCGCGCGACCTGACGGCCAAGATAGCGGCCATCGTGCCGGACCGTTTGCGGCCGGTGGTGCTGGAGCCGTCGGTGGCCACGCCCCCGCCGTGGCAGCCGAAGATGGAGACTGTGGACCTGGCCCAGGTGCGGGCCTGGATCCACGCCGGGCGCAAGCTGCGGCTCTCTTACGCTGACGAGCAGGGGCGCGAGACGACGCGCGTCATCTGGCCCTTCCTGATCGGTTATCACGAGAGGACGCGGCTGCTGCTGGCCTGGTGCGAGACGCGCGAGGACTTCCGCACCTTCCGCGCCGACCGGGTGGTCGACGCCGAGTTTCTGGACGACCGCTATCCCGGTCGGCCCGCCGTCCTGCGCCAACGCTGGTTCGCGGCGATGGAGGCGCGACGGGCCGCCGAGTGCTGGCCTCAGTAGATTTCGAACAGACCCGCCGCGCCCGCTGAAACCGCATCGCGGTTTCAGCTGCTTTTGATGATGGGCGCGGCTGACCGGCCTAGTAGATTTCGAACAGACCCGCCGCGCCCATGCCCCCGCCGATGCACATGGTGACGACGCCGTACTTGGCGCCGCGACGCTTGCCCTCGATCAGGACGTGGCCGGTCATCCGCGCGCCCGACATGCCGTAGGGATGGCCGATGGAGACGGCGCCGCCCGAGACGTTGAGCCGGTCGTTGGGGATGCCGAGTTTGTCGCGGCAATAGAGCACCTGCACGGCGAAGGCCTCGTTCAGCTCCCAGATGCCGATGTCGTCCACGGTCAGGCCGTGGCGCTTCAGCAGCTTGGGCACGGCGAAGACCGGACCGATGCCCATCTCGTCCGGCTCGCAGCCCGCCACCGCCATGCCGCGATAGACGCCCAGAGGCTGCAGGTTGCGCTTCACCGCCTCGCCAGCCTCCATGACGACGCAGGCCGAGGCCCCGTCCGATAGCTGGGATGCGTTGCCGGCGGTGATGAACTCGCCCTGCTGGATTTCCTCGCCGCCGCCGAAGACGGGCTTCAGCGCCTTCAAACCTTCCAGGGTGGTCTCAGGACGGTTGCCCTCGTCCTTGGACAGGGTGACTTCCTGTGACGAGGTCTGGCCTGTGGCCTTGTCCATGACCAGCATCTTGGTGGTCATCGGTACGATCTCGGCGTCGAACCGACCGTCGGCCTGGGCCTGGGCCGTGCGTTGCTGCGACTGCAGGGCGTATTCGTCCTGGGCGTCGCGGCTGATGTCGTAGCGGCGGGCCACGACCTCGGCGGTCTCCAGCATCGACATATAGATGTGGGGTGACAGCTTCAGCAGCGCCTCGTCCTTCATCCGATACAGGTTCATGTGCTGGTTCTGCACCAGGGAGATGCTCTCCAGCCCGCCGCCGACCGCCATCTTCTGCTGGTCGAAGAGGACCTGCTTGGCCGCCGTGGCGATGCCCATCAGGCCCGAGGCGCACTGGCGATCCAGGCTCATCCCCGCCACGGAGGCGGGCAGACCCGCCGCCAGCGCCACCTGACGCGCCACATTGGTCCCGGTCGAGCCCTGCTGCAGGGCCGCGCCCATGACGACGTCCTCGATCTCGGCGGGGTCGACGCCGGCGCGGGCGACCGCGTGCCTGACGGCGTGGGCGCCGAGAGCTTGG
The DNA here is from genome assembly GCF_036405315.1 of Brevundimonas sp. Taxonomy (GTDB): domain Bacteria; phylum Pseudomonadota; class Alphaproteobacteria; order Caulobacterales; family Caulobacteraceae; genus Brevundimonas. Next base: position 2,174 of record NZ_DASWXW010000023.1, on the reverse strand, counting down.
CCCTGGGTGTCGTTGAAGGCCCCGCGATAAGCCCGGCCGATCGGGGTGCGGGCGGTGGAGACGATGACGGCTTCACGCATCTACGATGCTCCTTCTTTGTTCTAAGGGCGCTATCGCTCGCGACGCGGTCGCTCGCTGCATGAGCGCGTTTCCTGCCTAACAAGAGAGGATAGGCGCCTCACGTCGGGTCAACGCAAGGCGCCTTCGCAGAAGTGAACGGGCTAGCGAGACGCTGCGTCCAGATCAAGAAACGCGTTCCGGCCTCAAGTAGCGCGAAGCGCGATAGGCCTCTCTAAGAAGAAAGCGCAGCTTTCGCCTTGGTCAGTTCGATCATGCCCTGGGCGGCGCCCATCTCGGGCACGATCTCGTTGGTGCGGTCCGAGATGGCGTCGAAGCGGGCGGCGACCTGTTCGGCGGCGTCCGGGCCGATGGCGAAGTCGCCCTGGGTCAGGGTGACGTATGCGCGCTCAAAGCCGCCGGCGCCGGCGGCCAGGATGGCGCGGGTCGGGGCGTCGCGGCTGACCAGATGCAGCAGGCCGGGCGTCACCAGGTCCGGCCCCAGGGCGTCCAGCGGCAGGCCCTGCAGGTCCTCGGTCATGCGGGTGTGGGCGGTGGGGGCCAGGGCGTTGACGCGGATGTCGTTCTTGGCCCCCTCGATCGCCAGGGTCTGCATCAGGCCGACCAGGGCCATCTTGGCCGCGCCGTAGTTGGCCTGGCCGAAGTTGCCGAACAGGCCCGACGACGAGGTGGTCATGACGATGCGGCCGTAGTTCTGGGCCCGCATGATGTCCCACACCGCCTTGGTGCAGTGGACCGCGCCCATCAGATGGACGTCCATGACCAGGCGGAAGTCGGCCAACTCCATCTTGGCGAAGCTCTTGTCGCGCAGAATTCCGGCGTTGTTGACCAGGATGTCGATCCGGCCCCAGCGGGCCATGACCTCGGCCGCCATGGCCTCGACCGCCGCCGCGTCCGTGACCGAGGCGGCGTTGGCCATGGCCTCGCCGCCCGCGGCTTTGATCTCAGCCACCACGGCCTCGGCCGCCGTGGCCGATCCGCCCGAGCCGTCGCGGGCGCCGCCCAGGTCGTTGACCACCACCTTGGCGCCCCGCGCCGCCAGCGCCAGGGCGTGTTCGCGCCCCAGACCGCCGCCCGCGCCCGTCACGATCGCCACCTGACCGTCGAACCTGATCGCCATCATCCGCCTCCGTTTTGTTTCAAAATGGTCCTAGCAGGCTGGAATGAGAGGCAAAACGGACTTTTATGTTGAAACGGCGCCACACCTGCCGCAATCGTCGCGATAAAGGCGGAACCTGAGTCTTCCTGTGCCGTTCGGGCCTCCGAGCGTCACGTGAAAGCGTCGGCCTTGGGAATAACTGAAATTGTGAGGACACAATGAAGCTGAAACTTCTCGCCAGTGTCGCCGCAGCCGGGCTGTTCGCGGCCGGCGCGGCGTCGGCTGAGCCGGATGGCTGGTACGGCGCGATCGACGCCGGCTATCACATCATCGACGACATCAACACCGAATCGTCGACCAACAGCTCCAACTGGAACTGGGAAGTGAACGACGGCTGGGCCGCCTTCGCCCGCCTCGGCTACCGCTTCAACCCCAACTGGCGCGTCGAGCTCGAAGGCGGCTACCGCTCGGGCGACATCGGCACCGTGCGCGCCGTCTCGGGCCCGCAAGGCCTGTGCAACATCACCCCGGCGACCGGTCCGTGCTACTCGCCGGAAGGCGACATCACCTCGACCACCCTGATGGCCAACGTCATTTATGACTTCGGCTACTCGGCCTGGGGCGTCCGTCCCTTCGTCGGCCTGGGCGTCGGCGCCAACCACGTCAACACCGACGTCGTCGGCCGCCTGCGTCAGACCCCGGCCGTGGCCTTCGGCGCCGACGACAGCTCGACCAAGTTCGCCGCTCAGGCGATCGCCGGTCTGGCCTGGGCCGTTTCGGACCGCGCCAACATCGACCTGACCTACCGTTACCTGACGGGCGACGCCGAGTTCGCGACCTTCACGAACTCGACGACCAACACCTTCGGCGAAATGGCCGGCGACTACGACCAGAGCCACACCGTGACCCTGGGCCTGCGCTACGCCTTCGGCGCCGAGCCGGCCGCTCCCCCGCCGCCGCCCCCGCCGCCCCCGCCGCCCCCCCCGCCGCCCCCGCC
>NZ_DASWXW010000022.1:0-5975 GCF_036405315.1 Brevundimonas sp. | reverse complement strand
CGTGATGATGGTCGGCAAGCGCGAGATCAACACCCGCGCCTATGTCGGCAGCTTCAACTTCAAGGGCGGCGACCAGCAGAAGAAGGTCGGCCAACTGTCCGGCGGTGAGCGCAACCGCGTCCACCTGGCCAAGACCCTGGCCTCGGGCGGCAACCTGATCCTGCTCGATGAACCGACCAACGACCTGGACATCGAAACCTTGCAGAACCTCGAAGAGGCTCTGGAGGAGTTCGCCGGCTGCGCCGTGGTCATCTCCCACGACCGCTGGTTCCTGGACCGTCTGGCCACCCACATCCTCGCCTTCGAAGGCGACGGCCACGTGGAATGGTTCGAGGGCAACTTCGAAGCCTACGAACAGGACAAGATGCGCCGCCTGGGCGCGGACAGCATCATTCCGAAGCGCGTCCAGCACCAGAAGTTCGGTCGCTGATCAGGCGATGAACCGACAAGACGGCCCTCCGAGCGATTGGGGGGCCGTCTTTCTTTGGTCGTGGCGTCGTGACGGAACCGGGTTAGTCTGGCCGCCATGACCCAACGCCCCGCCATCCTGATCATGCAACGGCACCTAGCGCCGCTCAGCGCCTTTCTAGAAGGCGCCTATGACGTCTATCGTTTCTGGGAAGGGCCGCCGATCGAGGCCGCCGCCGACGTGCGCGTCCTGGTCGTGGCCGGCGAGTTCGAGCTGGACAAGGGTCTGATCCAGCGCCTGCCCAACCTGTCGCTGATCGCCTGCTTCACCTCGGGCTACGACGGCATCGATGTGGAATGGTGCCGCGCGCGTGGCCTGCCCGTCACCCACGCCCCCGCCATCAACCACGAAGACGTGGCCGACCACGCCATAGGCCTGATCCTGGCCGCACGCCGTCAGATCACCGAGGGCGACCGTCAGGTCCGCGCCGGCGGCTGGACCCCGGCGTCAAAGACCATCACCCCCTCGATGGGCGGCCAGACCCTTGGCCTGGTCGGCCTGGGCGCCATCGGCGAGGCCGTGGCCCGCCGCGCCGAGGTCATGCGGATGAAGGTTCAGTGGTGGGCGCCGCGCGCCAAGGACGCCCCCTGGCCCCGCGCCGACAGCCTGCTCGACCTGGCTCGCGCCTCCGATGTTCTGGTCGTCGCCTGCCGCGCGGACGAGACCAATCGCGGCCTGATCTCGGCCGAGGTGATCGAGGCGCTGGGCCCCACCGGCCTGCTGGTCAATGTCGCGCGCGGCCAGTTGGTCGATGAGGACGCCGTCATCGCCGCCCTGCGCGATGGACGGCTGGGCGGCGCCGCACTGGACGTCTTCGAGACCGAACCGACCGACGCCGCGCGCTGGGCCAACGTGCCCAACACTGTGCTGACGCCCCACACCGCCGGCGCCACGACCGAGGCGGTTCAGGGCATGCTGATGCTTCTGCTGCAGAACCTGTCGGCCCATTTCGCGGGCGAACCGCTCAAGACGCCGGTCACGCCGTAGAATCCCTCTCCCGATGGGAGAGGGATCGAACTTCAGGACGATCTGGCTACGTTCGCAGAACAATCCATGCCCATCAGTCTGTCGATGAGAGGTCTGGGCGGTCAGTTTTTGCTTGCATAATCGTATAAGGATATCTTTATACGACCCATGACACTGACTGCTGACCAGACCGTCGAGGCCCTGCGCGCCGCGGGCGAACCGACCCGTTTACGGGTGCTGTCTCTGCTCGCCGCCGAAGAGCTGTCGGTCATGGAGCTGTCGCGTGTTCTGGACCAGAGCCAGCCGCGCGTGTCGCGCCACCTGAAGCTGATGGCCGACGCCGGGCTGATCGAGCGATTCCCTGATGGAGCGCGCGTCTTCTACCGCCTGTCGCACGACGCCCTGTCGCGTCGCCTGATCGACACGGTGCTGGACCTGCTGGACGACGCCGAGGGCGAGGCCGACCATCGCCGTCTGGACGAGGTGCGCAAGGAGCGCGCCATTGACGCCGCCCGCTATTTCGAACAGGTCGCGCCCCAGTGGGACCAGATGCGCAGCCTCTATGTCTGCGAGAGCGCCGTCGAAACCGCCGTCGAACAGGCGGCGGGACCCGGCCCGTTCGAACGGGTCGTGGACCTCGGCACCGGCTCGGGCCGGATGCTGACCCTGTTCGGCAAGAAGGCGAAGATGTCGGTCGGGCTCGACCTGAGTCAAAACATGCTCAACATCGCCCGCGCCAACGTCTCCAAGGCCGGGCTGGACAAGGTCGAGCTGCGTCACGGCGACATCTTCTCGACCCGTCTGCCCCACGCCAGCGCCGACCTGGTGATCGTGCATCAGGTTCTGCACTACCTGGCCGATCCCGCCGCCGCGGTGGCCGAGGCCGCGCGTCTGGTCATGCCCGGCGGCAAGCTTCTGATCGTCGACTTCGCCCCGCACCAGCTGGAGCAGCTGCGCGAGGCCCACCAGCACCGCCGCCTGGGCTTCGCCGATGAGGAAATCCACGGCTGGCTGGCCGATGCGGGCCTGACCGCCGACGCCCCCGTCGCCCTGCCGCCCGACACCGAGGGCCTGACCGTCCACATCTGGACCGGCGAACGCGCCGCCGTCCCTGCCCGAAAGACCGCCTGATGGCCTCTCCCGCCTCGCTCAACCTGGCCGAAGCCCGCGCCCTGCTGCTGTCGCCGCTGGGCCCGGTGGCGCGCGCCGGCTCCAACCGCAACGCCGTCAACATCTCGTTCGAGTTCTTCCCGCCCAAGTCGGACGAGGCCGAGGCTAACCTGTGGTCCGCCATCCGCCGACTGGAGCCGCTGAACCCCGCCTTCGTCTCCGTCACCTATGGCGCGGGCGGATCGACGCGCGAGCGTACCCACCGCACGGTGCAGCGGATCATCAGCGAGACCACCCTGCGCCCCGCCGCCCACCTGACCTGCGTCGAGGCCAGCAGGGGTGAGGTCGATGAGGTCATCGAGGGCTACAAGGCGATCGGCGTCGACCACATTGTCGCCTTGCGCGGCGATCCGCCCGGTTCATCCGGCATCGGCGGCGCCTATACGCCCCGCGCCGACGGCTACGCCAACGCCACCGAACTGACCGCCGCCATCAGCCGCGTCGGCGGCTTCGAGGTCACGGTCGGCGCCTATCCGGAAAAGCATCCGGAAAGCCCGTCGATCGACCACGACATCGAGGTGCTGAAGGCCAAGGTGGACGCCGGGGCGACCCGCGCCGTCACCCAGTTCTTCTTCGACATCGAGGCCTTCCTGCGCTTCCGCGACCGGGTGCGGGCGGCGGGCGTGACCATTCCCCTGATCCCCGGCGTCATGCCCGTGTCGAACTTCGCCGGGCTGAAGCGGATGACGGCGGCCTGCGGCGCGGCCCTGCCCGACTGGCTGGCGGCCCACTTCGACGGCCTGGACGACGACCCCGAGACCCGCAAGCTGCTGGCCGCCTCCATCGCCGCCGAGACCTGCGCGCGGCTGCAGGAAGAGGGCTTCTCGGACTTCCACTTCTACACTCTGAACCGCGCCGAGCTGGTCTACGCCATCTGCCGGGTGCTGGGCGTGCGTGAAACCAAGGCTGTTGCGTAATGACTTCTCCCCTGAGCCGCCCTGAACGGATCGCCGCCCTGCACGCGGCGGCCAAGGAGCGCATCCTGGTCCTCGACGGGTCCTGGGGCGTCATGATCCAGCGGCGCGGGCTGGAGGAGGCCGACTTCCGCGGCGACCGCTTCGTCGCGGCCAACGGCTATAATGAAAAGGACCAGATGAAGGGGAACAACGACATCCTCTGCATCACCCGCCCCGACATCATCGCCGACCTGCACGACCAGTATTACGGCGCGGGCGCCGACATCAGCGAAACCAACACCTTCTCGGCCACCGTCATCGCCCAGGATGACTACAGGCTGGACGCCCAGGCCGTCTGGGACATCAATCTGGAAGGCGCCAGGCTGGCCCGCGCCGCCGCCGACCGCTGGACGGCGAAGGAACCGCACAAGCCGCGCTTCGCCGCCGGCTCCATCGGCCCGCTGAACAAGATGCTGTCCATGTCGTCGGACGTGAACGACCCCGGCGCGCGGCTGGTGACGTTCGACGAGGTCTATGAAGCTTACCGCCATCAGGTGAAGGCGCTGAACGAGGGCGGCGTCGACCTCTATCTGATCGAAACCATCACCGACACGCTGAATTGCAAGGCCTGTATCAAGGCCATCAAGGACCTGGAGGACGAGGGCCTGCCCGCCCTGCCCATCTGGATTTCCGGCACCATCACCGACCGTTCGGGCCGGACGCTATCGGGTCAGACCGCCGAGGCCTTCTGGAACTCCGTGCGCCACGCCAAGCCGTTCGCTGTCGGATTCAACTGCGCCCTGGGCGCCGATCTGATGCGGCCCTTCATCGCCGAACTGAGCCGCGTCGCCGACACCCTGGTCGCCGCCTACCCCAACGCCGGCCTGCCCAACGCCATGGGTCAGTACGACGAACAGCCGCACGAAACCGCCCACTTCATCGAGGAATGGGCCGCTTCCGGCCTGGTCAACATCGTCGGCGGCTGCTGCGGCACTACCCCCGACCACATCAAGCACGTCGCCGAAGAGGTCGCGCCGCTGAAACCGCGCGAAATCCCGGAACGCCCCGTGGCCATGCGCCTGGCGGGTCTGGAACCGTTCGAGCTGGTGGCGTGATGCGTCCTCACCCGCTCATCCCCGCGGAGGCGGGAACCCAGTACTTTGGCTACATCCAGATCGCTGACCGCCAGTGCGCGGCTCAAACCTGGGTCCCCGCCTCCGCGGGGATGAGCGGAGAGTTGCGTTGAGACCTGTCTTCATCAACGTCGGCGAGCGGACCAATGTCACGGGCTCGGCCAAGTTCCGCAAGCTGATCGTCGATGGCGACTACACCGCCGCCCTCGACGTCGCGCGCCAGCAGGTCGAGGCGGGCGCCGCTGTCATCGACATCAACATGGACGAGGGCCTGCTGGACGGCGCCGTCGCCATGCGCACCTTCCTCAATCTGATCGCCGCCGAGCCCGACATCGCCCGCGTGCCGGTGATGATCGACAGCTCAAAGTGGGAGGTCATCGAGGCTGGCCTGAAGTGCGTTCAGGGCAAGCCGATCGTCAACTCGATCAGCATGAAGGAGGGCGAAGCCGCCTTCCGCGAGCACGCGATCAAATGCCTGCGCTACGGCGCCGCCGTCGTGGTCATGGCCTTCGACGAGGTGGGTCAGGCCGACACTGCCGCGCGCAAGATCGAGATCTGCACCCGCGCCTATGACATCCTGGTCAACGAGGTCGGCTTCCCGCCCGAGGACATCATCTTCGACCCCAACATCTTCGCCGTGGCGACGGGGATCGAGGAGCACGACAACTACGCCGTCGACTTCATCGAGGCGACGCGCGAGATCAAGCGCACCCTGCCCTACGCCCGCGTCTCGGGCGGGGTGTCGAACGTCTCGTTCAGCTTCCGCGGCAACGAGCCGGTGCGCCGGGCCATCCACAGCGTCTTCCTGTATCACGCCATCAACGCCGGCATGGACATGGGCATCGTCAACGCGGGCGACCTGCCCGTCTATGACGACATCGACCCGGTGCTGCGCGAAGCCGTCGAGGACGTGATCCTGAACCGGCCGCAGCGGACCAATGTGTCCAACACCGAGCGGCTGGTGGACATGGCCCCGTCCTACAAGGGCGAAAAGGGCGCGGCGCGCGTCGTCGACCTGAGCTGGCGCGAGCAGCCTGTCGCGGCCCGCATCGCCCACGCCCTGGTCCACGGCATCACCGAGTTCATCGAGGCCGACACCGAGGAGGCCCGACTGACCTCCGAGCGTCCCCTGCACGTCATCGAAGGTCCGCTGATGGACGGGATGAACGTGGTCGGCGACCTGTTCGGCTCGGGCAAGATGTTCCTGCCGCAGGTGGTCAAGTCGGCCCGCGTGATGAAGCAGGCCGTCGCCTGGCTCGAACCCTTCATGGAGGCAGAGAAGGCCGGAAAGCCGCGCGAGCAGGCGGGCCGCATCCTGATGGCCACGGTCAAGGGCGACGT
>NZ_DASWXW010000021.1:0-2538 GCF_036405315.1 Brevundimonas sp. | reverse complement strand
CAAGGCCGAGGCCCAGATGGCCGAAGCCGCCCGCGCCGCCGGGGTCGAGCCGGTCATCGCCGAGGGCGACGGCGCCTTCTACGCGCCCAAGCTGGACTTCATCGTCAAGGACGCCATCGGCCGCGAATGGACCTGCGGCACGATCCAGCTGGACTATGTCCTGCCGGACCGTCTGGACGCGACCTACATCGCCGAGGACGGCCAGAAGCACCGCCCGGTCATGCTGCACCGTGCGATCCTGGGCAGCTTCGAACGATTCATCGGCATCATGATCGAGAACTACGCCGGGGCCTTCCCGCTGTGGCTGGCGCCGACCCAGGCCGTGGTGGCCACCATCACCTCGGACGCCGACGGCTATGCCGAGGAAGTCGCCGCCAAGTTCCGCGCCGCGGGCCTGCGCACCGAGATCGATCTGCGCAACGAGAAGATCAACTACAAGATCCGCGAACACTCGGTCGGCAAGGTGCCCGCCATCGCCGTCGTCGGCCGCAAGGAGGCCGAGGAAGGCAAGGTCGCCATCCGCCGTCTGGGCAGCCAGGCCCAGACCATCGTCACCGTCGAGGAGGCCATCGCCATCCTGACCGACGAGGCCCTGGCGCCGGACCTGAAACGCATCCGCGACGGTCAGGCCTGAACATGACAACGCCCCGGTCCGAAAGACCGGGGCGTTTTTCTTTAGCCCCCTGCTGCGGTCACTGGGCCGTCAGGCCGCCGTCGATCTTGAACTCCGCGCCCGTCACGAACTTGGACTCGTCCGAGGCCAGGTAGAGGACGCACCAGGCCACGTCGTCCGGCTCGCCGATGCGCTTCAGCGGAATGCCGCGCGCCAGCTTCTCGTGCGCGGTCGTCTCGTCGCCGCCGGCCATGGCGACGAAGGGATCGAGGATCGGGGTCTTGATGAAGACCGGGTGGACCGAGTTGGCGCGCACGTTCCAGCCCGCCTTGGCGCACTCCAGCGCCACCGTCTTGGTGTAGAGCCAGACCGCCGCCTTGGTGGCGTTGTAGGCGCCCATGCCCGGCGCCGCCGCCAGTCCCGCAATCGACGAGATGTTGACGATGGAGCCCGCGCCGGAAGCCCGCAGATGCGGCATGGCGTGCTTGCAGCCCAGCATGACGGACTCGATGTTGACCGCCTGGACCTGACGCCAGTTGTCCAGGGTGTCCTGCTCGGCCCAGGCCAGACAACCGCCGATGCCGGCGTTGTTCACCAGAATGGACAGGCCGCCCATGTCCTCGGCGGCGGCGGCGACCACGCGGACCCAATCGTCCTCGCGCGTCACGTCATGCTCATAAGCGAAAGCCGAACCCGGATGCTCGGCGTTGATGCTGTCGGCCAGGGCCCGCGCCCCGTTCAGGTCGCGGTCGGAGACGGCGACCCTGGCGCCCTCGCGCACCAGCATCCGCGCCATGGCCTGGCCCAGACCGCCCGCCGCTCCGGTGATGAGAGCGGCCTTGCCCGCGACCCGGCTCACTCGACCTGGCCTTTCACGGCGTCGTCGATGAAGCGGGCCATCGAAACATCCTTCTCGGTCACGCCGCCCGCGTCATGGGTGGTCAGCAGCACCTCGACGCGGTTGTAGACGTTCGACCATTCGGGATGGTGGTCCGCCTTGTCGGCCAGCAGGGCGACGCGGGTCATGAAGCCGAAGGCGGCGTTGAAATCCTTGAAGCGCAAGCTACGGGCGATGGCCGGACGCGGATCATCAGCGCGGCGCCAGTCGGGCAGGCCCGCCAGAACTTCGGTCACGTCGAGGGCGGTCATGGGCGACTCCTTGATTTTGTTCAGGCGTACCGTGCGCCTGCGAGGGCGACAAGCCGTGACGCCGCGTCACCCCGACCGCCATCTGCGACGCTTCCCCGGATGACGCCGACCGCGCGAGGCGTTACACCCGCATCCATGACCCAGGCCGATCCCTCCCCCTCCTCCGGCAAGACTTCTTCCTTCGGCTTCCGCGACGTGGATGCGAAGGAAAAGGTCCAGATGGTGCGCGGCGTCTTCAACTCCGTCGCGTCCAACTACGACCTGATGAACGACCTGATGAGCGCGGGCGTGCACCGCCTGTGGAAGGACGCCACGGCCGCCAAGCTGAACGCCCGGCCGGGCGAGCTCATCCTCGACATGGCCGGCGGCACCGGCGACATGGCGCGGCGCTACTCCAGGATGGCGCGCGCGGCCCAGGAACGGCGCGGCGGCGAGGACGCCACCGTCATCGTCATGGACTACAACGCCGAGATGATCCTGAACGGGGTGGCCAAGGGCGGCGAGCCGGAGATGGCCTGGGGCGTCGGCGACGCCATGAATCTGCCCTTCCCCGACGCCTGCCTGGACGCCTATTCGATCAGCTTCGGCATCCGCAACGTGTCGGACGTGGCGGGCGCGCTGAAGGAGGCGCGGCGTGCGCTGAAGCCCGGCGGCCGCTTCATCTGTCTGGAGTTTTCGCGCCCCACGACCGGCGCCCTGCGCAAGGCCTATGACGCCTGGTCCTTCCACGCCATTCCGCGCATCGGCGAATGGGTCGCCAAGGATCGCGACAGCTA
>NZ_DASWXW010000020.1:0-7639 GCF_036405315.1 Brevundimonas sp. | reverse complement strand
TGACGCGACCCAGAAGCGCCTCGACGACCTCGAGGACCCCTTCAAGCTGTATCGCTGCCACACGATCATGAACTGCGCCCAGGTCTGCCCCAAGGGGCTGAACCCGGCCAAGGCGATCGCCGAGACCAAGAAGCTGATGGTCGCGCCGGGCCGCAAGCGCACGGCGGCCTAAGTCTTCAGGCCTTGCCATCCGAACAGCCCCCGGCGCCGTCAGGCTCCGGGGGTTTTTCATGGCCGTCGTGCGCCGGGGCTTGCCTCAGGCGCAGGCGAGGCTAAGACGCCTGCATGGCCAAGATCACCTACATCGAGCACGACGGCACCGAGCACACGGTCGAGGTCAAGAACGGCCTGTCCGTCATGGAAGGCGCGATCCGCAACAATGTGCCGGGCATCGACGCCGACTGCGGCGGCGCCTGCGCCTGCGCCACCTGCCACGTCTATGTCGATGAGGACTTCGCCGCCGAGACCGGCCGCCCCTCGGCCATGGAGGAGTCCATGCTCGACTTCGCCGAGAACGTGCAGCCCAACAGCCGCCTGTCCTGCCAGATCCGCGTCAGCGACGACCTGGACGGCCTGATCGTGCGCCTGCCGGAAAGCCAGCACTGAGATGATCGACGCCCGGCTGCTGGACGCGGTCGGGTCTCTGGTCGCCGCCCACACGTGGGCGGGTCATGTCCCCCTGATCGGCGTCGCCGGAGCACAGGGCTCCGGCAAGACCACCCTGGCCCGCGCCGCCGCCAAACGATTAGGCGCCGCGCACCTGTCGCTGGACGACGTCTATCTGACCAAGGACGAGCGCGAGGCCAAGGGCCGGGCGATCCACCCCCTGTTCGCCGTGCGCGGCCCGCCGGGCACGCATGATCTGGGGCTGCTGGAGGCGACCGTCGCCGCCCTGCGCGCCGCCGGACCGGACAGCCGGACGCCCCTGCCCAGCTTCGACAAGCTGGCCGACGACCGCCGCCCCCAGGCCGACTGGCCGGTGTTCGCGGGCCGCCCGTCGGCGGTTCTGGTCGATGGCTGGTGCCTGGGCGCGACCGCGCAGGCCGAGGCCGAGTTGATAGAGCCGATCAATGCTCTGGAACGCGAGCGGGACGGGCAGGGGCTATGGCGCCGCGCGGTCAACGCCGAACTGGCCGGGCCCTACGCCGACCTTTTCGCCCGCTTCGACGCGATCCTGTTCCTGAAGGCGCCCTCGTTCGACGCTGTGCTGGACTGGCGCTGCGAGCAGGAGGCGGAACTGCTGGGCCTGGCCCTCGCCGACCTGCCGCCCGAACGGCGTGCCGGACTGGCCGTCTTCATTCAGGCCTTCGAGCGCATCACCCGCCACATGCTGGCGGGCGGGGTGCGGGCCGATCTGACCTTTGCTCTGAACCTCGACCGGACGGTCAGTCCGCCGGCATGCGGCCGTAGTTGACGGCGATGCGGCCGATCAGGCCCTTGACGATCAGGTCGACCGGGGCGCCCTCGCGATAGTCGCCCTCGGCGACGAAGTTGACGCGATCCTCCGAGATAAGGCGGTGGATCTTGTTGTGATCGCGCGGGGTGTTGTCGGGGTCATAGACGGCGATGGAGAAGCCGCCCTTGGTGTGCATCATCTTCATGGTCGGGACGTCGGTGTCGCCGTCGCCGAGGAAGATCATCCGGTCGAAGGGGATGGGGCGCTCCTCGTCGGGGATGAAGCGGTTGATGCGCTCGTCGTCCCAGTGGTTGTGCACGCCCTTGTTGATGCGGAACAGGTATTGGGTCTTGGTGGTGTAGTTGACGCCGACGGCCGGCCAGACGGCGACCTCGTTTTCGTCATAGGCGTACTTGGACGCGAAGACGTGGGTGAAGGCCCCGGCGATGGGGCAACCCTGGATCATCTCCTCGAGCCCCGCCGAGATGATGTAGTGCTCGATCTCCAGTCCGTACTGGGCGCCGAACGCGTTCATCCGATCGAACCAGGAACGGTCGCGCAGCCCCTCGAACAGGGCTACGTCGCGGCCATGGTCCTGCAGCGTCTGGCGCGTGACGGGGGCGCCCTGTTCGCGCGCGGCCAGCAGCATCATCTGCATATACATCAGAATGCCGTCGCCGTCGGAAGCGATCGTCCGTGGACGGACGGTCTCGTTCCAGAACTGGGCCGGCGTCATCCCGATCGAGGGGATGAAGCTGACCTCCTGCATGTTGCCCCGCGCCAGGGTGCCGTCGAAATCATAGATGATGGCGGTCTTGAGCAGGGGGCGGGTCGTGTCGGCCATGGGGTCGTCCTGAGGGCTTGGATACGCCCTCTAGCACGAGATCGCCGTCAAGATCAGCCCAGCAGCAGTTCCGGGGCCGCCGTGGGGGCCGTGGCCTCGACCGGCAGGTGAAGGATGAAGGCCGCGCCCTTGCCCGGCTCGGACTGAACCTCGGCCCAGCCGCCGTGCAGCTCGACCAGGGCCTTGACCAGGGCCAGGGCCACGCCCGGCCCGCCCCGCTCGCGCCGCACGAAGCGGTCGAAGACGTGGGCCTGCAGGTGATAGGGGATGCCCCGACCCGTGTCCTCGACCCGGATGCGGACCTCGCCCGGCCCGGCCTCGGCGGTCAGGGTCACGGTTCCGCCCTCGGACACGGCGCGGCAGGCGTTCTCCAGCAGATGGTCGACGGCCTGGCCGATGCGGCGGGCGTCGGCGCGCACCGGCTTGAGCCCGGCGGGGCAGGCGACGGCCAACACGGCGCCGCGCCCCTCCACCTTGGCCCGCACCTTGTCGGCGGCGGCCTCCAGCAGGTCGCAGACCCGCATGTCGCCCAGCGTCAGCTCCATCTCGCCGGCGTCGATCTGGGCCATGTCCAGGACGTCGTCGATGGAGCGCGCCAGATGGCTGGCGGCGACGCGGATGGCCCCGGCGTGCTGGCGGCTGCGCTCGGGCAGGTCGCCCATGGCCTCCAGCAGTTCGGAATAGCCGACGATGGTCGTCAGGGGGGTGCGCAGCTCATAGGAGACGCTGCCGACGAACTCGCGTTTCAGCGCCTGGCTTTCGGCCAGGGCGGCTTCCTTGGCGGCCAGGGCCTGTTCCAGCTCGCGCCGGGCGGTGACGTCGGAGAAGGCGACCAGGGTGGCGCCGTCGGGCAGGGGACGGGTCTGCCAGGCCACCACGCGGCCGTCGTCGGTGCGGGCCTCGCCCGAGATCGGCACGCGGCTTTCGGGGTCGGGGTCGGCCACCCGCGCCTTCAGCCCCAGCCACAGGGCGGCGTCGTCCAGCACCGGCCGGCACAGGGCGGCCACGGCGTCGAACTCTCCGGCCTCGGCCAGCTTCTCGGCCGAGACGCCCCAGAAGATCTCGAAGGCGTCGTTGTTGAGCCGAAGCCGGCCGTCCGAGCCGAAGACCGCGACCGCGTCGTTCAGCTTGTCCAGGGTCGCCGTCTGGACCTGGATCTGGGCGTTGTAGCGGCTGCGCAGCTGCAGCTCGTCGGTGATGTCCGAGAAGATCAGCAGGATGCCGCCCAGGGGGTGCGGCTGGCGCACCACGCGCAGGGTCCGCCCGTCGGGCAGGGACCAGCTGTCGTCCGGCGCGGCCTGGGCGGCGCCGTAGAACTCCAGCTCCCGCGCCTTCCATCCGGCGTAGTCGACGACCTCGGGCAGCTGGCGCTTCTGGCGCAGGCGGTCCAGCAGCTCGGCGTGGGTCGGGCGCTCGTCCAGCCAGGCCGGATCGATGGCGAACAGCGACTGGAAGGCGGTGTTGTGGAAGGCCAGCCGCTTGGCCGGGCCGAAGATGGCCACGGCGTCGGCCAGATGGTTCAGGGTCTCGTCATGGGCCTCGACGTGACGGCGCAGATTGTCGCGCGTCTCCTCGGCCTCGGTCATGTCGATGGCGAAGGCGATGACGGCGCCGCGCCCCCCGGCCAGGGGCTCTGCCAGGATGCGCCAGGCCTTGCGTCGACCGTTCGACGAAACCCAGCGGAAGCCCTCCTGACGGGCGTTGAGGCGAGAGGCCTCAGCCACGATGAGGTCGGCGCCGCGATCGAAACTGAGACCCGCGTCGCGCGCCTCGGCCAGGGTCTCGGCCTTGGTCTCGGTCAGCCAGGCCCGGTTGGCCCAGATCAGCTGTCCGGCCCCGTCGACCACCCAGGTCGGGGCGGGCGAGGCCTCGGCCAGGGCGCCCAAACCGGCGTCGGCGGCGGCCTCGGCCCCGCCCAGCTTTGACAGCCGCAGCCAGGCCGAACCGCCCAGGGCCCGCCCCTCGACCGCCCAGGCGCCGTCGGCGGATTCCAGCAGGGTCTCGAACGGCTCGCCGCGCTGGACCAGCCCCTCCATCCGCGCCGTATGGGTCTCGTTCAGGGCCTGAACGATGGCTGAGGCCGCGGCGTCTCCGGTCCGGCCCGGGGCCAGAGCCGTCAGGGCCTCCGGCGCGCCGAAGGCGACCTGGGCCGCGCCCTCGGGCGTCAGGGCCAGACGCACGTCGTCAAAGACGTTCAGGGCGCCTTCGCAGGCCGCCGCCTGGCGTCGGGCGTCGGCCAGCCAGGTCTCGACCTCGCCCTCGCGCGCGGTCAGGCGCGTGCGCAGCCGCCAGGCCCAGGCGCTGATCGCCAGCGCCAGACCCGCCGCGCCCGCGGTGGCCACATAGGCGATGTCGGCCTCGGCCATGCCTACCCCAAGAAGAAACGTCGAACGAACGGCGGCCTGGCGCTGACCAGCGCCGACCGATTCGCGTTTACCATACCCTGATTGCGCGATTTGCGATGCGGCGAGACGGCCGATTGCAGCGCGGCGGCGCTCGGGCGATATCCGGCTCATGACCCAGACATGGAACGATCAGGCCGCCCCCTCCCTCGACGACTTCGCGCGCCTGGCCGAGGCCGCCTTCGCCGCCCTGCCCGACCTGTTCCGCCAGGCCGCCGGAGAGGTGGTGATCCGCGTCGACGACTTCGCCGACGAAGAGACCCTGACTGACCTGGAGATCGAGGACCCGTTCGAGCTGACCGGCCTCTACTCCGGCGTCCATATCGGCGAGCGCGACGCCATGGGACCGGCGGCCGAGCCGTCGCGCATCTTCCTCTATCGCCGCCCCATCCTGGACGAATGGTGCGAGCGCGGCGACGTCGGCCTGGCCGAGATCATCGCCCACGTCCTGATTCATGAGATCGGCCACCACCTCGGCCTCGACGACGACCAGATCCACGCCATCGAGGACGAGGACTGAAGTCCTCATCACCCATTGCCCTGGCCTCGCCGCAATGCGATCCAGACCGAAGCAGGGGGATGCAAGATGGCCGACCAGGAAACGCCCCGCTCCGCGCGGGCCCAGACGATTGACGATCTGTCGGAAGACACCCTGGGCGTCGGCTCGATCGACATCCGCACCATACGGGACCTTCTGATCCGTCCGCGCGAGGTGCTGGAGGCCTGGATGACGCAGGGGCCGACGGCGAACGGGCGCTATACGCGTCCCTTGCGTCTCTATCTGGCGCTGAACGGCGTCCTGATGCTGATTCAGTTTCTCAACGGCGGATCGAGCAACCTGCTTACGGGCCTGCCGCCGGAGGTCCTGACTCCCGTCATCGAGGCGTCGGGCAAGACCCGCGACGCCTTCCTCGCCGACGCCGACGGCTGGATGAGCCTGATCACCGTGCCCCTGCTCGCCTCCCTCTATGTGGCGGCGGCCACGCCTCTGCTACGTGGATGGGACCGTGACGATCTCGGCTGGCGTCGCGGGCTTCGCGCCGCCTGCGCCTATCTGAACGCCTGGACCGTGCCGCTGCTGCCCATCGCCTGGTTCCTCTACGGCACGGGACCGCTGGCGGCCCTCGCCGCCCTGGCCATGGCGATCCTGGGGCTGGTCGCCTTCCTCAGAATGGGAAGGGGGCGATGGTATCAGTCGATGTTCGGCGGCGTCATCAAGGCCCTGGCCCTGGCGACGGCCATTGCGATCGTCGGATTGCTGGGCTCCGGCCTCGTCGCCGCCGTGGGCCTGTACGCCGGAACGGTCGCCTAGATCGCGATCCGCTCCAGCCTGGCCGCGAAGAAGCCGTCCAACCCGCCGCGCTCGGCCCATTGCGAGGGCAGGATGCGCAGCCAGCCTTCGGGGGTCAGGGCCTCGTCCGGGGCGCCGATTTCAGCGGGGACGGCTGGGACCGTACGGAAGGCCGGGTTGCGGCGCAGGAAGGCGATGACCTGGGTCTCGCCCTCCTCGCGTTCCAGCGAGCAGACGCAGTAGACCAGACGCCCGCCCGGCTTCACCTTCTCGGCGGCCACGTCCAGCAGGCGGTGCTGCACGTCGGCCAGCTTGGCGACTTCGGCGGGACGGGTGGCGCGCAGGACTTCCGGGTTGCGGCGATAGGTGCCGGTGGCGGTGCAGGGCGCGTCCAGCAGGACGGCGTCGAAGACGCGATCGTCTTCCCAGTCCTCGGCCGGGACGGCCACGACCTCGACCGGCAGGCCGGTGCGGTCGAAGTTCTGTTTCAGACGCTTCAGGCGCGCGGGCGAACGATCCAGGGCCGTGACCTCGGCGCCGGCGGCGGCCAGTTGCAGGGTCTTGCCGCCAGGGGCGGCGCACATGTCGAGGACCGTCTCGCCGGGCTTCACGCCGAGCAGACGGGCGGGGACGGCGGCGGCGGCGTCCTGGACCCACCAGTCGCCGGCTTCAAAGCCGGGCCAGCCGGCCACGTCGCCGCGCTTGCCGGTGCGGACCGTGCCGCCCGGCAGGACCTCCCCCTCGACGTCCTGGGCCAGGACATCCAGATCGACGCCGGGCTTGGCGCTGAGGTCGGTGGCGGGTTCATCGCGCGTGGCCAGGGCCAGACCGATCAGATTGGCCTCGCCATAGGTCGCCTTCCAGCGGGCGGCGAGCCAGTCGGGCAGGTTGGATTCAGCGGTCGTGAGGCCCGGACCGTCGCGGTCGACGCCGCGCAGCACGGCGTTGACCAGATTCTTGTAGGGCCGGGTCTTGGGGTCGCGCTCGGCCAGCTTCACGGCGGTCGAGACGGCGGCGAAGGCCGGCGTGCCCAGCACCAGGGTCTGGGCCAGGGCGACGCGCAGGATGGTGCGCACCGGGGCCGGCGGGGCCTTTTGCAGGCGGCGGTCCAGAATCTGGTCGATCTCGCCCAGACGGCGCAGGGCGGCCATGGCCACGGCGCGGGCGAAGGCTCGGTCGGGACCGTCCAGGTCCTTGGCCGGGGACTGGGACAGGGCCTCGTCCAGACCCGTGCGCTTCTCCAGGGCGGCGTTCAGCAGGATGCCGGCGACGAGACGCGCCTCGACGCCGATGTCGGCGTGGGGGTCGTCGGCCACGACCTCGGGCCTGGCCTCGCGACGCGGACGCGCCTTTTCGGCCATGCGGCGACCGCGCGCGGCCGAGCTTTTGCCCTTGGGCGTTCCACCACTCATACGGAGACCTGCGTGCCCAGTTCGACCACGCGGCCGGGGGGGATATGGAAGAAGTCGGTCGGATTGGCCGCGTTGCGCATCAGGAAGATGAACAGCTTGTCCTGCCACAGGGGCATGCCCTGACGCGCCGACGGCACGACCGAGCGACGACCGAGGAAGAAGCTGGTCGACATGATGTCGAACTTCAGACCCTGCTTGCGGCACAGGCCCAGGGCGCGCGGCACGTTCGGCGTCTCCATGAAGCCGTAGGTGATGGTCAGCCGTTTGAAGTCGTCGCTGATCGGCTCCATCGTC
>NZ_DASWXW010000019.1:0-21679 GCF_036405315.1 Brevundimonas sp. | reverse complement strand
TCCGCCCGGATGAGCGAAAGCGGCCGCTGACGCGGCTGGTTTACGACTGTCGTCACACGAGTTGCCTCGACCGCTCGGCACATCCCGACCGCGCGGAGAACGACGGCGACAGGCAGGTCTCCTGGCTCGCGGATCAAGGCCGGTGCGCGTCGCCTTCCCAGAAGTCGTTCAGGCCGTGGCCTTCCGGACCGCCAGTGGCGTATGACGCGCGGGCTAGCCGCTTACAGTTGCGGGAACAGCCGGAGTTTCACACTCCGTTCCCTTTTGATCCCCTTTCGGGGAACCTGACGCGACCGTGGCAGTAGGACCGCGCGCCCCAGAGGTCAACCGGAGACGATCAATGAGCCTGACCCTGATCCTCGGCGGCGCCCGCTCGGGAAAAAGCGCCTACGCCCAGAAACAGGCCGAACAGGCGGCGGCGGAAACCGGCCGCCCTCCCCTGATGATCGCCACCGCCGAGGCCTTCGACGACGAGATGCGCGACCGCATCGACCGTCACCGGCGCGAACGCGGCGACAGCTGGCGCACGCTGGAAGCCCCGCTGGATCTGGCCGCCGCCGTGCGGGGGTTGGGCGCCAAGGATGTCGCGGTGGTCGATTGCCTGACCCTGTGGCTCAGCAATCAGATGCTGGGGGATCGCGACATGCCGGCCGCCGTCGATGATCTGACGGCCGCCTTCGCCGCCTGCCCGGCCAGCCTGTGGGTCGTCAGCAACGAGGTCGGCTGGTCTTTGGTGCCCGACAACGCCCTGGGCCGCCGCTTCCGGGATGAAGCCGGACGCCTGAACCAGCGGATCGCCGCCGTCGCCGACAGCGCCTGCCTGATCGTCGCCGGGATGAAGCTGGACCTCGCCAGGCCCTAGAGCGCGTCGGCGCCTTGGCCGCCGGACGCCGACCTGTCGAACAGACCCGCCATGTCCAGGCGCTTGTTCAGCAGGTTCTCGAGCGTGTAGCCGTCCAGCACCGCCATAAAGGCTCTCAAGGCCTGGGCCAGGGCGCCGGTCAGACCGCAGGCGGGCGCGATGACGCAACTGCCGCAATCCACCAGATCGAACCCGTCCTCGGTATGGCGGACGATCGCGCCGATGTTGATCTCCGCCGGGGGGCGCGCCAGCCGAATCCCGCCCGCACGCCCGCGCACGCTGACCAGATAGCCCGCGTTCACCAGATCGCTGACCACCTTCATCAGATGGTTCTGGGAAATGTCGTAGGCGCTCGCGATCTCGGCGATGGAGCACAGCCGCTCCTGCCGCGCGCCCAGATAGAGCAGCACCCGCATGGCGTAGTCAGTGTAGCGCGTGAGGCGCATTCGGGTCTCCGATCAGCGCGTCAGCCCGCCGCAGGAAAATATATGCATTCTGTTTGCATCTTTCAAACGCGGGCTATAGATGTATTTCCAATGCATCAATGGAGCGAAGCCGATGACCGGCCCGTCGCAGATCAACGCCCCCGCCCGCGTCCCGACCAGGGAACGGGCGCAGCCGCGCCGCTCCGAACGCATTAGCGCGCCGTCCACCGGCTGACGCCGCGCGACGGCTTCCACTTCTCTCACATCGCTATTCTTCAAGGAGACACTGATGTCGCAAGCCCTCAGCGAGCGCACGATCGCGCTTGTCAAAGCCACCGTTCCTGCCCTCGAAGCCCACGGCCTCGACATCGTCCGCGAGATGTATTCGCGGATGTTCCAGAACCCCGAGATCCGCGACCTGTTCAACCAGTCGCACCATGACACGGGAGGCTCCCAGCCCCGCGCCCTGACCGGCGCCATCCTGGCCTACGCCGCCAACATCGACAATCTGGGCGCCCTGGCCGCCGCGGTCGAGCGCATCGCCCAGAAGCACGTCGGTCTGCAGATCCTGCCGGAACACTATCCCCACGTCGCCAACGCCCTGCTGGGCGCCATCGCCCACGTGCTGGGCAATGCGGCGACCGAAGAGATCCTGAACGCCTGGGGCGAGGCCTACTGGTTCCTGGCCAACATCCTGATCACGCGCGAAGCCGCCATCTATGACGACCTGGCGGCGGCGAAGGGCGGCTGGAAGGGCTGGCGCGCCTTCGAGATCGCCGATATCCGCCCCGAAAGCGCGGTCATCACCTCCTTCATCCTGAAGCCCGTGGACGGCGGCCCGGTGCTGCGTCACCAGCCGGGCCAGTATCTGACCTTCTGGTTCGACATTCCCGGCCACCCGCCGGTCAAGCGCAACTACTCCATCTCCTGCGCGCCGAACGACGAGGCCTATCGCATCACGGTGAAGCGCGAACCGCACGGCCTGGCCTCGGGCTGGCTGCACGACAACGCCCGTCCCGGCATGGTGCTGAAGGTGTCTCCGCCGGCCGGCGAGTTCTTCCTGCCCGAGCAGCCGCAGCGCCCGGTCGTTCTGCTGTCGGGCGGCGTCGGCCTGACGCCGATGGTGTCCATGCTCGAGACCCTGGTCGCCCATCACCCGCAGGTTCCGGTCCACTATGTCCACGGGGCTTACAATGGTCGGCTTCACGCCATGGGCGAGCACGTCCGCCAACTGACGGCGACGCGCCCGGGCGTTAGCAGCAGCACCTTCTATGAAGCCCCGACGGCGGGCGAGACCCAGGGCTTCGACTATGACCATGCCGGACTGATCGACGGCGCCTGGCTGGCCGACAAGACCCCGATTCAGGAAGCCGACTACTATCTCTGCGGCCCCCGCCCCTTCCTGCGCGCCCTGGTCTCCGACCTGACGCAGGCGGGCGTGCCGGCCGACCGCATCCACTATGAGTTCTTCGGCCCCGCCGACGAACTTCTGGCGGCCTGACGACGATCTCCCTCCAGGCCGCGCCTTCGTGCGGCCCGGAGGGGCTCAGGACGCCGCCGCTCCGACGACCGTCTCGTCCGGCAATCGGCGCCGAAATCGTTCGCGATACTGATAGGGCGTCAGCCGGACCCGAAGCTTGAAAGTCTTGCGAAAGGTCGCGACGTCGGCGTAGCCGCACTGGACGGCCACCTCCGCCGCCGGCAGGGCCGTGTCCTCCAGAAGCGCCTTGGCGCGCGCCAGACGCAGGGTTTGCAGATAGCGCGCCGGCGTGCGGTCGGCGGTGTCGCGGAACCGGCGCAGCAAGGTGCGCTGGCTGACGCCGCAGTGGCGCGCCAGATCTTCGATCCGAACCGTCTGCGTCAGCCGCGCATTCAACCAGTCGCGCGCCCTTGCGATCAGATCCTCGCGCGGAGCCTCCATCAGTTGCTCGATCACAAAGGGGGTCTGGGTCTGCCGGTCCAGATCAAGTAGCAGGAATTTGGCGCAGGCCCGGCGCAGGTCCTCGCCGGCGAACCGCTGGACCAGCCATAGCGCGAGGTCGTGATAGGACGTCACCCCCGCCGCCGATACGCAGACGCCGTCGGCCACGATGCGGCCGTCGGCTTCCAACCGCACGTTCGGAAAGCGGTCATGCAGGGCGGGCCCCAGCCACCAGCTGGTGGTGGCGCGCCGTCCGTCCAGCACGCCCGCCGCCCCTAGCATGAAGACCCCGGAACACGAGGCCAGGACCGGCGCGCCCGACGACGCGACCTTCGCCAGCCACGCCGCCTCGGCGTCCAGCGGGGTCAGCGCGCGCAGCAGATCGGCGACGTCGCGGTGGTGCACGCCCGGTACGATCACCGCGTCGAGCGTCGCGCTTTCGGCTGGAACGGTCTCGACCCTCAGGTCGCCGGCGGTGCGGCGCATCCCGCCCCCGATCGAAACGAAGCGGGCTTCTAAGGCCACCGGCTCTGACGCCGATCCGGCGGTCGACAGGGCTTCGACAATGCGAAAGACGTCCAGGGGCGCGGTCAGGCCGCTTTCCTGGCAGCCCTCGAACACCAGGATTCCGACCGTGACCTTGCGCATCGTCGCCTCCACGACTTGGCGAATTTAGCCATCATATTGTCAAATCCGCCACTATCAACACCCCGCTCAGGAGGTCAGGTTCCCGCCACCTGGTTCAAGGAGCCCCCTCATGATCGCCTATCCCGCCCTGCCCGTCCTCGCCCTCGCACTCGCGGCCCTGTTGTTCAAGTCGACCCTGCTCAGCGCCGCGCAGGTGGTGAGCCGAGCGCGAGCGCGCACCTTCCTCGTCCCCGAGGACGCCCGGCTGATGCGGACGACCGTGACCGACCGCGAGGCCCCCTTCGTCGTTCGCTGCGGCGCCGTATGGCGCAACGATCTCGAGAACATCCCCTTTTTCCTGATCGCCGCCCTGACCTTCGCCCTGCTGGGCGGAGCCGCCGATGCGGCGGCCTGGTGGTTCGGCGCCTTCGTCGCCGTGCGATACCTGCACACGGCGATCTATCTGCGCGGCCTGCAGCCGGCCCGCACGGTCGCCTACCTGACCGGCCTCGCCCTGACCTGGGGCGTGGTCATCTCGAGCCTGGCCCTCGCGGCCCGCGCCCTCTGACGGCCGCCCCAATGCCCCGATGGATCCTCAGGATCATGCTGGACGGCGAGCGACGCCTTCGCAACAGCTGATGGATCGTCGCCTTCCTCGCCCCGCTGGCGGCGCTGCTGATCCCCGCGATCCTGGCGTCCGCTCGCTGCGTCGCCGCCCCGTCATCGAGATCGTCGGCCGTCCGGGCTGGCGCTGGGCGCGCCAACTGGCGGTCGGCGCGATCCTGGGCGGCGTGCGAATGCGCTCGACCGCCAGGCGATGACCACGCTCAACCGCCGCGGCTTCGCGCGGGCGCGACTTAGCGTGTCGGAGGCGAACACCCGCGCCCTGCGCTTCTACGACCGACAGGGATGGGCGGTTGCCGGCCCCCGCCCCGACCAGCCGGGCGTGGTCTTCATGGAAAAGACCACCTCGCCGGAATGACGACATAAGGAAGAGGCGAGCCATGAAGGCAGTTCCAGCGACCTCGCCGTCAGCTGGAAAGAAGTGCGCCGGTTCGCCAACCTCTCGATGGCGGTTCGCGAAGGCGGCGTATGGAAACTGCGCGTGGTGCGCGCCTATCCCGTGAGTTGATCGTCCGCGCTGGAGGCGGCGCGGGTTGGCGCCGCCGTCCGCAAGACGTCCGCCTAGCCGCCGTAGCCGCGTCCGCCGCCGCCGAAGCCGCCGCGCGAGACGACCGTGGTGCGGCTCTGCACCCGACTGGGGGCTTGGCGGGCCACGTCGCCGTGTTCGCGACCGTTGGTCAGAGTCTTGCCGGTGCGATAGTCGCGGTAGGTGTAGCCGCCGCCGTAGCCGTTGGAATACTGGCCGTCGCGGTCGCGATACAGCGGACCGCCGCCGCGATAACGCCCGCCGTCCAGCATCTGACCGATGATGAAGCCGGTCAGCAGCGGCGTGAAGAAGGAGCCGCCGCCGCTGTGGTTGGGCTGGCACTGCGACGGTCCCCACTGGCCCTCGCACTCGGACTGGGTGGCGTAGCGCGGCGCCGTGGTCGCAGCCTGCTTCTGCGCCTCGGCCTGGGCCGCGTCGCACTCGGCGTCCGAGATATCGTCGGCGGCGCGGCATTCCTCCAGCGACGTGTAGGCTTGAACCGGCTCGGGTTCCGGCGCAGCGACCTGGGGTGAGCCGCAGGCGGCCAGCGAGAAGCTGGCGGTGGCCATCAGGCTGCTGACGTGCAGGACGCGCGACCGCTTCATGCGGCGCATCGTCCTGGTCTTGGGCAAGTCTTGGGGCAGGTCCCTGGGATCGGTCATCGCGCTCACGCCGTCATGCTGGCGGCGTTCAACAGGCCGACGCCGATGGAGATGGAAGCCAGATAGACGGCGGCGGCGATCTCGCCCGCCTCGATGCGTACCACCAGATTGCGGAAGGCCAGCCGGCTGACCGCCACGAAGACCACGATCTGGATCACGCCGGCCAGCAGGGCCCAGGCGGCGAACTCGGCCAGGCTGACAGTGTGCGACAGGGCCGAGGCCAGCGGCAGGATATAGCCGATCAGCGCGCCGCCGAGCGCGATAGCCGCGGCCGGATTGCCTTCGCGGATCAGGGTGCGCTCATGATAGGGCGTGACCCACTGGTAGATCAGCTTGAAGGCCAGGGTGAAGGCGCCCGCCGCCGCGAAGGCGATCAGGAAGGCGATCGCCCCCTGTTGAAACGTGAACCAGTCGAACATCTTGCTTCTCCCCAGGCGCCGTCAGGCGCGGAACTCGGCCATTTCCAGCGGAATGCCGATCATGATTTCGTGCGTCGTCTCGCCGCCCTCGGGCTGCTGCTCCAGGGCGATCATCAGTTCGCGCCCCCCGGCCAGATCACGCCCGTACAGCATGCAGGTCTGGAAGATCTTGGCATAGGGCGTCGTCGCCGCGCGGTCGTCCCAGATGGTCTCCCACAGGGTGACGGGCGGCTGGATGGCGTCGCTTTCGGAAAACCAGAAGCGCGGATAGTCGGGCAGATCCTCGGCCGCGCCATGAAACACCGGCGCCGACAGACGGTCCCGCCAGATGCGGCGCTCGCGCTCACCCGGCGGATAGGCCGAGGTCCAGGGCACGAACAGGCTGAAGTCATAGCTTTCCGCCCCCGCCTCGTCGTCGCTCATAGCCTGAAGCATGACGTGATCGTCGGTATAAAAGCGGTGGACGAACTGCCCGCCGTCCAGACTGACCAGGCCCTGGGCCGTGATGTCCAGCACGTCGCGGTCGAGGGTGAAATGAGTCTCATCGCCCAGTCGCCGCCAGGCCAGAGGATCCAGCGCCACGGTGCGGCCCACGGTGATGTTGCGAACCGTCGCCAGACGCGACGCTGGCGCGGCCTTGTCCGACTGTCCGAAAAGCTTCTTGAACATGGGCGACTATCTAGGCCTGCTGCGAGCCGACTGCGAGCGAACAGAGTCGATGCGACCGAATGATGCGGATCATGGCCTGAAATTCCGCCCTGCATTGCTCGATGTCAAGCATTCATGTTACGCGTTACATGAAACATGACCAAACTGCCCGCCCCCTCCTCCGCCGCAACCGAGCGCATTCGTGCGTGGCGACAGGCGCGCCGCGAGGCCGGACTGGTCAAGCTGGAACTCTGGGTGCCCGAGGCCGCACGCGACGACGTGAAGGCCGCCGTCCGCGCCATCATCACCGATTCGACGCGCGGACCGCATCTTGCCGGACGAGACCTTGCCGGTCGGGCGCGCCGCCCCACCTCTGATCCCATCACTTCTGGAGACGACCACCATATGGACGCCGTGATCGAAACCCCCTGGACCGTGCCGGCCATCAAGGCGGCGCTGGACGCCTCGCCCCTGGTCCGCGAGGGCGAGATGACCCTGCGCGTGCTGGAAGGAGCCGACGCTGTTCTGCTGGCCACCATGCACGAGTATGGGGACCTGCCAGTCTATCTCAGCGTCGGCGGCGCCCAGATCGTCTGCTCGGTGCTGCTGTGGCCCGTGGCCGAACAGGCCGACCGCCACGCCTTCAACGAGTTTCTGCTGAAGGCCCAGCGCGTGGTGCCCCTGTCGAACTTCGCCATCACCAATGTCGGCGGCGAGGACGTCTATGAGCTGATGGGCGAACTGTCGTGCAAGACGACCCTGCAAACCATCCTGATCGAGTTGCGCACCTTGGCGGAAAACGCCATCGACGCCACCGAACTGCGTGAAACCTTCGGCGCCGACGCCGCCTGATCCCGGAAACCGACCATGTCCATGCTCAGAAAACTTTCCGCCCTGTTCCGCGGCACCGCCCATGACGCAGCCCAGGGCGTCATCGACGCCAATGCGCTGAAGATCCTCGATCAGGAAATTCGCGACGCCGACAACGCTCAGGGCAAGGCGCGCGACGACCTGGCCGGACTGGTGGCGCGCCGTCGCATGGCCGAGAATGAAATGGCCAGCTTCCACGACCAGATCGCCAAATATGAAAGCTCGGCCCGCTCTGCCCTGGGTCAGGGCAAGACTGATCTGGCGCGCGAAGTCGCCGTCCGCATCGCCGAACTGGAAGTCGAGATTTCAAGCCGCGGCCCGCTGATCGAGGACATGAAGACGGCCGAGGCGCGACTGCGCACCGCCATCGCCTCGACCGACCAGAAGATCGAGACGCTCCGCCGCGAGATCGACATCGTCAAGGTTAACGAGTCCGTCCAGCGCGCCCAGACCTCGGTGGCGCTGAACTCGGCCGGCGCCCAGTCGCGCATCGGCTCGGCCGCCGACAGCCTGCAACGCATCAAGCAGCGTCAGGCCGTGCAGGAAGAAAAACTGCGCGAGAACCAGGCCCTGGAAGACCGCCGCACCGGCGCCGATCTGGACGCCAAGCTGCGCGACGCCGGCATCCTGCCCGGCCATTCCTCGGCCGACGACGTCCTGGCTCGCCTGACCCAGAAGGACGTGACCATTGTCACCCCGCGCATCGGTCAATCGACGCCCGACAAGGACCCGGCCTGATCCATGCAACGTCTGCGCCTTGATCCCCGCCCCGACTGGGACGCCCAGGCCGACAGCCTCGGTTTCACCTGGCGTCACACCGGCGGTGAACTCTATTGGGACGAAACCGCCGCCTATGCCTTTACGATGGCCGAGGTCGAGGACGGGATCGAGGCGCCGACAGAGGAACTGCACGCCATGTGCCTGGACCTGGTCGCCGAGGCGGTCCAGTCCGAACGGCTGATGGAGCAGCTCGACATCCCCGAGCCCATGCGGGACTACGTCGCCGACAGCTGGAAACGGGGCGATCCGTCGCTCTATGGGCGCTTCGACTTCGCCTATGACGGCACGGGTCCGGCCAAGCTGTACGAATACAACGCCGACACCCCGACCAGCATCTATGAGACGGCGGTGTTCCAGTGGCTGTGGCTGGAGGATCAGATCAAGGCCGGCGTCCTGCCCGCCGACGTCGATCAGTTCAACAGCCTGCACGAGAAGCTGGTCGATCGCTTCCGGGCCATCTTCCCCAATGGCGGCTTCGTGCATTTCAGCTCGGACGCCGACTTCGTCGAGGACCGCCAGACGGTGCGCTTCCTCGAAGACCTGGCCCAGCAGGCCGGGCTGGACCCGCAGTTCGTCGCCATCGACCAGATCGGGCTGAACGCCGACGGTCAGTTCGTAGACCATGAGAACTGGATCATCCAGGCGATGTTCAAGCTCTATCCGTGGGAGCAGATGCTGCGCGACGACTACGCCGCGCCCCTGCCGACGGCGGGGGTGACGGTGCTGGAGCCGGCGTGGAAGAGCCTTTTGTCCAACAAGGGCATCCTGCCCCTTTTGTGGGAACGCCACGCGGGCCACCCCAACCTGCTGGAGGCCTATTTCGAGGACGATCCGGCCCATTCAGCTCTTGGATCATCCTACGTCCGCAAGCCTCTGTTTTCGCGCGAAGGCGCCAACGTCGAACTGATCGAACAGGGCCGCAGCGCCGCCGAGGTCATCGACGGCGGCTATGGCGGCGGTCGGTGGATCCGTCAGGCCCTTTGCAACCCGCCCCGCTTCGACGGCAACCACGTCATCGTCGGGTCCTGGGTGGTCGGCGACGAGGCCGCCGGCATGAGCCTGCGCGAAGACACAAGCCTGATCACCCGCAACACCTCGCGCTTCCTGCCGCACTTCATTCAGGACTGACGCAGCGTCGGGGGCGATCAGCCGGCGGTTGAACGGCAGTGATCCGCGAAACCACCGATGAAGCGGGCCAGACGGCGGCGGGCGTCCTCGTCGATCAGCCTCCCCTCCGCATCGAAGGCTGAGCCCGCGTGCGGGATCAGCAGTCGCCCGCCGAACCAGGGGGCGGTCCCCAGGGTGCGCAGGACCGGCAGCCAAGCCGCCTGGCTCATCACCGTGCCGAAGGGGCCGGGCGAGGCGCCCAGCACCGCCACCGGCCGCCCGCCGAACACCCGCTCGATGTCCGAGGCCGGGCGGCTAAGCCAGTCGATGGCGTTCTTGAACACGCCGGGAACGCCGTTGTTGTACTCGGGCGTGAACAGCAGCAGGCCGTCGCTGCCGGCGATCAGTTCCTTCAGCGCCACCACCGCCTCGGGCAGACCCTGATCCCGTTCGACGTCGCCGTCGTAGAGGGGAATGCCCCGGATCGAGCCCTCGATCAGTTCCACGCCTTCGGGCGTCAGGCCCTGCGCCGCGCGCAACAAGGCGCTGTTATAGGAGGCGGCCCGCAGGCTGCCCGACAGTCCGACCAGACGCATCAGTCTATCGTCTCCGCAAAGGCATAGGGGGTCGCGCGCAGCGACGCGGGGGTTTCACCGTGAATCTGCTGGGCCGCGCAACCCTCGGCGAGAAAGTCCAGCAGCAGCCGCACCGACGGCAGCAGCCCCCGCCGCGACGGGAAGACCGCGTGGACGATCCAGCGCTTGGGCCGCCAGTCGGGCAGCAGGTCGATCAGCCGCCCGGCCTCCAGATCGCCCGCCACCGCCACGCTTGGCAGCAGGACCAGGCCCAGCCCCCGCAGCGCGCCCTCGTGCAGCATGTGGAGGTCGTCCGTCACCAGACGTGGCCTATGGCGCACCGAGGCGGTCATGCCGCCGCGATGATGCAGGGCCCAGACATGGTCCCCGCGCGCCGGACCGAAATCCAGACTGGGCCAGTCGGCCAGGTCCGCCGGCCCGGAAGGCGTAGCGAAACGCGCCATCAGATCGGGCGAGGCGACCAGACGGTGCACGCTCTCGTCCAGCTTGCGCATGACCAGATCCGTCTCCTCCAGCGGGGGCTCGCGCACGCGGATGGCCAGGTCGAAGCCCTCGCCGATGACGTCGACCCGGCGGCTGGTGCTGTGCAGATGCACCTCGACCTCGGGATGGAGGGCCATGAACCGGGCGATCAGGCCGCCCATCTGATAGGTCAGCAGCCCCGGCACGCAGGCCACGCGAATGACCCCGCGCGGCTGGGCGGTGACATTGTCGATCACGGCCTGGGCCGCCTCGGCCTCGACCAGCATGGCCAGGCAGTGCTGGTAGTAGGCCTGACCGATCTCGGTGACGGAAAACTTGCGCGACGAGCGGTGGATCAGCCGCGTGCCCAACTGGTCCTCCAGCGCGGCGACCCGGCGGCTCAGTTTGGACTTCTGCATCCCCAGGGCGCGCGCGGCGGGCGCAAAGCCGCCGTGGTCCACCACCTGGACGAAGTAATAGAGGTCGTTGAGGTCCCGCATCGTTCTATTGATAGAACGCAGCGAGGCGATTTCGCAATCTCCCGCGACCGGCGTTCCAACGTCATAAAGTCTCCAACGCGATCGGCGAGGCCCGGTCGCCACAGGAGACACACCATGAAGAAGGTTCTGGGACGTTACGGCAATGATCGCGGCCACTGGGTCGGCGACGGCTTCCCCGTTCGCTCGCTGTTTTCCTATGACGCCGTGGGCAAGCAGGTCAGCCCCTTCCTGCTGCTCGACTATGCCGGTCCGCACAATTTCGAGCCGACCGACAAGCGGCGCGGCGTCGGCCAGCACCCCCACCGCGGCTTCGAGACCGTGACCATCGTCTATGACGGCGAAGTCGAGCACCGCGACTCCACCGGCCAGCGCGGCACTATCGGCCCCGGCGACGTCCAGTGGATGACGGCGGGCGGCGGCATCCTGCACGAAGAGTTCCACTCGCCCGCCTTTGCGCGGACCGGCGGCCCCTTCCGCATGGTGCAGCTGTGGGTCAACCTGCCCGCCAGGGACAAGATGACCCGCCCCGGCTACCAGTCGATCCTGAACGCCGACATTCCGTCGGTCGTCCTGCCTGATGACGCCGGCACGGCCCGGATCATCGCCGGTCAGTTCGGCGCGGACGCCAAGGGTCCGGCCAGCACCTTCACCCCCATCAATGTGTGGGACGTGCGGCTGAACCGGGACGCCGAGACGACACTCAACCTGCCGGAAGGCCACACCGCCATCGTGGTGGTCCTGTCGGGCCATGTCACCGTCAACGGCGACCAGCCGGCCGGGTCCGCCGAGGCTCTGCTGCTGGACCGCCAGGGCGACAGCGTTACTCTGAGCGCCGACGCGGACGCCGTGCTGCTGATCCTGACCGGAGAGCCGATTGACGAGCCCATCGTCGGCTACGGCCCCTTCGTGATGAACAGCGAGGACGAAATCCGTCAGGCGGTCACGGACTTCAACAGCGGCCGCTTCGGCGACATCCCCGCCGCCTGATCCGGCTCACGACCCCCACTCACAACAACGTCAGGCCCGGCCTTCGGACCGGGCCGCAACCCCCGCCCCCACCGGACATTTGTCCGGACGCGGCCCCCTGCCTGAAAGGAACGCCCCATGTCGACTTCCGCCCCTGCCAACTTCAACGGCCAGCGTCCGGTCATCGACCCGAACGACGCCGTCATGCTGTTGATCGACCACCAAAGCGGCCTGTTCCAGACCGTGGCCGACATGCCGATGACCACCCTGCGCCGCCACGCCGCCGCCCTGGCCTCGATGGCGACCCTGGCCAAGCTGCCGGTCATCACCACCGCCTCGGTGCCGCAGGGGCCGAACGGCCCGCTGATCCCTGAGATTCACGCCAACGCTCCCCACGCCCAGTATGTGGCGCGCAAGGGCGAGATCAACGCCTGGGACAATCCCGACTTCGTCGCTGCGGTGAAGGCGACGGGCCGCAAGACCCTGATCATCGCCGGCACCATCACCAGCGTCTGCATGGCCTTCCCCGCTATCAGCGCCGCCTATGAAGGCTACAAGGTCTTCGTCGTGGTCGACGCCTCGGGCACCTATTCCAAGATGGCCCAGGAAATCACCCTGGCCCGCGTGGTCCAGGCCGGGGTCGTGCCGATGGACATGGCCGCCGTCGCCTCGGAACTGCAGAAGACCTGGCATCGCGACGACGCCGCCCAGTGGGCCGCGATCTACACCAACATCTTCCCCGCCTATCAGCTGCTGATCGAGAGCTACGGCAAGGCCCAGCAGGTCGCGACCGATCACGAAACCCTGGACTCGCAGCGGTCCTGACGTTTCCCGTCGGCCTCGCCCCCGCGGCGAGGTCGGCCCCTTCTGCACCCCCACCCCGGAGCCTTCAACATGGCCAGCGAACCGATCCGCGATCCCGTCGCCGACGACCTTCTGACGCCTCAGAATTCGGCCTTCGTCATCATCGACTACCAGCCGGTTCAGGTGAACTCGATCGCCTCGATGGACCGCCAGCTTCTGGTCAACAACATCGTCGGCACGGCCAAGGCCGCCGTCGCCTATGGGCTGCCGATCGTCCACTCGACGGTCAATGTGAAGACCGGGCTGAACAAGCCGCCGATCCCGCAACTGCGCAAGGTTCTGGCCGACTATCCGACCTATGACCGCACCACGATCAACTCCTGGGAGGACGTGGAATTCCGCAAGGCGGTCGAGGCGACCGGCCGCAAGAAGCTGATCATGACCGCCCTGTGGACCGAGGCCTGCCTGACCTTCCCGGCCCTGGACGCCCTGCGCGAAGGCTATGAGGTCTATGTCGTGGCCGACGCCGTCGGCGGCACCTCGGTCGCCGCCCACGACATGGCCCTGCGCCGCATCGAGCAGGCGGGCGGAAAGATGATCTCCGTGCCTCAGCTGTTCTGCGAACTGCAGCGCGACTGGAAGCGGGCCGAGACCGTGCCCGCCTTCATGAACCTGTTCATCGAGACCGGCGGCACAGCCGGCATTCAGTTCTCCTACGACCGCGAATAGACTTTTCCGCCTCTCGGCCGTTCGGTCGGGAGGCGGTCTCTCGCGCCAGCCCCAACACCAAGGGTCCCCGATGATTGAATTGATAATCGACCAGCGCCGCAAGGATCTCGGCGGGTTCGAGGTGGGCCGCGTCCTGCCCCATGCCCGACGCCGCATGGTCGGCCCCTTCGCCTTCTTCGACCATATGGGGCCGGTCGATATGCCTGCGGGCCTTCCGCGCAGCGTCGACGTGCGCCCGCACCCGCACATCGGCATCTCCACCCTGACCTATCTGTTCGAGGGCGAGATCACCCACCGCGACAGCCTGGGCGTCCAGCAGGACATCCGCCCCTCCGAAGTCAACTGGATGACGGCCGGCAGCGGCGTGACCCACTCCGAACGCTTCGAGCGCGCCCGACGCGAAGGCGCCCGTCTGGAGGGCATCCAGGCCTGGGTCGCCCTGCCGAACGGCCAGGAAGAGATCGCTCCCTCGTTCCAGCACGTCACCCCCGGCGAGTTGCCGACCTGGATTGAAAGCGGCGTGAAGGGCCGTCTGGTCGCGGGCGAGACCCTGGGCATGAAGGCCGGCGTCAGCACCTTCTCGCCCCTGCACTATCTGCACCTGGAGCTGGAGCCCGGCGCCCGCTTCCAGACCCCGACCGACCATTCCGAAAGCGCCGTCTATGTCGTCCAGGGCCTGGTCGAGATCGACGACGGCCGCCCGATCGGCCACGGCCAGATGGCGGTGCTGGAGAAAGGAATCGCCTCGGTCGTCTGTGCGCTGGAGCCCTCGACCGTCATGGTGCTGGGCGGCGAGCCGGTGGGCGAACGCTTCATCGAGTGGAACTTCGTCTCGTCGTCGAAGGACCGGATCGAACAGGCCAAGGCCGACTGGCGCGCGGGTCGCATCAAGCTGCCTGACATGGATGATCAGGAGTTCATTCCCCTGCCGCCCGACCCGGCCGAAACCGCCAATCCCATGTCCTGACCGGAGCGCCCTGCATGGCCGTCGCCCACGCCCACATTGGAACCGCCCGCTATCGGACCTCGATCCGAACGGGCGGCGACCTGAAGCACGAACTGACCGCCGACGAGCCCGAACGTCTGGGCGGCGCCGACAGCGGCCCTGCCCCCTTCGACCTGCTGGTCTCGGCCCTGGGGGCCTGCACGGCCATCACCCTGACCATGTACGCCGAGAAGAAGGGCTGGCCTCTGGAAGGGCTGGACGTGCATCTGGAATACCTGGGCGGCGAAACCCCGCCGCGCATCGAACGGGTGCTGACGCCCGCCGGCCCCCTGGACGAGGATCAGCGCGCCCGCCTCGCCGTCGTGGCGGAACGCACCCCCGTCACCCTGGCCATCAAGAACGGCGTGCCGGTGCACACCAGCCTGGCGACCTGAGACACCGACGGCATGGTCAGCATCATGCTGACTGTAGCGCGGGCTCGTCGAGGGCGTCGCGAACGGCGGGAAGACGGTTACGGCTGATGGGCAGGGGCGCGCCTTCCTGCATCAGCAACCGCCCCCGTCCACCGTCGCGCTCGAAGCCGCGGACGTGTGCGAGGTTGGCGATCACCGAGCGGTGGACCCGCAGGAAGCTGGCCGGCAGGTCGGCTTCGAGCCGATCCAGACGCGCGGCGTGCAGCAATCGCCGCCCGTTCGTCAGTTGCAGTTCGACATAGTCGTCCGCCCCGACCACGGCCAGGATGTCGCCTAGCGGCACCCGCTCGACCCCGCGCGACGAGGCCACCGTCAGGCAGTTCGGACGCGCCGCGGCGCGCGTCAGCGCCGCCTCCCGCGCCTGGTCGGCGCGGCCCAGCCGCACGACGTCGGCCATCAGAAGAGGAAGGACGAGGCCCGTTGCGAACAGGAAGTAGGACAGGTCGACCAGCCAGGTCGGGAATAGCAGGCCGACCCCGATGAAGACGGCGAGATAGGCCAGAATCGGCCGCGCGCCGGGCTGACGACGGCGCACGGCGGCGGCGGCCACGACGATGGAAAGCGCCAGGCCGACCATCAGGGCCAGAAGCGTCTTCAGGTCAAAACCGGGCGCGAGGCTGGTCGCCGCCACGGCCGCCGCGGCCAGAAGGATCAGCCGACCGCGCGCCTGCGGCCAGAAGCGCGACACGACATAGGAAACCAGCATGACCGCGAAGGCGGCGCTCAGAACCCAGATGCCGACCAGCCGCAGACCGTGGACGGGATAGGCATAGGGAACCAGCGCCCGCAAGCTCTCCAGAATCGCCTGCAGACCCGCGACCCCGGCCAGGGCCGCCAACGCCAGGCTCGAGCCCGTGCGGCGCAGGCTGTAGATGACGGTAAAGCCGAAGGCGGCGGCGAACAGCGCGCCGGCGGCGATGAAAGCGATCGCCACCGGAACCGTGCGCGACGGCCAGGGATAGGGGGCGACGGCAATGCCCGCGACGGGATTGTCCAGACGCACCACGCCGTGAAACGACGACATGTGGACCACGACGAGGTTGTCGGCCCGACGCCACATCCGTTCGGGGATGGGAAAGGACGCCTCATAGCGGCCGGGCGCTTCCGACGCCGACGAGCCGCCCGGTCGTCCGTTCGCGCCCAGCTTCTGACCATTGAGCCAGGCCTCCGAGGAGGCGGCGCCCACGACATAGAGAGCGGCCGGTTCATCGCCGCTCGGCCGTTGCACGACGGCGCGCAGCCACAGCTCCTTCCCTTGCGGATCGATGACGCCCCCGACCGGGCGGCAGTCGTGCAGAACCGGCGTCGCCGCCCCCGGTTCGCCCCGACACGCCTGCCAGTCATAGCCCTGATCCTGCGCTCGCAACGCCGTCGGCAGCGAGGTCCAGAGAATCGCGATGAAGAGAATCCGCCACATGGCGGCGACCCTATCGCCATTCGCCGCAAAGCGCTGCCGTTCACCGACGCAGGCAGACCGTTGGCCGAAGCGCGCCCCGCAGCGCCGGAAAGCCTGCTTCAACCGAGGTCATGAAACACACATCCCCGAACCGCCGCTCCATCCTGGCCGCCGCCGGTCTCTCCCTTCCCGGCCTGGCGGTTCTTTCCCGAACCGCCCAGGCCCAGGAGGCTCAAGCCCAAGCCGGAACGTTCCGCTTCAAGGCTGGCAACGGCGAGGAGGTCGACGCAGAACGCGGCTTCTTCGAAGTGCCCGAGGATCGCCGCGTTCCGGGCTCGCGCCGCATTCGCATCGGCTACGTGCGCTTCGCCTCGACCTCGAAAAACCCGGGACCGCCCATCGTCTATCTGGCCGGCGGGCCGGGCGGGTCGGGCCCGCGCACGGCCATGGGGCCGCGCTTCCCGATCTTCATGGCGCTGAGGGAAGCGGCCGACGTCATCGCCCTGGATCAGCGCGGGGTCGGGCTGTCGGGCCATATTCCTGACCGCCCCACGACCACGCCCTTCCCCGCCATGACCCATGCCGGGATCACCGCCTGGTATCGCGAGGAAATGCAGAAGGCCTGGATCGACTGGACCCGCGCCGGCGTCGCCATGACCGGCTACAACACCGAACAGAACGCCGACGACATCGAGGACCTGCGCCGCCATCTGGGCGTGGAAAAGGTCAATCTGTGGGGCATCAGCTACGGCACCCACCTGGCCCTCTCGGTGCTGAAGCGCCATCCGAATTCGATCGGTCGCGTCGCCCTGGCCAGCCTCGAAGGTCAGGATCAGACCGTCAAGCGCCCGGCCCATATCGACATGTTCCTGGACCGCGTGGATCACCTGATGGGGCAGGACCCGGTCGTCCGCGCGGCGATCCCGAACATGCCGGCCCTGATGCGTCGCGTGCATGAGCGGTTCGAAGCCAATCCGGTGACGGTGGCCCTGGCCGCCGAGAACGGCACGGTCGACATTCAGATGGGCGGGTTCGGGATTCAGTACATGGCCTCCGCCATGGTCGCCAATCCGCCGTCGCTGTCCATGCTGCCGAAAATCTACCTGGCGCTCGACGCCGGCAAGACGGACGTGCTTCCGCCGCTATTCCCGCCGCCCCACCGCTTCTTCAACCTCGGCGGCATGTCCGAGGCGATGGATCTGGCCTCGGGCATCTCGCCCGAACGCCTGGCGCTCATCGCCCGCGAGGCGAAGACGGCCGTTCTGGGCGACGCCTTCAACATGCCCATGCCGCATCTGCTGGGCGCCATCCCCGGCGTCGACCTGGGCGACGACTTCCGCGCGCCGATCCGCATCGAGACCCCGGCGCTTCTGGTCGCCGGCTCCCTCGACGGTCGCACCCCGCTGGAAGAACAGGCCGAGGTCATCGCCCAGTTCCAGAACAAGGCCCAGGTTCTGGTCGAGAACGCCGGCCATAACGTCTTCGAGGCTCACCCGGAGGTGCAGGCCCTGCTGGTCAAGTTCTTCAACGAGGCCCCGGTGAGCGACACCAAGCTGAGCCTGCCGCCGCCGACCTTCGCGGTCGCCTGAGGATCGACGGCTAATACAAGCGCGAAGCTTGTGCGGGCGGCCGATCAGTCGAGCCGCTCCACAGGACGCAGGCGGCTTCCCCCCTCTCCAGGGCGCTCAAGCGCCCTGGCTTGAAGCCTGCGCGGCCGCCATCGCGCGCTTGGTCGGCCACCGCAGCCCGAACAGGATCAGGCTGACGCCCGCCTCGACGGCGTGGGCCAGCCAGAAGCGGTCAGCGGCCATGGTTTCCAGCCGCGTGCCGGCCTACCCCACGAGGTTATTCGCCACGAAGAGGTGAAGAAAGAAAGCTCCGATGGCCTTGGGCGCCATGCGCTACGACTACTCCCAGGTGAATTTCGGCGTCGTCCGCGCCTTCTGAGCCAGCCTGCCGCCATACCTCAGAACGTCGCCGTCAACGTCGCCCTGAAGGTGCGCGGAGCGATCGACCAAAGCTGTTCGCTGGGGGTCCCCATCCAGCCGGTTCGGCTGAAGGCGTTCACCACCACCGCACGCAGGGCCAAGTCCCTATCGCCCACGCGCCAGCGGCGGCGGACGCCCAGATTCACCAACAGATACCCCGGCGTCTGCACGGTGTTCTTGGCGTCGACCCAGCGTTCGGAATCATAGGTGACATAGGCGTCGGTCGACCAGGGTCGCGATCAGGCCCTCGAACTGCTGTTCGAACTCCGGACGCAGAGCTTCGCCGTCGAAGGCCGCGCCGTTCAGGTCCAGACGGACCACGCGGTGCAGGCCGGCGCCGAAGTTCAGGCGGGCGAACTTGCCGCGCGTCAGGCGCACCGTTTCCGGGTTGCCCGAGGTGACGCGGTAGCCCGTCGGCAGGGTCCGGTCGTCCAGCTTCACGATGAAGTTGGAGCCGCGGTCCTCGTTCGGGATCATCGGGCAGGTGATGTGATACCGGCCCTCGGCGTCCGTCGTGATCAGCAGACCGCGCGCAGTCGCCAGACGCACCCCCGGCAGACCCGGTTCGCCGTCGTCCTGAACGCCGTTGCCGTTCCGGTCGTCGAACACCTTGCCCAGGATGTCTGTGCAGTCGAAGTCCGGGTCGGGGATCATCCGCACCGTGGCCTCGGCCAGGTTGGAGATGACCTGATCGACGATCGGGTTCACCGCAAAGGCGACGTTGGTGTGCTCGCCCTCGACCACGCCCGAACCGACCACCAGGATCAGTTCCAGACGCTTGGTTTCACCCGCCGCGAAGGTCAGGTCGTTCCAGGTCAGCAGACGACCGTTCTGGATCGGCTCGACCGCCACGCCGTTGATACGGGCGCTGCCCTCGCGATAGCGGAAACCGGCAGGCGTGCGATCCGTCAGGGTCACGCCCGGCACCGTCCCGGCCAGCGTGTTGCGGGCCGTGATGACGTAAGGGACCAGACCGCCGCGCACGACGTTGACCATCGGCGTGGTCTTGGTGACTTCGATCGCCCCCTCCAGGATCGGATCCAGAGGGATGTTGTTGTTGACGACATTGGCCGAAACGCCCGGCGTCAGGTTCAGCGAGAGGACATAGCCGGTCGTCAACGTGCCCGTGGCGCAGTTCTCGGCCGTGCCCGCCGGCGGCGGCCCGTTGCTGGTCGAGACCAGCATGGGGTCCGGCGTCGCATGGACCGTCAGCGGCCCGACGCACGGCGGCAGGATGCTGGACGGCTGGATCGGATTGTAGCTGCCGTTGGGCGGCGTCACCAACAAGGTGTAGACGCCCGCCGGAGCCGCATTGAGCAGCTGGAAGTAATACAGCCCCAGGGCGTCGACGGTCTGGCGCGCGGAGCCCGAGCCACCCAGCAGATGCTGGGCCGGGTCGAAGCCGGTGGGACCGTTGATCTCGACCACCGCGCCCTGCACCGGGGTCCGGCGGACAGCGTCATAGACGAAGCCCCAAGGATCCAGCGGCAAGGACTGCTGCGGGACGGTCGCACCGGGCTGCAGGGTAACGCCCGTCAGTTCACGATCCTTCAGGGTCGCGCCGCCCGCGTTCGAGGTCGAGACGACGCCGTCGACGAAGGTCGCGCCGGTCTCGTTCGGACGGGAGCCGCCGTAGACCGCATTGTTCTGCGGGTGGCGGAAGCGAACCGCATAGCCCGTGCCGGGCGCCACGCCGGTGAAGGCGTAGCCGCCGTCGGCGTCGGTGCGGACCGTGTCCATCAGCACATCGTTCAGGAACAGCTCGACGGTCCAGTCGAACTGAGGGGCCTCGCCGCCGTCGCGTGCACGGTCATGATCGGCGTCCATCCAGACCGAGCCGGAGATGGCTGCATCCGCGCCGCGCTCGCCGAACAGATAGCCGGTCGCCTCGGCTGAAGTACGCCAGCGTGGCGCTGGAGACCCTTTCAGAAGGACACGTGACGGAACTCCACATCGGGCTGAAGGGCACGATGAACCAGATGTTCCTGACCGAACTCGGCAACAAGACGCGCCGCGGCCTTGTCGCTCGCGTCAAGGACGGCTTCTCCGGCGGAGGCCGCTGCTACGGGTATGATCTGGGCGCTAAAGGCGAACTGGCGGTCAACACACGTCAGGCAGGCGTGATCCGTTCGATTTTCGAACGTTACGCCGACGGAGAATCGCCCCGCGCAATTGCGCACAGCCTGAACACCGCACGCGAACCCGGACCTCGCGGCGGGACGTGGACGCCGTCGACCATCCACGGTGACCGCCGTGCCCAGGATGGCATCCTGCACCAGGAACTCTATATCGGCACGCGCGCGTTTAACCGGCGCCGTTATCGCAAGCATCCCGATACGGGGAAACGTTCATCGGTCCTGAACCCGCCCGAAGACTGGATCCGTCAGCCCGCCCCCGCCCTGCGCATCATCGACGACGAACTGTGGGAACGCGTCCAGCGCCGCAAGGCCGAGCTGTCCGCCCTGCCCGCCGCCCACGGCCGCAAACCCAAGCGGCTGCTGTCCGGCCTGATGAAGTGCGACCAGTGCGGCTCTGCCATGACGCTGAAGGGCGGCAAGTATATCTGCAGCGGCCATTACGATCGCGGAGCTGCTACCTGCACCAACAGCAAGGTCATCGCTGCGACCACGGTCGAGCGGTGGGTGCTGGCGGGCGTGAAGACACACCTGGTGTCGCCCCAGGCGGTCGCCATGGCGGTGACGCGCTATCAGGAAGCCGCCGAGGAACACCGACGCATGGTCGAGCGCGAGCGGGCGCCCATGGAGAAGGAGGTGCTCGAGATCGGCCGGCAGCTGGAGCGGGCCCAGGTCATGTTCATGGAGGGCGTGGTCGACCTGAACACGCTGAAGGTGCGAACCGCGCCACTGGAAGCGCGCCGGCAGGAACTGACGGCCTTGCTGTCCGAAGCTGCGCCCCAGACCGTGCAACTGCACCCCGGCGTAGCCGAAGCCTATCAGCGCCTAGCCGAGGATCTGCAGCAGGCCCTGGAAGGCGACGCTGGCGAAGACCTGCGCGCCGAGCTGCGCAAGTTGATCGAGCGCGTGGACTTCATCCCGCTGGACGGCCTGGGCAAGTTCGACCTGCGGGTCCACGGCAGCCTGGCCGTCCTGCTGGGCCTGGGTGGCACCCAGAAAGCAGAAAACCCCACGGCCAAGAGCCATGGGGTTTCTGTAGGTCAGAGCCTCACGTCCGGGTGTGAGGTATCACTGGGTGCGGGAGCAGGATTTGAACCTGCGACCTTCAGGTTATGAGCCTGACGAGCTACCGGGCTGCTCCATCCCGCGGCAAGGCGGTGTGCGAAGGAAGAAGGGTTCGAAGACGATCGGGTCTCAAGTAGCGCGAAGCGCG
>NZ_DASWXW010000018.1:0-2192 GCF_036405315.1 Brevundimonas sp. | reverse complement strand
TTCCAGCAGGAAGGGGGTGTCGTGGGTGCGAACCTCCAGCACGCCCTTGGAGCCGGCGCCGTGGGCCTCGTCCGTGCCGAAGCCGGGGTCGAAGAAGCCGGCGTAGTGGACGCGGAACTCGCCGACCGAGGGGTCGATCGGAGTCATTTCGGCGGCCTGATCGACCGGGATCTCCACGTCGTCCGACGAGGCCAGGATGTAGAACTCGCCCGGATCCAGCAGCAGTTCGCCGCGACGCAGGGTCAGGGGCTCCCAGAAGTCGCGCGGGTCGTGGCCGTCGATGTGGTCCATGTTGACGACCCCGGCGTGGCGGCGCCCGCGGAAGCCGACGACGCCCTGATCGCCCGCGCGCAGGTCGACGCCGACGCTGCGGGTCTCCAGCTTGGGCGGCTCGCCGGCCTTGAGACGCAGCTGGTTCAGGCGGGTGCCCGGCTTGACCAGGATGGAGAAGGTCTGGGGCGCGATCTCGAGGTAGAGGGGGCCGTCATAGCCCTCGTCCACGTCGTCGAAGCTGCCGCCCTGATCGGTCAGCAGGCGGACGAAGACGTCGACGCGTCCGGTCGAGCTTTTCGGATTGGCGCGGGCGTTCAGACCGCGCGGCAGGGTCAGGCGTTCCTGCAGGCGGGCGATATAGACGCAGCCCTTTTCCAGCACCACGCCGCCCGACAGGTCGATGGCGTGCATCTCCACGTCGTTGATGCGGTCCTCGACCTTGCGCTGACCGGGCAGGAAGGAGGCGCGCACCCGCCAGGCCTGGTTCGACAGGCGCAGATCCAGACTGGCCGGCTGCACTTGATCGTGATCGAAGGGGGTGTCGGACCGGATCGCGCCGACGGCGATCAGGGTCTCGATGCTCTGATAGGGCAGAATGCCGGGCTGGGCGGGAATCTCGAAGATGCTCATGCCGTCCTGTCTCACACGGTTTTTTCCGTCTGTCTCGCTTCGGAATGCGACATCCGATGCGCCAGACGGGTTGAACCCCGAGGTCGGCGGGCTGCATATAGCCTATGCACGCCCCTCCTGCCTATACCGCCGAAACCGAAGGCGTCGTCGTCCGCGTCCGCCCCTCCTATCTGGCGGCCCAGTCGGACCCGGCGGCCGGGCGCTGGGTCTGGGCCTATCAGATCGAGATCGTCAACCTGACCGGATCGCCGGTGCAGCTGGTGGCGCGGCGCTGGACCATCACCGACGCCTACGGGCACGTCGAGGAAGTGCGCGGCCAGGGCGTGGTCGGCGAACAGCCGGTGATCGAGGCCGGCGACAGCTATTCCTACGCCTCGGGCTGCCCGCTGGGCGCGCCGTCCGGTTCGATGGTCGGCGCCTACTACATGACCGACGTCGACGGGCGGATGTTCGAGGCGGCCATTCCGGCCTTCAGCCTGGACGTGCCGGACGCGCGAAGGGTGCTGAACTAGGCAGAAGCGGGGCCCTCAAGCAGCGCGAAGCGCGATAGGGCCAACAAAAACCCTCGCCGTGCGGCGAGGGCGATAGGGCTGCGTCAACCCGGATGAACCGCAGCCCCAGCCTTGCTCCCGTCCAGCGAACCGGACGGGAGAAGATCGGACACGCGACGCGCTCAAGCAGCGAGCGACCGCGTCGCGAGCGATAGCGTCCTTAGATATAACGACGCAGGCTGCGGGCCAGCTCGCTGGCGCCGTCCTTGGCGCCCTTGCGGACCTGGGGCTGGTAGGCGACGCGGGCGTGTTCACCGCAATAGACGCCTTCCGAGGCGCGACGGCCGCAGAAGCTGAACTCGCGCGAGGACGGGTCGCCGATCGGCCATTTGCACATGTGGGCGCCCAGGGTCATCACCGTGGCCGTGCCGGGCAGTTCCGGGGCGGGCGCGGGGGCGACGGGCTGGGCCGTCATGACCGGACGCGGCGCGGCGGCCTCGATGCGACGCGGGGCCGACGGGGCCTGGACCGGCGCGGCCGGAGCGGCGGGGCGCGGACGGGTCGCGGCGCGGAAGGTGGTGCGCGCGGGTTGCGACGGCGCGGCGCGGCCCGACAGGCCCAGGCGGTGCACCTTGCCGATCACGGCGTTGCGGGTCACGCCGCCGCCCAGGGTCTTGGCGATCTGGCTGGCCGACTGGCCTTCCAGCCAGAGCTTCTTCAACGCGCCGACGCGGTCTTCAGTCCAGCTTGCTGCGGTCATGGCCACCCTCCCGGGGATCGGATTCAATATCTTGGGTC
>NZ_DASWXW010000017.1:0-7213 GCF_036405315.1 Brevundimonas sp. | reverse complement strand
GCGTTCTGTTCGATCGTTTTGCCACCCTGGCCCGCGGGACCGGAAAGTTTAGAGCCCATACGCCGTCGTCTCCATCACAGCTCGCATTCTCCGGCGAGCAGCACTCAAAGGTATGGATCGTCTCTTGGCGTCCCGCGCCGGGCTTGTAAAGCCGTCTTGCGTGACGAATTCGCGTCAAAGGGCAATAAGATTGCCAAATCGGTCGTTTCGCAGGTGCGAGACGACCGGATCAAACCCCTTGCGACTCAGCCTCTTGTCGTCAGCCCCTGGCCAGCTTGAGGAAGCGGTCGGCCAGGGCCGGGTCGTCCTTGAAGGCGCCGGTGAAGCGGGTGGTGATGGTGGTGACGTGGCGGTGATGCACGCCGCGCGTGGTCATGCACTGGTGCGCCGCGTCCAGCAGGACGGCCACGCCGCGCGGCTGCAGGTTCGATTCGATCGCCTCGATGATGTCGTTGGTCAGGGTCTCCTGGTTCTGCAGGCGACGGGCGAAGATCTCGACCACGCGCGCCAGCTTGGAGATGCCCACGACCTTCTCGCCCGGCAGATAGGCGACATAGGCCTTGCCCAGGAAGGGGGCCATGTGGTGCTCGCAGTGGCTCTCGATCTCGATGTCGCGCAGAATGACCATGTCGTCATAGCCGGTCACGTCCTCGAAGGTGCGCGACAGTTCCTTGACCGCGTCGGCGTCATAGCCGTCGAACCACTCGCCATAGGCGTCGACCACCCGCTTGGGCGTGTCGATCAGGCCAGGACGCGAGGGATCGTCGCCCGCCCAGGCGATCAGGGTGCGCACGGCCTCCAGCGCCTGCTCGCGGCTGGGACGCTGGGGGGCTTCCTCGTTGGCGACGAGAACGGGCTTGGCGGGCGTGGTGGACATGAAAGGAACCGGACCGGAAAGGGGGAGGCGCTTAGCTGTTATATGAGATAATCAGGCCGCTATATGGGACGGTTCGTCCGTCCCGCAAGAAAACTCGCAAAGACTGTTACTCATGCCGTTGCATATCCACGACACCCTTCGCCGTGAAAAGCGCGCTTTCACGCCGCGCGATCCGAACCGGGTGACGCTCTATGTCTGCGGTCCGACGGTCTATGACTACGCCCATATCGGCAATGCGCGCCCGCCGGTGGTGTTCGACGTCCTGGTGCGGCTGCTGCGCCGGACCTATGGCGCCGACAACGTCGTCTACGCCCGCAACGTCACCGACGTGGACGACAAGATCAACGCCAAGGCCGCCAAGGAAGGCGTGGCGATCGGCGAGATCACGGCCCGCTACGAGGCCGCCTATCTGGCCGACATGGGCCTGCTGAACGTCAGCCCGCCGGACATCGCCCCCCACGTCACCGATTACATCGACGCCATCACGGCCCAGATCCAGGCCATCATCGATTCCGGCAACGCCTATGCGGCCGAGGGACACGTCCTGTTCGACGTCGCCTCCTATCCGTCCTACGGCGCGCTGTCGGGGCGCAATCTGGATGACATGATCGCCGGCGCCCGCGTCGAGGTCGCCCCCTACAAGAAGAACCCGCACGACTTCGTCCTGTGGAAGCCGTCCAAGGCGGACGAGCCGTCCTGGCCGTCGCCCTGGGGCGAGGGCCGCCCCGGCTGGCACATCGAATGCTCGGCCATGATCGAGCAGACGCTCGGCCTGCCCATCGACATCCACGGCGGCGGCATCGACCTGGTCTTCCCGCACCACGAGAACGAGATCGCCCAAGGCGTCTGCGCCCACGGCCATGCTCATGGCGACAAGGCGCACGACGAATACGCCCGCTACTGGATGCACAACGGCTTCCTGACCGTGGACGCCGAGAAGATGTCCAAGTCGATCGGCAACGTCCTGCTGCTGCATGATCTGGTGAAGGCCATGCCGGGCGAGGTGGTGCGCTGGGCCCTGCTGAGCGCCCACTATCGTCAGCCGCTGGACTGGAACCAGACCCTGCTGGAACAGAGCCGCAAGAACCTGGACCGCCTCTATGGCGTCCTGCGCGACGCCGACGCGGCCCTGGCCGACTTCGATGTCTCCACCCTGGATGAGGCGGAGATGGAACTGGCCGAGAACGCCCTGGACCCGGTGCTGGACGCGCTGGAGGACGACTTGAACACGCCGGGGGCCATCGCCCAGCTGTTCGGGTTGGGCAACGCCCTGCGCGACCTGCTGAACGACGCCGAGGCCGACATCAACGACGTGGCCATGGCCCGCTGGAGCCTGATCGAGGCGGCGGGTTTGCTCGGCGTGCTGACCCTGACCTCGGACGAGTGGTTCGAGGGCGGCGATCCGGCCCTGAAGGCCGAGGTCGAGGCCCTGCTGGAGCAACGCGCCGTCGCCCGCGCCGAAAAGAACTGGGCCGAGGCCGACCGCATCCGCGACCGCCTGAACGAACTGAACGTCGTCGTCATGGACGGCCCGCAAGGCGCCAGCTGGCGCGTGAAGGGCTGACCCCTCGGCGATAATCCGAAATGAAAAGCCCCGCTGTCGCCAGCGGGGCTTTTTGTTCAGCTTTGAGGCTTACCGCGCTCGCCGGATCAGCTCGTCCGCCAGCACGTCCGTCAGATAGCCGTCCGCGACCCGTCCGTTGGCCTGCTGCCAGCGGCGCAGGGCCGCGCGGGTGTTCGAGCCGATGACGCCGTCCACGCCTTGGGTGTCGAAGCCCATGCGAGTCAGGGCGGTCTGGGCGCCGACGCGCTGTTCGCGGGTCAGGGGGCCGTCGTTGGGCCAGGCGGCGGTCAGGGCGGGCTTGCCCTGCACCCCGTCGGCGATCAGGCCGATGGCCAGGGCGTAGCTGACCGAGTT
This sequence comes from Brevundimonas sp., assembly GCF_036405315.1. Lineage (GTDB taxonomy): Bacteria > Pseudomonadota > Alphaproteobacteria > Caulobacterales > Caulobacteraceae > Brevundimonas. The sequence continues at coordinate 4,418 of NZ_DASWXW010000017.1, read as the reverse complement.
GTTGTAGCGACGGATCACATAGTGGTTGGGCAGGGCCAGGAAGACCGGCCCCTTGGCGCCTTGCGGCAGCAGGATGGTCGCGCCCTCGGCGGCTTCGTCCGCGTTCAGGGTCGCGCCGTTGGCCAGGCGCACGCCGCGCGCGGCCCAGAAGGACCAGGGATGCTTCGGCCCCTCGGCCTGGCTGTAGTCGAAGCCGGCGGGCAGGACGACCTCATAGGCCCAGCCCTGACCGCGCTTCCAGCCGGCCTGGGCCAGCAGGTTGGCGGCCGAGGCCAGGGCGTCGGCGTCCGAGCCCCAGATGTCGACCTTGCCGTCGCCGTTCTGATCGACGCCCAGCTTCAGATAGCTGTCAGGCATGAACTGGGTCTGGCCCATGGCGCCGGCCCAGCTGCCCTTCAGGCCGCTGCGGGCGCGCTTGCCGTCCACGACGATGTCGAGGGCGTTCTTCAGCTGGTCCTCGGCCCAGGCGCGGCGGCGGCCGTCATAGGCCAGGGTGGCCAGCGAGCGGATGACGTCGAAGTCGCCCTGGACCTGACCGAAGGCGCTTTCCTGGGCCCAGACGCCCAGCAGGATCTCGGTCGGCACGCCGAATCTCTGGGTCACGTCCCACGGCACGCGATCGACGCGCTGACGGGCCATGCCGATTCGGGCGGGGGCCGTCGCGCTCTGGATATAGGCGCCGGCCGGGCGCGAGAATTCGGGCTGATTGCGGTCCAGGCGGATGACGCTGGCGTTGGGCGTGACGTTCTGCAGTTCGCGCGAATACTCCCACTTTCGTGCGCCGCCGAGCCGGTTGAGGAAGCCCTGCTTCCAAGCCTCGAAGCCCGCCTGATCATAGGCTTCCGACAGATCCGTGGCGGCCGGAGGCGGCGTCGACGGCGGCGTGGCGGGGGCCGGCTCGACGACCGGCGGAGGCGCCGGCTGCGGCTGAGGCGGCGTCGGAACCATGGGCGCACAGGCCGCAACAGAACCAATCAGGACAAGACGATAGGCGATACGCATGACCACAGGCTAACGCCCCCGAATTCCACGACCAATCACAAGCGCGCGAAGCTCCCTGGGGTTTCCGTGATAAGGGTTAAGGCGGCGCTAACCTTTTGCGACAGGGGAGCCTTAAGGGGAAGATCGTATCCTTGTTTCTCCCTTGGACACGGCCTGGTGGCGGAGGGGCGACGCGCCGGACGTGCATGTCCGGAGACCCTCCGTTCGACCCGGAGGCCAGGCCTCCAGCGGAATCCCCGCGCGGAATGTTGACGAAAGGCGAGGGCCTCTCTATACGCACCGCTCCGCCGCAAGGTCCTGTTCGCAGGGTTTCGCGCATTTGTTTTTGACCGCCCTCACGGGCCTCCAATCTTCGGGACGTCCGACCATGAAGGTCCGCAGCTCGCTTAAGTCGCTCAAGGGTCGCCATCGCGACTGCAAGATCGTTCGCCGCAAGGGCGTGGTCTATGTGATCAACAAGACCGATCCGCGCTTCAAGGCCAAGCAAGGCTAAGACCGCGTCGGCGCCGTTGCAGGCGCCGCGGTTGCGATATTCAAAGGCTGCGGGCTCTGTCCGCGGCCTTTTTCGTGTCCGGACGTCGGGCGGCGGGACGGATGCGATTCGGTTCTGAGCGCCGTTCGGGCGATTCCCTTCTTGCCCTGTCGGCCCCCGGTCTGCTTGAGAGTGGGGTCACGGTCGCCCGCCGGCCAATTCAAGTTTCGGAGCTTTCCTCATGGCCGACGACGCCCCCGCCTTCGACAATCCCGATGTCCTGACCGCCACGGCCCAGGGGCGTCTGCGCTCGATCATCGAACGCCTGGAGCGCCTCGAAGAGGACAAGCAGGCGGTCATGGTCGACATGAAGGAGGTCTTCGCCGAGGCCAAGGGCGAGGGCTACGACGTCAAGGTTCTGCGCAAGGTCCTGCGCCTGCGCAAGCAGGACAAGGCCAAGCGTCAGGAAGAAGAAGCGATCCTGGACCTCTACCTGTCGGCCCTCGGCGAGATCTGAGGGAGGCGGGCCTGAAGCGCACGCCCTTCAAGCCCCCCAGCGACCGCCCTTCACGCTCCGGCAGCCTGAAGGGCGGCGACGCATCCAAGCTGCGCTCCAGCGGGCTGGCGCGGGCCAGCAGCCTCAACGAAGGCAGCCCGAAGGGCGGTAGCGGCCTGAAAGCCAAACCTTCGCTGTCTCCCTGGGAGCAGCAGAAAGAGGCCGCTAAACGCTCGGCTTTGAACGCCCTGAAACGCGCCCGCCGCTCGGCCGAGAAGGCGGGCGTTTCATTGTCCGAATGGGAGGGCGACTTCCTCGATTCAGTGGGCGAGCGAATCGAAACCCACGGCCGCGCCTTCGCCGACCCCGAAAAAGGCGCCCCCGGTCAGGCCCTCTCGGCCATGCAGGGCCGCAAGCTCAAGGAAATCACCGCCAAGGCCAACGGCGAGGAAACCCGGCCCTGGATGCGCAAGGCGAAGCGGGAGGAGTGAGGTCTGCTTTCGACCCATTGCGGACTTTCCATTCCAGCGGATATGTGAAGCATGACAGCGTTCGATCCCGCCCTGCTTCTCTCCGCTCAACGCGCCCTTTTGGGTGCGATTGACGCAGATGTTCGGCTGATCAGTGTCCGACGCGACGACGCAACGATCACCATGACGACCGTGTCAGCGCGGCCGCTCAGCGACGATGCTGCCCAGGCGCTATCGATTGCCGCCACAGAGATCATCGCTGACTTTCCAGATTGCGTAATTCAGGAACAGTTTGTCGTCAGCGCGGTAGTGCCATTCCAGCGAGATAGCGACGGGGAATACTTGGTCTTTCAGCGACTGGAAATCCGCTAACCACCCAAAGCAGCCCTTCCTAGCTACTCTTCCCACTCCACCGGGCCCCAAGGCTGTGCATCTGCCCAAGCTTTTGCTTCGGCTAGCGATGCAAACTCGCCACCCGTCGTTGCTCCAACCTCGTAGAGATAGCCGTCAGGTGTTTGCGGGATCGGCCTGCTTTGAACGAGGCGTTCCTCGTCATCGTATCGCGCGGACGCTTCGCCGACCGGCTTGGCGGTGATTTCAACGGACCGTCGGACGTTTCCGTTATAGAGCCAGGAACCGGAAGCAACCGTTCTTCTCATGGCCTACCTCTAACCTCTAAGGTTTCCGCTAACCACCCTTAGCGGACGTTCAGCAGGTCCGTTTTGCGTTCCCCGCCTACTTGCTCGACCACGGCCGCGCTGCGCCGGTCTTGATGCGGCGGGCCTGTTCGCGCTGGAAGCGGCCGCCGCGCGGGGGCTTGGGGCGGGCGGCGATGGCTTCCTGCTTTTCGCGCAGGGCGCGCTGGATCGGGGTCTCGGTGGGAGCCTCGTCCGTCGGGGCGGGGGACTGGTCGTCGCTATGGTCGCTCATGACCGCAGCCTAGCACGTCCTCAGCCCGCTTCCTTCAGCTGCTCTTCCAGCCCCTGTTCGCGGACCTTGCGATAAAGGGTCGAGCGGCCGATGCCCAGGCGTCGGGCGATCTCGCTCATGTGGCCGGAATAGACCTCTATGGCGTGCTGGATCAGGTCGCGCTCGATCTCTTCCAGGGTGCGCAGGTGGCCGCGCGCGTCGATGATGCGGACCGGGCTGTCGGGCTGGGCCTCGTCGCCCGTGTGGTTGCCGGGCGTTTCGGCGCGGTCGTGCGAGACGGCGGCGCCGGAGGTCAGCGGCATGGCGACGCCCGAGATGGCCGGGAAGTCATGCGGCTGCAACAGCGGCGAATCGGCAAGGACCAGGGCGCGATAGATCGCGTTTTCCAGCTGGCGCACATTGCCGGGCCAGTCGTAGCCCTGCAGCAGGGCCATGGTCTCGACGGCGCAACCGGCGACGCGCTTGCCTTCTTCCACGTTGAAGCGGGCGATGAAGTGCTCGACCAGGGCCGGGATGTCCTCGCGCCGTTCACGCAGGGCCGGGGCTTCGATGGGGAAGACGTTCAGGCGATAGAACAGGTCCTCGCGGAAGGCGCCTTCCTTGACCTGCTGGGCCGGGTCGCGATTGGTGGCCGAGACGATGCGGACATCGACCTTGACCGCGCGCTTGGCGCCGACCGGGTCGATCTCGCCTTCCTGCAGGGCGCGCAGCAGCTTGACCTGCATGTCCAGCGGCAGTTCGCCGATCTCGTCCAGGAACAGGGTGCCGCCGTTGGCCTCCATGAACTTGCCGAGGTGCTTGTCGGTGGCGCCGGTGAAGGCGCCCTTCTCGTGGCCGAACAGGATGGACTCGACCAGATTGGCGGGCAGGGCGCCGCAGTTGACGGCCACGAAGGGCTTGCCGGCGCGGTCCGAGGCGCCGTGCAGGGCGCGGGCGATGACCTCTTTACCCACGCCGCTTTCGCCGGTGATCAGCACCGGGATGCCGGACTTGGCGGCGCGGACGCCCAGAGCCTTGACCATGCGCATCGGCGGGCTGTCGCCGACGA
>NZ_DASWXW010000016.1:0-74345 GCF_036405315.1 Brevundimonas sp. | reverse complement strand
CCCGCCGCAGCCGCCGCTCAGCCCGCCGCCGCCCGCCAGTCGGTCCAGTAAGCGGCCTCGAACGAGGGCGCGGTTGGCAGACCGGCCGCGCGCCGCTATTCAGCGCGCTTCGATTTTCGCGAGAGCCCTCCATGTCCGACGCCCTGCCTGACCGCCTTTCGGTCGATCCCGACAGTCCCTTCCACGACGCCGACCTGCTGATGCGCGGCGTGGGCATCCGCTTCAAGGGCGAGGAAAAGACCAATGTCGAGGAATACTGCGTCTCGGAAGGCTGGGTCCGTCTGGCCGTCGGCAACCGCGTCGACCGTCGCGGCAAGGCCCTGACCGTCAAGCTGCAAGGCCCGGTCGAGCCCTTCCTCAAGGGCGAGTGATTTTGGCGGGGACCTGAGGCTTTCGGTCACAGGTCCCAACCGCCCAAGCAAAATCTGATCCCGGATTTTGCTCAGATTCTACCTGGAGCATTTTCTGGATTCTGACGGATGCAGTCGGAAGCGAAAATGCTCTAGGGTCCGCGCCTTGTTTGTGAGTCTGGGAGGCGCTCCATGTCGTTCAACGCCCGTCTGATGGCCGCCAGCGCGCTCGCGCTCGGTCTGACGGCCACGCCGGTCCTGGCGCAGGACGCCAAGACTATCCGCGCCGCCGAGCAGGTGCGCGATCAGGCGCTTCGGTCGAACATCGCCCTCGACTACGTCACCCAGATCACCACCCGCTTCGGCCCGCGTCCGGCGGGCTCGCACGCCGAGCAGGCGGCCGCCGACTGGGCCGCTGACTATATGCGCGCCCACGGTTTCCAGAACGTCCGCATCGAACAGTTCCCGCTGGTGGGCTGGGAGCGGGGCGAGGAGAGCGCCGAACTGCTGGGCGCCCGTCCGCAGAAACTGGTCGCCGCCGCCCTGGGTCACTCCATCGCCACGCCCGCCAACGGCGTTGAAGCCGACATCGTCTTCTTCGACGGACTGGACGCCCTGCTGGCCGCGCCGGTCGGCTCGCTGACCGGCAAGATCGCGGTGGTCGACGGCGGCCAGATGGTGCGAATGCAGGACGGCTCGGGCTATGGCTCGCTGTCGCGCATTCGCGGCCTCGGCCCGACCGAGGCGGCCAAGCGCGGCGCCTTGGCCTTTGTGATGCGTTCGGCCGGTTCCGACGAGCACCGCATGCCGCACACCGGCACCACCCGCTATGTCGAGGGCAAGGTGCCGCTGCCGGCCTTTGCGCTGAGCGCGCCGGACGCCGATCAGATCGCGCGGCTGGTGAAGATGGGCGAGCCGGTGCGGCTGCGCCTGAAGTCCACCGCCCACACCTATCAGACGCGCAGCCAGAACGTGATCGGCGACATCGTCGGCGCGACCCGTCCGGACGAGATCATCGTCCTGGGCTCGCACATGGACAGCTGGGACCTGGGCACGGGCGCCATCGACGACGCGGCGGGCGGCGCCATCACCCTGGCGGCCGCCAAGCTGATCGCCGATCAGGGCCGTCCCGGCCGCACCGTGCGCGTGGTCCTGTATGGATCGGAAGAGGTGGCCCAGCCGACCGACACCGGCAACGGCGGCGGCGCCTATCTGCGCAACATCGGCGCGGGCGTCGGCAGGCATGTCATCGCCGGCGAAAGCGACTTCGGCGCCGACCGCATCTACGCCCTGAAGACGCCGCCGGGCGCGCAGAACACGGACTTCGCCAGGATCGCGGCGCGGGTGCTGCGTCCGCTGGGCGTCCTGCCGTCGAACGAGCCGGAACTGCACGGCGGCGTGGACATCGGCCCGCTGGCGGGCGCGGGGGTGCCGGTCTTCGGCCTGTCGCAGGACGGCACGCGCTACTTCGACCTGCACCACACCGCCGACGACACCCTGGACAAGATCGACCCGGCGCAGATGACCCAGAACGTGGCCGCCTGGGCCGCCCTGGTCCGCCTGATCGCCGATTCCGACGTGGACTTCCGGGCCATGCGCCCCGCCGCCCCCGAGGCGGCGCACTAAGGGAGCAACCCCGCGAGCGTGGCGAAACTGGTAGACGCAGCAGACTTAAAATCTGCCGACTTCGGTCTTGCGGGTTCGACCCCCGCCGCTCGCACCATCTTTTATATCAATGACTTATGGCCTATCTGGCCGCCTTTTGGGCGGTTTGGTCGGCCTTTTGGTATTCGTTGAAATTACAGGCTTTTCCTCGGTCTTCCATTCGTTACCACAAGCTCCGAGCGCCGCGAGAGCGCCGCAAGCTACCGCTTTTGTTCTCTGTGAGCGGCTGAAGTCTGTTCCTTTTTCGTTCTCGTCGGCCTATAGGCGCGCCATGTCCGAACCCATCAGCCGCATGATCGACCGCGGAGCCAAGGTCCGCTGGCATTGCGACCTGGGCGAAGGCCATTACGGCGACGTGGACCTGAAGCGCATCGCTATGGCCAAGGGCGGCGACTATGTGCTGATCAACAAGCGCCCGCCGTGCCGCATCCCCGGCTGCCCTGGGATCGTGACCTTCGCCGACTATTCGCGGGTCTATTGGCAGAAGCTGGAGACGTTTAGCGACCGCGATCCGGAGTGGTGGGCATTCAATGACCAGCGCAGGGCTGAGCTTCAGGCCCTCGGATGGCGCGTGGAGATGGGCAAGTGGGTGGCTCCAGAGAAAGAAGCCCCCGCCTGAAAGGTCGGGGGCAGGTGAAGGGGTCCACGAAGAGCGGCGCTTACTGCCGGGCCACCGCTCAAACAGCCGGCACTGCGATTGATGAACGGCGGGTTCCGGCTGTGGTTCCAAACGACGAAAAGCCCGCCCCGGCGAACCGGAGCGGGCCTCGATGCTCACTGATGTTGGTTAGGCGGCAGCTTCGCGAGCGGCGATTTCGCGCGCCCGATCTTCGCTACCAATGTGGCGATGGCCCTTGAGGACCTCGTTCACGCGGGCCGAGTTAACATCGAAGCTTGCGGCAATCCGGTTCTGATATTCACCAGCCCAGTACCGAAGCCAGACGTTGACGGCGTCGTCAAAGGTAAGCCGATAGCTCGGCCCATTGCAGTTCGCTGCAACCATAAAGTTCGGGCTCCTTTGGTCCCGAAAATATGGCTGGCGGAGTTGACTTCCGGCTAGAACAAAACAATAAGCGCCCTGTGCACACAAATCCAAACCGCCAGCCGGTTTGTTTAGAGGCCCGGGTGACAGCCCGGGCCTTTCCTGTTTGTTGAACGCAGAGCGACCAACCCATAGCCGATGCATGGATTCGCTGATTCGAGTCAACCAATTGACGTAATTCGCCTTTTTCTGCCCACCCTCGCGAGTGGGCTGTTTTTTACTGCCCGAAACAGCAGAAAGCCCCGCCACCCGGTGAGGGCGACGGGGCGCATAGCGAAGCCCGAAGGCTCGACGCTAATGGACGGTAATGGAGCCTAATGGACTAGCCCGGCTGAGGTCGGGGCTCGGGCGCCGGACAGTCCAGCCCCCTCATCCCCATCTCTTTCCAGAACCGGCACAGGCGCGCGACCTGGGCGGCCAGTCGATCCCCGCGGGCCTCGATGGCGACGTCGTGACGGTCCAGAGCGGCCTCCGACAGCACGTCCTCAGGGCTCAGCTGCGGCTTAGGCTCAACGGCCAGGTCCGCAGCTGGCGGGTAGACGAGAGCCTTGCTGGCGCAACCGCTCACAAGCGAGAGCGACGCGGCGAGGGCTAGGGGCAGCATCAGGAAGCGAAGAGACCGCATCGGAAAGTTCCTTCTCGCGGGCGTTGATGATGGTGGTGTCGGTTGCGCGGGTCGCGGCGGCCGTTTCCCGCGCGCTGGAGGCCTTCGCCTCGGTCTTGGCTTGCTCGGCAGCGTGGCGATCGCGAACACCCTCAGCGCCCCTGTGAGCGCAGTAGGCGCCGAAGATCAGGAAGGCGGCGAGGACGGCGAGCGCGATCCAGGCCGTCGGGGTAAGGGCGCGGGCCAGCTGGCGGATGAGCGCGATCATCGAGCCCACTCCCCGGTCTTCTTGTGCAGCCAGGTCAGGAACTGGCCCACGGTTTTGCCCTTGAGGATCGAGGGGTTAGCCTTGGTCGCCTCAGGGCCGGCGATCAGATCCGCGCGGGCATTCACGTCGGCGCCGATGACCTTGGCGGCCATGCCTGCACCGAAGAAGTGGGCGGCATAGAGCGAGGCACGGTTGATCGGGATGCCGGCCGCCTTGAGAACGGCGGCGTTCTTGGCGGTGAAGGTTTTGGCGCGGGCCAATTGCTCCGCGGGCGAGGGCTTCAGGCCGCCGAAGGCCGGGCGGCGGATATACTCGCCCTTGGCGTCCTTGCCCCAGGCGCCACCCTCGCGGACCCAGCTGGTCAGGATGAACTGATAGAGCCCGGAGGCGGTCGACGTCGGCGCCTGCACATAGGGCCGGTCGGCGCTCTCGACGCGCGACAGCATGGGCCAGTAGTCGTCGGGGATTTCGCTGGCCGGGACGGTCGGGATGGTGATGCCGGCAAGCTCAGCCAGCTCGCGCAGCTTGGCCTCGGTGTCGCGCCCGGCCCAGCCATCTTCGGTCAGGCCGAAGGTGCGCTGGAACAGGCGCACGAAGTCGTCGTCGCTCATGATGCTCATGGCGAGGTCTCCAGTTCAGATTGTGGGGGAGGGCTGGACAGCGAACGCAGTTGGTTGAACTGTCGCTAGTGGGGCTGAGAGGGCAGCAATGAAGATCACAGGCAAGCGCCGCGACACGCCGACGATGGACGGAGGCGCTGCCGTTGTGATCAGCGTCGCAATCACGGCGGGCGGCCTTGTTGCGGACCGCGGGGTCAAAGCCTGGAACGAGCGCGAAAGGCTTCAGACCGGCAAGGCGGGACGAGCGAAAGACAACGAAGATGTCATCTGGGTGGTGCTGACCTATCGTGCGCCCAAGGGGCGAAAGCCCGGAGCCCTACGCGTCACGCCGCTAGAGCCGACGGGGCTGCTCGTGGCTCTGACGGGGACTGTTGATGAGGCGCCGACGTTCGAAAGCCCGCCAGCGGAGCGGAAGTGGAGCGACCCCATAGACGGCGTCTACGAAGCGGTGGCGTGGTTCAAGCGGAGGGCTGGCGGCCGCCTGAATGGGGTCCGTTTCAACGCGCGTTTGTTAGACCCTCACACCAACAAGGTACGTCGCACCAAGGCTGTCTCTGCCGTTATCGGTGGACGCAAACGGCTTGGCTCATGAAGCGGCCGGGACTGTTCCTCTTTGCGCTGATCGTCGGCCTGAACCTGGGCCACAGCCCGCATGGCTGGATTTACGACCGCGTTTATGACGCCTGCTTGGTCATTTCAGGTGACGACGACTGGAAGTGCGAGGACTTCATGCCGAACCCGATCAAGCCGGGCCCGCGCCGGACTGCGCCGGGGAATGTCCTGTGATCTGGCCCGCATGGGTGGACATCCTGCTCGGCGGTTGCGGCCTGATCTGGTGCCTGGACACCTGGGGCAAGCTGCGGACCCGTGCGCCCTGGCACCCGCACCTTGTGCCGTCGACCATCGGACTGGCGATCTTCAGCGCCCTGTTGCTCGTCATCGGCGCAGTCCGCTGGATCCAGAACCCAGGCAGTTAGCCGTCTCTGGGCCGCATCACGGAAAACCCCCGCCGTTTGCACGACGGGGGCCTATCCACTGGCATGGATTTGAGCTGACGGGACCTTTGGAAAACGCCAGCCCGCAGAAAGCTGTCAGCTAGGAATGAGGGTTCCTCAGGCCATCATTAGGGCGAAGGGGAGGCTTTGCTACCCCGCTTCCGACTTGGCCTTGGCGATCTCGACTTCGGCCGACTGCTTGCCGGTCTTCGCCACCTCCCAAGCCTTGCCGATGTAGAGCGCGCCGACGCCGGCGAACACGCCGCCGATGAAGATGGCGCCGTCGTTTCCGTTCTCGACGCGATAGGCGATGACGATGGTGGCCCAGGACGCGGCGAACGACGTGGCGATGATGGCGAACGGCCGCGCCAGATCACCGATGAAGGCCTTCACGCGCTCAAGACGGGTCGGCGGCTGCTGGATGGGCGTGTCGGTCATGCGAGGTCCTCCGAACGACGCAGGGAAGAGATCACCTGCTGAAGTTGCCTGATCTCGCCTTCCTTTTGCTCGGCCTTCTCCAGCGCAGCATCACGTTCACGGCGCACGCGGTCGAGGTCGGCCGTCAGCTTCCTGACCTGAGCATCCAGCGCGACAGCGCGGTCATGGGCGGCGGCTAGGTCGGCTTCGAACGTGACGGCCACACGCTGAAGCCGTTCGATCTCCTCGCGCAGCCCACTCGTCACTTCCGTGAAGGCCGACGCCGTTGCGCTGATGACGGCAGCCTCGCCGGTTGCGTGATCCTTTGAGGCCGTGGCGTCGATCGCGCGACGCGATGGCCGCTGCACAAGGGCGGTAAGCACCCCGCCAAGCCCAAGGGCCGTCAGCAGCGTGACGATGCCCTCCCAGGACGCGAAGGGCGTGGAAAGGTGGTGGCCTGCGGACATGCGGGCTCCTACGCGAGGGATTGTGATGGTGTCCCGGCGCGAACCGGGTTCGTCAGGTCAGGCCCCGAAGGCCTTGCCCGGTCGGCGGGTGCGAACGGCCAGCCAAAACATGCCCGCCTCCAGGGCGGACACGCCGGACGCACGCAGCGCGCCCATGAACAGCCAGTCGATCACCCACTTCGGATGCTCGGCCGCATCCAGGAGACGGTCATGCAACAAGGCGGCGGCGCGGTAACGCTCAACGAAGCGGCCCCACTTGGCCGGCATCCACCAGCGGCGCGAAAGACCATCGCTGCGATATCCCGCCTCGATGATGCAAAGTGGGTATCCGTTCAGGGTGACGGGGCAGGGCTCGACCACCTCCTGCCACTTCCGATCGATGACGCGGACGTGGACGGGTCCGAACTGGATCACGATGGCCAGCCCGCCGTTCGGTCGATGATGACGGGATAGGCGGCTCGTTGCTGCGACTTCAACGCCCCGCCATGGAACAGTAGCTCGGCCCCCTTGGCGGTCATGGCCGACAACACCGCCAGGACCTGCAGCGCCGTGGTCTGGATGTTCCAGTTATCCTCGGCCCGCATCGGCAGGACGGTTTCAGGCGCGCCCGAAACCACGGCCGTCAGGGCGGCGCCCTGAAGGGCCTGCCAGTTTCGCTGATCGGGATCTGGCTGCATCTGGAGCAGCCGCAGGCCTGCAGGGATCTCTTGTCCCTGCCCCGGCCCCAGCAAGGTGCGCTCGTCGTCGAAGGCCAGGGTCTCGCCGAAGTCATGGGCGAAGTCCTCGGCCATGCGCCGGTCGCGCTCGGCGTCGATCAAGGCGCAGAGCACCTCGACAGTCGGCAGAGGCGCCGGGATCTCAGTTCTGACGATGCTCAGCGCCGACCGCTCTTCATCGCCCCAGATCGTCAGAGCCGCGCGCGGGTGCCAAGTCTCGACGCCATCGACGTCGGCGCGGAAGTGGTCGTCGGCGCCACGGAACTGGATCGGCTCTCCGCCGATGGTGAAGGCGTAAGAGGTCATGGCGTCCATCCGGGGTTAGTGTAGTCGACAGGTCCAGAGGCGGTGTAAGGGTTGATTGTTCTAGGCTTACCTAGCGTGAAATCCCAAAACGACGCTTCTGTTATCCAATAGAAAGTCCCGGGATTGCCCGGTAGGTCGTATGTGCTTGTCGTTATCCCGTTCCTAGTTATTCCCGCCAGATAGTCGACTTCGTATAGGCCGTTTACGTTGAAAATAACCGTTCCGTTGTTCGCCTTCTGCTCCTCAGCGGCAGCAGCCGAAATCATGGAATGGATAAGCAAGACTTCAAAGTTTCCGGCATACCGGTAACTCCACGGCGACCCGACGGCCGAAGGGGAAACCGCAGCGGCCGAATACGTCGCACGAAACAGGCGAGACCCGGCCACTCCGTTATACGGAATGTTGCTTGCGGGGCCTTGGACCGTCGGAACTCTGGACGCGGCGTGAGCGGCCCAATCCTCGTATGTCTTCCCGCCGGGCGTAGCTCCGGCATGAAGCAGGGGAGAGGCGCAGATCATGGCTTCACCAGGACGCTGTAGAAGACGTCCGTCCCGATGATCGAATAGACGATGGTGAACTTGCTGTTCGCAGCGGTCGGGATCGCGGGGGAGGCGGCGAACTTCTTCCAGTCCGAGCCGAGGCTGAGGGTCCTCGCCGAGGCGTCGTAGCTGAAGTTGATCTTCCCGTCCCGGCCATCGACCTTGTTCGTCGGGTTGGCCAGCGTGGCGTTCGCGGTCAGCTGCGGAACCGTGAAGTTGATCCCGGCATGGCAGTTCATCGTCGCGACGTTGGACACCAGCGCCAGGGCCTGAAACTCGAGCGCGGTCTTAAGGACTGAGGGGGGAACGATCTTGTCGGCCACCGTCCCGGCCCAGACCTCCTCCTTGGTGGCGAAGGTCAGTTGCGCCGCCGGAACCTTGCTGTCGGCGTCCAACCCCGCATAGCCATTGGCCGCGCCCTTGGCGGTCTTGTCTTCCTTCTGCGCCAGCAGGGCGAGAACCGCCGCCGCGTTGGCCTTGTCGTCCAGCGCCAACGCCAGGCCGGTTACGTCCGCCAGCGCCACCGCCTCGCCCTTCAGGCGATAGCGCCCGTCGGCCGCGCCACGGTTCAGCAGGTCATCGTCGGAAGCGGCGCCGATGGCCCGTTTGGCGAAGGTCGCCGCGCCGGTCTGGACCAGCACGCCTTCCGTAGCGTTCAGGGCCGACAAAGCCTCAAGGATGGCGTTCTGGGTCTGTCCGAAGGGGAAGCCGTCCGACCACACGCCCGGCGTCGCGCCGATGCGGGCATAGACGTAGCCCGTATCCATCACCAGAACGGTGAAACCTTCCGGCTCGGCGTCATAGGCGGCGCGGGCGGCCAGATCGGCGGGCTTGGCGTTGAACTCGAACGCGTCGCCCTTGTCGCCCTTCACCATCAGGTCGGTCAGGGCGACCAAATCGGTCCAGGCCACGTCGCCGACGCGGCGCCACTGGATATGGGTCGCCGACTTCTGGATCTCGACATTCTTCCCGTCCACGCCCGGCAGGGGCGACGGGATGTTGAAGATCAGATGCGGCGCCTCAACCGTGCCCGACTGGACCACAGTCGCGGGCTCGCCATGGGCCACCATGACGATCTCAAAACTGACGTTCGGCGTGACGCCGTCAGCGGCGGCCGGAACGCCGAAGGCGATGGTGCGGTCTTCCGGCGTTCCGCCGAGCGTGATGGTGGGATCAGCCCCCGGCGCCAGCATCGCAATTGACGCATCGCTGATGACGCCGGCGGGACCTTGGCCGCCGATGGTCGGCCGCCCCACGCCCCACCCCAGCGTCGTCTTCGGGCCGTAGAGCAGGTTGTTTTCCAGATCGAGCGCCATAGCCCCGATGCTGCCCAGGTCAGCAGCGGGCGGCGCGGTGATGATGATGGTGTTGTCGATCCGCCCCAGGGTGTCCTGGAGGATGATCGCGATCTCTGTGAGGTCGGGCGTCGTCATGTCGGCCTCCTAGAGCCTCTGGTAAGCGTCGAAGTTGATGGCGAAGGCGATGCTGGAGACGTTGTTGGACCCGCTCGTCCGGCGGCACTGCAGGGCGTATTGAACCGCGCCGGTTGCAGAGCCCGGACCAGTCAGGGTGAGGCCCGGAGGCTCGTTGTAGTGGGTGATCGAAATCGGCTCCGGTCCGCCGACAACCGTCTCCGACGCCACCTCGATCAGGCGCAACTCGCCGACCCAGGTGCCGGTGTCCGAAACCGACGGCGCCGAAAGCCATTCGACGTTGGCGCTGATGAAGGGCGCCGCAGGCACCCCGCTCGGCGTCAACACCTCGACCGTGGCCCAGGTGTTGCCGGTGTTGAAGCTGTTGGACAGCGACTCCCTGCGCCCGGTCGCCGAGCCGCTTGATCCGCCTCCGACCGGGAAGTCCGCCCCGCCGATGCGCGGCGCGTTCACAGCGATGAAGAAGTCCGCATTGGCCCGCGACATCGACGAGACGGCGATGCTGGACGGCCCAAGCCACATCAACATCTCGCCGCCGACGCCGAACGGCCCGTGCGTCACCAGACGCCGCCCGCCCGCTGTCAGGGTCTGGAAGGTGTCCGACCCATCGGCCCAGAAGGTGTTGTCGCCGAACCAGATCTGTTCGGCCAGCAGGGCGATGTCCGATCCCGACGCCTGCGAGATGAGAGAAACCCGAGCTGGCTTCCCGCCGCCCGCCGCGACCTCCAGGTCGAACCGGGCGATGTTGTTCTGGGCCTCCAGGTCGGCGATGGCCTCGGCGTTGATGGTGACGGCGGACTTGACGTCGCCGACCTCCGCGACCAGGGCCGTGGTTTGCTCCGCCGCCGCGCTCGCTGTCGTGACCGCCGTGGTGGCCTTGTCGTCCACAATGGCCAGGGCGTCGCCCAGGCTGCTGACCTGTGACGTCCGCGTCTCGGTCTCGGTGCCCAGCGCAGTCGCTGTGGCGCGCGAAAACTCGTCCACGACGGACAGGGCGTCCTCCACCCCGGCGATCTGCAGTTGTCGAGCGATGCTCTCGGCCTCGTCGCCGTCGATCCGGGCGACCCGCTCGACCTCCAGCAGCGCGATCTGATCCGCGTCCGCCAGCTCCAGCGTCTCGCGCGTGATCGCCAGCTTCTCGCTGACGAACTCGATATTCTGGATCACGAACCGCTTGTCCGTCTCGGCACGGTTCCAGCGAGCGGCGGCTTCCTTGATCAGAAGCGCGGCCTTGGCGCGGGCCTCGGCCCTGATGTCCTCCAGCGCCGGGGCGTCGGGGGCCATGTCGGCGACCAGAACCCCAGCCAGATAGGGACCGTAAACCGTCCGCTCCGAGTAGTTCAGGTTGCGGACGTGGATCAGGCCGATCCAGTAATAGCGACCGCCCGGCACGTTGATGGGGATATCCGTCGCGGTCGGCGGCCACGTCCCGGCCGACTGCCACTTGGCGTCTTCCGGCGGCTCGTCCATCGGATCGACGCCGTCCGGCACCTCCCACCACTGGACCTCGATGGCCGTGGCGGTGCTGTTGCCGACGACGCCCGACAGGTTGAAGCCCGGCAAGCGCGTCCCGCCCGTGCCCGGCGGGCGCGGCGTGATCACCCAGTCGTTCGGACCCGGCGGCGAGACGACGGTCGGATCGGACGGCGTCAGGGTCGGCGGCGCCGGCGGGACCGGCGACTGGCCCAGGGCGAAGGGATACTTCTGATCCGTCTCGCTGACGAAGGACACGCGCACCACGCCCGTCGCCGGGTCATAGTCGGTGTTCAGGCACAGGCACTTCAGGCCGTTCAGGACAAAGCCCGGCTCGGTGATAGTGAAGGCGTCGCCAGGCCGGATGCGCTGCAGGTGCGGCTTCAACGGGATCACGCCCGCGATGCCCTCGCGCGTGTTGGCGATCTGCAGGGCCGCCAGCTGGGCCGCCTGCTTGGCGTCCGTCACATAGGGATAGTCGATGCCCCGGGTGCGCTTGCCGCCGTCCTCAACCTGATAGGACTCGGCCGTCACCTCATCCAGGGCGGTCAACTGCCAGCGATGCGCTTCGGACCAGTAGCGCGGCCGGATGGTGTTGATGCGGTCGATGCGGCTGGCGGCCGTGTCGATCTCCAGCGGCCCGGCCGTGTCGGCGGCCGAGATGGTGACGATGCTGGCGCGCGGCGCGGCGCGCTGGATGCAACTGATCTTGCCCGCGCGCTGAGCATAGATGGCCCCTCCCGCCTGCAGGAAGGCGTCCAGCACCTGGCTCTTGTCGTCGTCGGTCGTCGGATAGGCGGCGACGGTCCAGCCGTTGGCGTCGGCCACGTTGGCGGCGGCGACGAAGGCCGGCACGTCGATGCCCGACAGCTTCGCCCCGATGCCCCCGACCTGATAATCGACCTGAGGCGCGCCCTTACCGATCGGGCCTTCCCACAGGCCCAGCGACCATTTCAGCGCCCACAGGATCGGGTTGGCGATATAGACCCAGGTCGAGGGGTCGTTCAGTCGACATGGTCCGGCGCCGCCCGGGTAGGTGCTGTCTTGGCGCGGGTCCCAGCCCTTCAGGCCCCGGATGACATAGAGGGGCTTGGGCTCGCCGGTCGGATAGGCGGTGCGCTTGGAGTTCTCCCCCAGCACCAGCATATAGGCCGCCTTGCCCGACAGACGGTTCGCGCCCGTCCAGCCCGGCAGGGTGACGTTATTCTTGAGGCCGGCGGGCGAGACCAGGGCGGTGTCCGGCTGCGTCCCGAAGGACTGCTTCAGCCACATCTCGCCCTTCCACTGCGAGGTGATCGCCTTGCCCGCGCCGTCAAAGGTGACGAACTCGTCGTCGCCCCGGAAGGTCTCGAACCCGTCGATCGGCCCGGCGCCCGAAAGCACCGAGACGAAGCCGTAATACATCAGGTCAGGGCCGTAGGTTTTCCGATAGACGACCGACCCGGCCACGCCGACGCGGCCCGCCGCGAACGGGATCGGGCCGTCAGGGTCCAGCGTCCATTCGAACGTCCGCCCGGCCACGCCGACCTGAGGCTGCAGCGCCGACAGGGCCGCCGAGATCGCCAGATTGGTCAGGACGTTCGTGGCCACCGACATAAGGGTCGAGGTCAGCGTCGCGGTCGCGGCCGCCGAGGCGGCGGCCGTCGTCGCCGTCGTCACGGCCGCCGTAGTGCCGGCCGTCGTCAGGGTCGAGGCCGCAAGCGCAAGCTGAGGCATTCAGACCCTCCAGGCCGTCACGAAGTCGTGGGGGACCAGCACCTGGCAGACGCCGTCCTTGAAGCCGAGGATGCGGCCGTTATCGAGGGCGACGGTCAGCGAGCAGCCGAAGGGATCGCCCTCAGGCATGGCCATGGCGACGATGTCGCCGGGCAGGGCGGCGGCGGGCGGAATGCGCTCCAGACCGACCGCGTCCATCAGCTCGACCAGGTCCTTGAACCCGGCCTTGCGGATGTAGCGAACGGCCCCGGCCTCGGTCTTGTGACGGGCGGCCGTCAGCAGCTTGGCCCTGCGCCCCTGCTTGTGCAGGGCGTGGGCCGCCAGCTTGCCGCAGTCCCGGGTTCCAGGCGCGTAGAAGCGACCGGCAAAGCGGTCCATGCAGGCCTGCGTCGCCGCAGCCCGCTTGATCATGTCAGGCATGGATCGCCCTTATTTTGAGAAGGGGACGAAGGTGTTCAGCAGGCGCTTGAACAGGCCGGGATCGGGCGGACGCGAGCGCCACTCTTCCTTGCGGGCGACGCCGTCGACAAAGACGAGGCCCAGTTCGCCGCCCCAGACGCGCCGGTGGAAGGCGTCGTTCAGGCGCCAGTCGGCGTTCGGCTCCAGCTGGCGCTCGGCCTGGGTGCCGCATTCCAGCGTCAGGGACCAGCTGTCACCGACCTGAAGCCGAGGCTTGTCGATCTCGCCCCCGAACTTCAGTTCGGGGGCGCCGATCAGGCCGCCTGTCGCCGGGTCGATGACGCCCTCCCACCACTGGACGCGCGCGCCCTGGGTGGACGGCGAACCCAGCGCGGCCGTGGCCACGTCCGACGCCGGCAGGATGACGATGTCGACGCGCGTGGTCTGCGCGTCCGCGCCGTCCTTGATGGCGCCGACCGAAGACAGGACGCCGTAGATCGGGTGGCGGCCGTAGTAGATCTCCGGCCCATCGCCTTCGCCCGCGTCGAACTGCGCGAAGCCGCCATCGGTCAGGCAGACCGCGCCGCCCGCCATGTCCAGGCGAACCAGGGTGCATTTGATCGGGGCGGGTTGCTGGAATGCGGCGACGAGGGAGGCGCCCATCTATTCGCGCTCCTTCAAGCTGAACGACAGCCCGACCGCCTTCAGGCTGTTGATCGACCAGTCCTGACCCGGCTCGACAAAGCCTTCGATCTTGGGTTCGGCCAGTTCAATCACGGCGCCGTCGATGGTCGGACGACGCAGCATGGGCCAGATCGACAGGTTGGCCTGGCCGATCCCGTTCGCTGTCGCCTCGGCCGTCACAATGTGAACGAAGCGCTGCCCGCCGAGGATGACCGAAAGGAACTTGCCCTTGCGGATGACGACGCCGGGCTCCAGCCCACGCGCGGGCAGAACCGAACCTGCGACGACGCCGTTTGAGACCGGCGCGCCATAGGCGACAGTGGGCAGGTGCTCCGGGATCGCCAGCACCAGCGGCTCGGTCTCACCGCGCAGCAGGTCCGCGATCAGCCCCATGCCGCACCCAGCAGCCGACAGGGCCGGGATGGACACGTCCAGGGCGAACCGCGAGCCCTTCCGGCTCAGCCTTTGGTCGGCGCCGGCGAAGGCAGGGCTCATGGTATTGGCCGCCGAGATCGCCCGCATGTTGTACTGCGTCGAGCGCGGCAGGCCTTGAAGCAGGACCCCCATCAGCGCGTGTACCTTTGCGTCCGCGCCTGCTGCGCAGGGATGACCTGACTGCTGGTCGCCACTGCCCCCTGCGCCGCCATGACGCCGACCTGATTGATCTTCTGCAGGATATCTTCCGTCACGATGGCCCCCCGCAGATCGAACATGATGGGTTGAGCCGCGGCCGGCCGTGCAGACGTAGCCTGCACTCGCCCCATGGCGGCGTTGACGCTGGAGACCACGTTGCCGTTGACGTTCGGCACGAAGACCTCAGCCTTGCGTTCGCCGACCAGATAGGGGCGACCCGCCATGACAGGGCCGCCGACGGCGCGCTTGGAGCCGGTGAACGCGGAGGCGATAGCGCTGATCCATCCTGAACCACCGCCGCCGCTGGACATGAAGCCCTTGGCGGCTTCGGCCACGACGTCGAACAGATCGTCCGCCAGGTTTTCCAGCATCCGGTCGGTGAAGCGGTCCGCCAGGTTCTCGAAGAAGCCGCCCAGGTCGCCGTCAATCGCGGCTCGGATGCCCTCGGAGAAAGAGCGACGGAACTCGTCGCGCATCCGGCCTTCGTTGTCGGCGCTGTCCAGGTTCTGCCAGTCAGCGCCGGCCTGTTGGCGGGCGTCCGCCTTGCTCAGTTCGGGGCGCAGGCGCAGGAGTTCGTTGATCCGCTCCTCGATCCAGAGTTCGCGCTCGGCGCTCTTGAGGCGGCCCTCATGACCCGACAGGCGGGCCAGTTCTGCCTCCATAGCCAGCCTGTCGAACATCTGGTCCTGGATGCGTCGCTGATATTCCTCCTCGCGTTCAAGTTGGCGTCGTCGCCCGGCGAGAATGATCTCGATCTGCTCTTCGGCCTTCTCGCGGTCCTCGGCGGCGACCTCAGCGGCATTGATGTAGGACAGGTGCTCGACGGCCCGCGCGCGGGCGTCGGTATAGCCAGCAGCCTCATATTGCGCCGTCATCTGGACCAGTGTCTGGCGCTCTTCTGCCGCCTTGATCGACGTTTCGTTGCCCGAGGCGCGGGCGATGTCGATGGCGCGCTGGAGGGAGAGGGCTTCCTGGGCCTCGGCGCGGCGCGCTGCTGCAGCGGCTTCCGCCTTGGCGCGACCTGCACCTGAAGCGCCAGCGCCAGCGCCACCGACTGGTGCCTGCTGATCCGATGAAAGGGTAAACCCGCCAAGTGCGGACTGGATCTCAGCGGCGGCCTTCTGGGCCTCGGTCGCGGCAGCGGCAGGAGCGGCAGAGGCAAGGGCCGACTGACCAGCCTTCCGGCTGGTCTCGACGCGCTGCAGGTAGGCTTGCTGGCGCTGCGCCTCGGCCACATTCCCCTCGCGCGTCAGGCGGGCGATAGACTGGCGAACACGAGCCTCTTCGCGAAGCTGAGCGTTGACACGCTCTTGGCCTTGCAGGGCCTTCTGGTTGGTGTCACCGCCGAGCGAGATCACGGCGGAACCGGCCGCGACAACAGGCAGCGCCCGCGCCGCAGCACCGGCTACAGCACCAGCTCCGGCAGCCACGCCTGCGCCGGCTGACGTGGCCCCGATCCCGGCAATGGCGACCCGTGCGGCAACGGCGGCTTTGACTAGATTGCTGAGGCCGGTGATCACCATGGCGATGGGACCAGCGGCGGCGACAAGACCCAGCAGCGAGAGCCCGGCGATCTGCACGCCGGACGGGAGATCGTTGAACGCTTTCAGGGCGTCAGTGGCCCACGTCAGCACCTCTCCAGCGATCGGAAGAAACTGGTCGCCGAACATTTCGGCCTGCTCTTGAAAAGCGACCGTTGCTCGCTTTTCCTTCTCAGCGAGACCATCAGCCTCACGCGCCACCTGCCCCTGCGCCTCGGCCGACTGGCGCATGATGATGTTGGCGCGCGCGATGGATTTGGCGGCCTCCGACGCATTGGTTGCGTTGCCCTTGAACCCCAACTTCAGCAGCTCGGCCTTTACCGCCGTCTCGTTGACCACGATACCGAAGCGCTTCAGCGGCTCGGTCTCGCCGGTGATGCCAGAGATCACCGCCCGGAAAGCATCGGCGTCCGACACGTCGCGGAAGGCGGCGATGTCCAGCGACCTGCGCTGCAACTGGTCGACGATCGACAGCGACTGCTGGGCATCCACGCCGAGCGCTGTCAGGACGGATCGCAGCTGAGTGAAGTTGTCCTTGATGTCCGTCTCAAGCCGGCCGAACTCCGACGCGATGCCGGAGGCGGCGAGGGCGGCCTCCTTCGGCATATCGCGGAAGGTCTGCTCGAAGGCGCCGCTGACAGCCTCGGCCCGGCGCGCGGCCTGATAGGACATGGCCGTGATGGCGCCGAGAGCGACGGTCGCAGCCAGTTGAACCGGCCGCGCGAAGTTGCCCGCCTCGCGCCCGAGGTTCGCCAGGTTCTTGTCGAGCTGGCGCTGACGGCGTTCGATGGCGTCGGCCGTTTTGTCGAAGGTCCGCTGGCCCTGCGCGAGCGACTTCTCCATGCGGCGAATGTCGGCGCTCATCGTGAGGACGAGGCTTTCGATGTCTCGGGCCATGTTGCCTCACGGTTGCGCAGCGAATAGCGTCCCGCCTCAGGGAGAGTGCGGGATGCGAACAATCGGACGTGTGTTGGTGGGGATCGGCGTCGCGCTGACGCTGTGGGCGTTCTTCATGCCCGTCGCGGTGATCGAGCCGCTGTCAGGCGATGTGATCGCCAACAATGACCTGCTGAACCAGCGCCTGTTGTTCGCTCTAACTGGAGGCGGAACCTTCGTTGGCGGTTGGCTCGCGATGATCCTCGACGCCCTGCAGAAACGCCCCTAGGCGTATTTCACCATCAGGGCGTCGTGCTCCTCTTCCGAGAGGCTGGACGGCTTCTGATCGGCGCCTGGCTGAGCGCTGGCCCATCCGGTGACGGCAGCCGCGAACTCCCACAGGGACAGCTCGTCTACTTCGCGCGGGCTGTACCCGACGACCGCGCCTGTGCCGTAGATGCTGGCGAAGCGGATTTTGCTGCGCGGGAGCGCTTCTTCGACCGCACTCCCGCCTGAGGCTCCCCCAGGCTCTCGTCCTCCACGCCGATGATTGAGGCGGCGACGATGGACTGCGCCAGGGCGACGTGAGGGAAGACCGGAGTGTCGTCGAAATAGGACTGCACCAGCTTGGTCGCGGAATGCTGATCCGTGCCGCCACCGATGAGGCCCTGCAGGATGGCCTCGCGAACATCGTCGATCCGCCAGTTGCTGGCGGCATAGCGCTGCAGCAACTCCATCGGCCCGGCGTCCGTCTTCTCCTGCAGCGCCCGGAGGCGCCCGAGGGGAAGCCGGAACAGCCGGTCTTCGCCCCCGAACGCTAGGGTGACTTCTGCCGATCGGCTCATTAAGCGCCGCCGACGTTCGCGCCGAAGGTCGCCGTAACGATGCCGTCAGACGCCAGGGTCATGGTCGAGTTGACCTTCTCGCCCCGGTTCCCGTTCAGATCGAACTGGGTCAGGTGGAAAGCGCCGGCGAAGGTGATGACGTTGCCCACCGTGTCGTCGTCCAGGATGATCTGGCAGTTCTTCGACTCTTCGTTCTTCCACCAGTCCCACAGCTTCTTCACGTCCGACTTGTCGGACATGCCGCCGCCAGTGAAGTCGACCGACAGGGACTGTTTCTCACGCGCGGTGAAGGCGATGGCCTCCAGATCGGCGCAGTCGGGAATGGTGGCGTCGTTGGTCTGGGCGTTGAAGGTGATCCCGCGCTCGGCGTTGATCGTGCAGAGGGCGGTGAAGACCTCCGGGCCCGGCGTCGCTCCGTCGCCAACCTTGAGCACGAGCTTGACGCCGCGCGTGTACTTAACAGCGGCCATCGCGGCCTCCTTTGATGAGAAGCCGCGCGAGGCGGCGGGGTCTGCTAGGCCGAAGCCGAGGTCAGATAGGTGATCGAGACCGAGCGGTGCGCGGTCAGGACATCCGGGTCGCTGACGGCGCGGTCGAACTGGAACTCCCAGTCATCGACGACATGGCCGGCCAGCGTGAGGGTCTTGGTCAGGGCCTTGCGCGCGGCGCCCGCCATGGCCTCGACCTTGGCGGCGCTCTCGGCGTGCGTGGCCTCGCGGGCGAACAACTCCAGCGTCAGCGTGACCTCGGAGCCTTCGCCGCACTCGGTGTCATCTCCGGCAACGTCGGTCAGCATAAGCCCGTAGGGAAAGACGGGCGGCATCGGGGCCGCAAGCGGGTAGAGGCGAACGTTCGAGGGGCTGAAGACCGCCACCGTCGCGGGGTCGGCGCGCAGGGCTGTTTCGGCTGCGGTGCGCAGGGCAGTGGCGATGTTCACTTGATCGCCTCCTGGACGGCCTTCTTGGCGGTGCGGGTCATGCGGGCCTTGAAACGACGCCTCTTGAGGCGATAGGCAGGCCAGAAGAACGGCCGCGGCGCTGCCTGGCCATGACCGAACTCGACCCAGGAGACGTACGGCGCCGAGCGGTCGCCGGCCGAGACGCGGCGGCTGATCCGGGTGCTGTCAGAGACGTCCTGCTCCTTGATCGAGGAAACGAGCGGACCTTCTTGAACGGGCGCAAAGCCCTTCATGGTCTCGACCAGCTCCTGCGCATTGGCCTTCAGTTGGTCGCGAGCGGCCTTACGGACCTGAACCGGGATCGCCCTGATCTTTCGGCGCAGACGGTCGCGATTGGAGAAGGCCATCAGCCTGGCGCTCCGCCCGAAACGGCAAGGATGTTGCGGAACCCGGCATCCCGGCCAGGGCTGGCCGCCGTCACGTTGAAGATTTCGCCGGTGCGGACGTTCACCACCCGCATGGCGGGTGTGATCGTGCGGGTCTGAGAGCTGTCGCGGACCGTCATGCTGACCGGCTGGCGCTTTTCCAGCCGCTGCTGGATGGCGGCTTCCGAACCTCGCAGATAGTCGACCTTCGCCCAGACAGTGAAGCCGGGTTTGAACACGCCCAACGGGTCGCCGTTGGCGTCCTCTTCGCGGCTGTCGAACCGCACTTTGTCCTTTAGGTCTCCGGCGCCGGTAGGCATCAGGGTTTAGCCTTTGCGACAGCGCCGCGCGCGGGAGCGCTGATCTCGACGGCGTCGCCGTCTTTGACCAACTGCTGTCCCCAGGCGCGCTTCACCGGACCCTTCCAACCGGCCTTGTAGGCGACCGTCATCCGGCGATCCTCGGGCGGCGTCCAGTTGCGGTCGCGAAGAATGCGAACGTGCATGGCGATCTCCTCAGAGCAAGAACCGGCGATGATTGGTCAGCAGCGCCTCGACCGTTGCGCTGGTCGGGATCGCGCTTGCATCGCCGCCGACAGTCTCGCGGTAGGTGTAGAGATCGCCGAGGATCAGTTTCGCGGCTGCCATTAGTTCAGGCGGCGCGGCGCCGTCGTCATATCCAGCCATCATCTCCACGGTGATCAGGCTTCCCGCCTGAACGGACGGCCACGATGCGCCGCCCGCACGAACGATCTCGGGCAGTAACCCCTCCAGTCGGGCCTCATATTCGGCGGCGGATAGGGTCTGATCGACGCCGGAACCGTCGCGGTATCGGATGGCGAGGATTTCGACGACCGGAGCTACCGATAGGGCGGCCAGGTCGTTCCAGCCGCCGCACCGGATCGTCAGGGTCTGCCGGACGAGGCGCTGACCGGTCACGCTCTCGACGTGACCGACGGCTGCCGCGACCATCCCCTCGATGAGGGCGTCGTCGTCATCGTGATCGACGCGCAAATGCTTCTTCGCGGCGGCCAACGTGATCGCCTGATCGGTCGGCGCCGCCGTGACGACAGGCGGGCGCCACATCAGTCGCGTTTCTCGGCTGCGGGCTTCTTCACCGCGCGCTCGATTTTATCTTCGATCGCCGGTGCAGCGAACCCGGCCTCGATAAGGCGTCCGGCTTCGTCGTCGGCGAAACGGTCGGTCTCATCGCCCGGCGACAGCGCAAAGTCGTCGCCCGCGAGGGACGTCAGCATCTTGATTTTCATGGCGGTGCGGGACGGCCACTACAGCCGCCCCGTCCTCTTAGGCTGCGGTGATCAGGTGCTTCACGGCGGCGGGCTGGACCAGCTCGCCGTCGAAGCGGATGAGGCCGGCGATGCCGACCTGCGGCCAGAACCGCTCGCGCAGCACGCCGATGACCGGCGAGCCGACCTTGCGGACCCAGTACTTCTTCAGGTCGCCGAAGATCACCGCCTTCTTGGCGGCAGCCAGGCTGTCCATGTCCTGATTGATACGGAAGCGACGGCCGTTGATCGTCGCCGGCACGCCCGCCTGGAAGTCGCCCTTGTTCCAGAGATAGTTGCCGTCGCCGTCCTTCAGCTTGCGGATCGCCTTCAGGGTGGTGTCGTTGAACATGAAGCCGACGCCCGGCGCCTGACGATAGGCCGGGTCAACCGAGTGTTCGAGGTCGATCAGTTCGTCGGCGGTCAGCGCCGCCTGGGCCACGGCGGTGATGCCGAGCGAGGAGGCGGTGACGATGCCGTTCGGGGCCGAAGCGCCCGTGCCGACGGTCAGTTGACGGTTGGCGATCCGGCCCAGGCGTTCACCGATCAGGCTGCCCAGCAGGGCTTCCATGCTGAAGATCGAGTCCTGATCCAGTTCCCACGTCCACTTGATGAACTCGGTGTCGAAGGAATAGGCGTCCAGCGTCTTCTGGCCGAACTCGACGTCCTGCGAGCCGTCGTCGGCGATGTCCGCGCCTTCGTTGTGCGCGTCTCCGCTCTTGCCGGTGTCGTCGACCGAGGGAATGGTCTGACGGTTGCCACTGGAGGTCATCATCTCCTGCACGACGTCGCCGTCATACATCGGACCATGCGCCTTCATGGCGATCTCGATGTGGTTCATCAGCTCGGTCGGAACCGTGTAACCACCGGCCGCCGCCGTGCCGGCGACCTGGGTACGTTGCTCGAACTTGCGAACGCCGCCGCGCAGAACGGTGCGCTCCTCGGTGCTCAGCTCGTCCAGCGGCACGCCGCAAACGACCTTGGCGAAGACGCTGCGATACTCGACGCTGTCGGTGTCATCGCCGCCGCGGTTCTCATCGTCCTTCGGGATGGGCCGGCGTTGCTTGCGGCGCTCTTCGGCGCGGGCCTCAGCTTCGGCCGTGCGCTCCTCACGCGCGATCAGGCCGCCCAGGCGATCGTACTCCGCCATGGCGGTATCGTGCGAGGCTTCCAGTTCGGCGGCTCGGCTCTCGTCGGTGTTGGCGTTGATCTGGTCGAGACGCTCGCGGGCTTCCGACAGGACGGTGTCCTGCTTCTCCCGCAGTTCGGTAATGCGCGACATGGCGATCTCCTATGTTGTCGCGTTGATGGGTTCGGTCGGTCGCGGGAGGCGCGCCGCCTTACTCTCGGCCCTTGAGGTCGAGGGAAATCTTCATGCGTAGCCGACGCGCCGCGTGGCTGAAGTTGGAGGAGCGACGCTCCTTCCGCGCCGCATCGAGCGAGCGCAGGGCGATGGTGGTGTCGCCGTAGGCCGGATCGGCCGTGGGCGAGATTTCACGCAGAAGGGCTTCGTGGATCGTCCGCAGCGGCGGCTCGACCGTATCGTCCCAGGTTTCCTTGATGGCGCGGAAACCGAACGACGTGCCGGTGATGTCACCCCGACCGACCGAAACAGCCAGATCCCGGCCATCGGTCGTGTCGGGCAGGTCGATCTCGTAATGGACGCCTTGCTGATCCTCGCGCAGGCGCAGCGTTCCGGCCGTGGTGCGGCCGAGGACGCGGTTCCGGTCATGACCAAACAGCGCGAGGATGTCGGCGCTCAGAGCATTGCGGAATGCGCCAGGAGCAAAGACCTCACGGAAGCTGTCGCCGATGTCAGTCGTCTCGCCGTAAGCGATCCCGACGCCGCCGACGAGCTGGCCGTCAGCCGTCGCCCGCGCCTCAACCCTTTGGCTCAGGGTCCGGGTTTCCAGGGTCATCCGCCCCTCCATTGTTCGTGGTGCCGACGGGCTGGGTGCCGAGCGGCACCGTCGCCCCCTGAATGTAGAGCTTGCCGCCTGCGCCGGACGGGTCAGGCGGGCGGTTCTCCAGAGCCCGGGCCTCGTCCGGCTGCATCTGGCTGGTCTGGATCGCACGAGCGTAGGCCTCGATCCGGTCCTTCAGGACGCCGCGCTGAACGGCGTCGAGGTTGTGCTCGACGTAGCGCCCGCCATTCGACAGGCCGAACACCTTGAGGTTGACCTCTTCCTCCAGCGCCTTTGCCCACTGGGCCAGCAGATGCTTCACCAGATGCAGGTCCTGCTGCTCGGTGTTGGAGAAGGTGCCGTGGGTCAGGTCGCCGACGAAGACGGGCGGCATGTTCAGCGACCGCGCGATCTCCTCGATGACGAACTTCATCGCCTCGGTCATCTGACCCTTGGCGGGGTCGAAGCCGACCGGCTTCAGTTCATAGCCCGGCGCCACCGGGAATATCTGGGAGCCCGTTTCCTGCGCCGCCTTGATGACAGCCTGCTGATCGCGCAGAGCGCGTGCCATGGCGTCGGCGCCGGCTGGAAGCGGCCCCGTCAGAGCGAGGGGCGGAACGCCGCCGCCCTTGAAGAAGCCGCCTGAGTAGCGAGCCATGCGCCTGGCCAGGACGATGGCGTCATTCGCGAAGTAGAGCGGGCTGCGAACGCGAAGCTGGTCGTCTCGCAGCATGAACGGCACGTCGATCACATCGGCGGCCGGGTAGGTCTTGCCCTCGTAAGTGTAAACCTTCCGGCCCGCCTTGCGGGAGACCGTCGTCTTGGCGGCGTCCATGGGCCAGAGTGCGACGACAGTCGAGCCCTGCCGCTCGATCCACATCAACCCGCGGCCGCGCGTGAAGACCTGCTGCCAGAAATACTGGCGCAGACCGAAGCTGGTCCACTCGGCGTTCGGCGCCTCGTTCAAGACCGCCTGCAGCTTGCCGGGCAGGCGTTCGGCCGAGCCCTTGGCCTTTTTCCGATAGGCGTGCAGGGGTAGGTTGGCGAGCGAACGCGACAGGAACGCCACCGCGGAGCCGAAGGCCGGCACCCGAAGCGCCTCATCGAGCGTCACGGTCGGAAGCGGTCCGGTGTCGACGCCGAAGAACTCGAGGAAGTTGGCGCTGCTGACCGGAACCGTCGGGTTCTCGATGTTCGCCGAGCGCGTTTCAACACCAGCCGCAGTGCGGTCCTTCCCTCGGAGGCGGTCGAACAGGTTCATGCAACCATCCCCATCAGCGAGAAGTTCGGGTCGTCCCAGGGCGAAACCGGCTCGGGTTCGGTCGGAGCGGCGTAGAGGGCCGCGCCGGCGCCCATAGCCAAGGTGACCAGGCCGTCGATCCGGCCGCGGGACGCCTTCTTGTCGAAGGCTCGGTTCTTCTGTCCGTCGGCGATCAACAGGGCGTTGCCCGCGCACATGTAGGTCACAGGCGACGCATCGACCGTGATGGTCTTGTTCAGGATCGCGTCTTCCAGACGCTCGACCGAACGCGGCATGCAGAGCTGCCGGTCCTCGAAGACGACCCGCGTTCCCTGTGCGTGAGCGACCAGCTTCAGCCCGGTTCCCTCGGGTTTGTCCGCCCCCAACCACCGCCAGACCGGGAAACCGATCTCGTCACAGGCGGCGATGAAGTCGGCGATGCCGGCCGGGTCGAAGGCCATGAACTGCAGATCGTGCTCGGCCGCGATTTCGGCGAGCTGGGCGGCCACGAAAGACTTGTCGATTACGGGGCCGGGAACAGCGGTCAGGTGCCCGGCCGCGACCCATACCTCGTAGGGAGCGCCGTCCTTCTTGGCGCGGTCTTCGAGGCCTACGCGCGTCGTCCAGTACCAAGTCTTCGCGTAGAGCCGGCCGTCCTTCAGCCAGACCACCGTCAGGGCCGTGAGGTCGTTCTTCTGCGACAGGTCGAGTGAGGCCCAACAGGGGCAGCCCCGGAACTCGGCCGGATCGACCGCACCCTGAACAGCGGCCCAGGCGCTTTCGTCGATCCAGAAATCAACCGCTCCGGTCGGGATGCCGAAGTAGAGGCGCTTCACCGACATGGCGGTCGAGAGCAGCACCCGCGCGGTGTTCACCTCGCCCTGGATGTTCTCCATGGGGAAGGTGATGCCGAGTGCGGGGAGGGCCTTCACCCATGCCGTGGGGTTGTCGAAGATCGTCTCGCGGTCGGCCTGATCGACGCGGGCGATGAAGGCGAAGGCTTCGTCGTCCCTGACGTCGCCCTTGAGCACCTTCTGGAAGAAGTCGCTGTAGGCGGTGCCGACCAGTTGCGTCGTTGCCGGGGTGTTGGTCCCCAACAGCATCATGGCATCGCCCGGCATCTTCGCGATGGCGCGCCGCCACGTCTCGATGGGGGCGCCGGTCTTGAACTCGTGGATTTCGTCCGCCGTCACCAACGTCGGGCGCGGACCCGAGATGGCGTCGCCGTTCGCCAAAGCCTGAAACTTCGATCCCGACTCGGGATGCTCGATCTTCCAGGCGTTGTCGCCCTCGCCGCGGATGACGATCTCGCCCCGGGAAAGGAGGCTGTCGGTCTCATCTTCCGGGGTGTCGGGCAGGTTGGCCCGGCACATGGCCACGCCGTCCTTGAACAACACGTTGGCGGTCGCTCGGTCCTGCCCGATGGCATAGACCTCAGACCGTTTCACGCCGTGCCAGCCCATCATGTAAAGGCCGATGCCCGCCATGAGCGGCGACTTGGCCTGTCCCTTGCCGGTCTCCAGCCAGCCTTGGCGGAACCGGAGGCGGCCGCTTTCCTTCTTCCAGCCAAACAGCGAACCGACGGTGAAAGCGTGCCAGGGAAGCAGGGTGAACGGCTTCCCCTCGTGCGTCCCCGCGGTGATCGTCAGTAGAGCCGGGAAGAAGCCCAGCACCCGGGCCGCTGCCGCCTCATCGAAATAGAGTCCACGCGCGGCGCCGTCCTTCAGGTCGCGAAGGTGGCGCTCGGCAGCCAGGCCGACCAGCTCTCCCGCTATAATCCGCCCGGCGACGACGTCGGTTGCCCAGCGGGACGTGGGGTCACTTGGCGACGGGCCGGAGATACGAGTCCGAGGCACGCTCAGCCCTCGCTTTCTTCACGATCTTCGCGGCGCCGGAGCGGCGTCGCGGCGACAAGCCCAGTTCGGCCTCCAGCGCGGCGGCGTCCGACGCCGCTTCACGCATGGCCTGAAAGTGCGGGCTCAGTCGGGCGATGGCCTTCGGGTTGCCGCGCTTCGGTTTCAGCACCGCGCCGTTCTCGGCGACCTCGCGAGAGCAGCGGTCGTAGATGACGTAGGACAGGACGAGGCGCTGGACGGCGTGGCCGTTCGACGGCGACAGGATGTCCCGCTCCTTCATCTCCGTGGCGATGCGCCGCCAGTGATCACCGGCGGCCTCGATCTCCAGATCGTCGGTCAGGAGCATGCGCCAGTGCGGCTCCGGCACGATGTCGCCCGTCCCCGGCACTATGTTCATGCTGCATCTCCCCCCTACGGGGGGAGCCCCCAACTTTTAGGTTCGAAACTACTCTCGGTGCGAATGCAGCTAGGCCGCCGGTGTCCGTCCGAAAGGTCTGGAGCTTTTGACTCCCCCCTCCCAGTGCGGTCAGGCGGGGCGGGCGCGGTTCCAGGGGTGCGCCGGGTCGAGTGGTCGACCCGAAATGCTGACTGGACTGGCTTGCCGCTGACCAAACTGCTCCCTGGTCCTGATGGTGTGACAATCCGCGCAGAGGCAGCGGATGTTGTCGTCCGTGTCTGGTCCGCCTTGGCTCAGCGGCTTGATGTGGTCAGGCACGGTCGAGGCGGTGACGACGCCTTTGACAAGGCAGTCCCTGCACAAGGGCTCGGCAGCAAGGCGGCGCTTGCGCTGCTCGACACCTCGGCGTCCTCGCAGGCGCTGAGTACCAATGGCCGAGATGTGGTCAGGTCGGCGGGCCATGCTGTCATCCAATCTCATCCGACCAGCTCGCGTCCGAGTCGGTTTGGTTGGCATGAAAGCGATCGGCGAAGAGACCGAACCTATTGACGGGATCGCCGCTCCGATAGGCGTCGCTCTTCCTCGTTCAATGCCCAACCTGCAGCCAGGGCGACCACAAAAATGATCCACCCAGGCACGTCGAAATGTAGCGCGCCGGCAGCCGCAAGCGCGCCGATGCAAAACATATCGCCGGGGCGAGAAAGCCTGATCATGCTGCGAACCCCGCTTCAGATAAGGTGACTATCTGAACTATGCGGGTAAAAGAAAAGGCCCGCCGGTTTCCCGATGGGCCTATCTTGTGGACGCGCGAAGCGACCTTGGCCTTTTGTACCACATATGGTGGCGTTGAAAAGCCCCCTATGCGGCTTGTGCGCGCCGCTCCTGAAACTCGCGGCGAAGGGTGGGCATCCGATCCCACACCCAAGCCAGATGCGCGCAGGTTTCTCGGACGCGGGAAGCTTGTGCGCGCGGATCGCTCTCAGCGGTGTAGCGTTCCACCACCGCCCGCCAACGCGTCATCAGATCAGCGTCCGGCTGCAGCAATGCCAGGATCATACGCCACTGGTCGGGGCGCATCGACTGGCCCACGATCTCAAGGTCTCGGCTGGCGGCGACCATAGCGTCGGTGATGTTCTGCCCCGGTGCGCCTGCGCCGCTGGAGCGGACATGATCAGGCCGGCGCTCCTCGACGTTCTCGCCGTTTGCGGTCCGCACCGTCTCTTCGAGCCAGTCGATCGCCTCCCGTTCGCGGGCCCCGGCCGTGAGCAAAGTGTTGAAGCAGTTCAGCCGCCAGGCGCCCGTCAGGCGGCCCGTCCGCTTATCCACGTTGACTGCCGTGCTGGGCTGGGCCCGCAGACGCGCTATCTCAGCTTGGCTCTCGGCGCGCTCCTGGCGATGCCGTGCGGCTGCGGCCGGATCATAAGGCTTCTTCTTCCGGCTCATGCGGCTTCTCCATACTGGTCGAGGTCGTATCGGGGCTGGATCGCCTTGCGGGTCTCCAGCTTGGCGCGCATCTCCGCGCTCATGTGGCTGCCGGCGGGCAGCGGCGCGGACGGCGTCGGCTTCATCGCCTGCTTCCGCGCCGCCAGCGCCTTCGCTGTCGGTGTCTCGGCCAGGGCGGCCAGCGTCTCGGCGACCATGGCCTTCACCTCCTCAGGCGAAGGGCGCTCCTCGACCGCCGGCTTGGGCTCTGCCGCCTTCTGGTTGGCGACCACCGCAGAGCGGGCGCGGTTATAGGCCCGGGTGAAGCGGCCGGTCGTCGGCGTGGTCTTCGCCAGTTCGGCCAGGCGGCCGGGCTTCGGCAGGAACTCGGCCTTGGGGTCCTTCACGTGCGCAGCCATGCCCGCCTCGATCATCGCCGGGGTCAGGCCCTCCAGCGCGTCGAAGTAGTCCGCCCAGAACGCCGCTGCCTCGCCCTCGGTGCGCTTGGGCTGCGGATAGGTCGGGAACCGCGAACCGATGATGGCGCGGATCTCGTCCGGGCTCGCCGGGCGCAAGGCTGCCGCGCGCAGCGCTGGCATGGCCATCGTCGCCTCGCTCCGCAGCAGGTCGCTCTTGGCGATGACCTCGATGGCCTTGGCGTCAGAGGTTTCGTCGAGCAGCCAGCAACTCAGCGCCCTGCTCAGCGCCGGACCAGTGGCGGTCGTAGTTGTCGAGGACGGCGACGTGGCGATCGGTGCGGCGGACATCGGAAGGGGCTGCATGGCGGGCCTCAGGAATGTTCAGGGCTTGGCGGTTGTCGGCGATGGACTGGGCGATGGGGGCGTCGAAGAACTTCCACGACGAGATCGGCTGGCCGGGCTTGGCGGCGATGGTGGTGACTACGGGCAGGACGTCGTGTTCCCAGCTCGCCCCGTCTCGGCGCCAGGCGGCCAGGCGGCCCAGCGTCGTGGTCAGGCCGGGCTGGCGGGATGGGTCGAGGCGGATCGTCTTGGCGGCCCGGCTCAGCAGCTCAGCGTGATGGCGGGCGTCGCCCTCGGGCCAGTCGCTGACCACCGTCTCGACGACCTGAGCCACCGGGACCGGATCGTTCGCCGGCTCGCGCGCAGCAACAGCATCTTCCCCTAACGGTTCCTCTAACGGTTCAAACGAAGTGGGCCCCGACACTGTGTCGGGTAGGTTTGGACAGGATGTCTGTTTGGTTTGGACAGGGTGTCTGTTAGGCGCGCGCCTACCCGACTTATTGTCGGTTTGGTCGTTCTCCCTCCGTTCAGGGTGTTTCGGACCCTTCGAGATGATCAGATCCGACGTCCGCGAACCGTCCTTCCGGTGGCGACGTTCACGCTCAATCCAGCCCGCCTTTTCGAAGGCCGCGAGCGACCGCTCGACCGTCTTGATCGAGCAGCACGCCTGTTCCGAAATGGTCTCCTGACCCACGAACGTCGTGCCGTCAGGCCCCACGTAGTTGGCCACGACCAGCAGCACGGCCTTCTCGGTCGCCGTCGCGCACGTCTGCTCCAGAGCCCATGTGATGGCCTGAACGCTCATGCCGCCAGCCTCGCCCTATCCACCCGCACGCGGGCTTCGTTGATCAGGGCTTCCAGATGCTTCGACGCGGCGTCGATTTGCGCCGACAGCATCAGGTCGCGCGGCTCGGTGCTGCTCAGCCGGAAATGAGCCACGACCTCGGCCACCTCTGCGCGGATCGCGTCATCGACCGGCAGCAGGCTCTCGATCTTTCGGATGCCGTGCAGAATGGTCGTGTGGTCACGCCCGCCCAGCAGCCTGCCGATCATCGCCGAGCTGACATGCGGGCACAGCGTGTGCGCGCAATACATCGCCACCTGACGGGGGCGGGCTATCCGGTAGGCGCGGTTGACCCCCGCCATGACCGCGAAGTCCAGACCATGCCTGGCCCCGACGTGCTCGATCACCGAGCGGGCCGAGATACGGTTGATGTGCATCATCGCTTCACCTTCCGGCGAAGCAGGCTGTACCGAGCCTCCGCCGTCCTCAGGTCGCAATCGACCGCTGTCGCGATGGTGTTGGCGCCGAACCCCTCCAGGTACAGGCGCTCCGACTCGGCCAGTTTCTCTTCCGTCCAGGCGAAAGGGCGTGGACGCGGACCGCCGACCGGCAAGCCTTCGTCGTTGGAGGCTTCCAGGCCCTGCAGGTCTTCACGACAACGCCCCATGACGTTGGCGATGGTCTGCCAACCCCGACCCTTGGACCGCATTTGGCGGGCCATCTGGACCTCTTGCGGCGTCAGGCCGCCTCGCCGGGACGTGGCGAAGGCGCCGGTGTTGGTGGTGTTGGCGCGATTGGTGGCGACTGTCATCGGGCACCTCGCAGGCACTCGTTGGTCACGATGTTGCGGGCAGCCTTCAGCTTTCCGACAGCGGTCATGTCGCGGCGCTCAGTCGCGCGCTGCTCGAGGGCGTCGAAGACACCCTGAACCGTGGCGAACGGGTCGGGCTGGCCGCGCAGGAGGCTGTCTTTGCCGGTCAGGGCCAGAACGGCGGCGTGAAGACGTGCGAGGAACGAGCCCATCAGGCGGCGTCCTTTCGCCGGGGCCAGAAGGCCGCGAGCGCCAGCAGGACCAGCGCAACGAAGACGCTGGGCGGCGGCGGCCCCTCCATCGAGTCGAGGAAGATCCGAGCCATCCGACCGGCCACGGCCGGGGCGATGGTCAACAAGGCAATGCCTGCGAGGATCGTTCGCATCAGGCCACCACCCGAAGCGTCGGCCGGATGTTCATGGCGGCGTCGTACTGGCGCTGCGCGGCCTCAAGGTTCTCCCGCGCCCGGTCCTTGATCGCCTCATCCTCAAGCGGATCGATGATCCCATCGGCCTTCGCGGCGTGGATGGCTGTCAGGGCGGCTGAACTCGCGGCAGTGGACAGGACGGCCGCAGCAAGGGTGTCCGCCGCGGGGTCGCCCTCGACTTCACGCGCTAGCGTGCCAAAGACGAGCGACTGACCGCAGACCTGCTCCAGCTTGGCGATCTGCATCACCGTGGGCAGGTCGTTGTTGGTCGTGCTGATCAGTTGGCCTACGCGCTGGCGGCTGATGCCCAGGAACACCGCCGCTGCGTCCTGGGTGCCGACCGCCGCGACCAGTTGGTCGAACAGGGCCTTGATGTGGGTGGGGTTCAGCTCGCGCATTGCGAAGTTCCGGTCTGGGGCAAGGTGACGACCGGGAAGCCCGGCCATACGGTCAAAGGGTCAGGCCGCCCGAGGTGGCGGCTCATCGGGAGGTGAAGGGTGGTCGGTGTTGGCGACGGTCATGGAGGGCGGCAGTCCAGCCAGCGCGGCGCGTTGCAGGCGCTCGGCGCCGTCGGCTGTCGACTGAGCTGTCAGGGCGGTGTCGAGAACGATCCGCCTCGCCCGCGCGATGGTGAACTCGTCCGCTCGGTCAGCCAGCAGGCTTTCCAGCGCCAGCGTCGCCTCGGCCTGCGACCGGATCGTGCTGATCAGGATGTCGACCACCGACCGCGTCGGCCTCGTCCCCTTGATGTTGCCCCCCGCCATGGTCAGGCCGCTCGCTGTCGGGCTTCGGGGTCTTCGGCCCCGGGGTCTTCGTCGGCGGCTCCGTCGTTTGCCGCGCGAAGTTCGGCGCAGACCGAGGCCGCCTTCACCTCGCCCTTGCTCCAGCGCTCGATCCTGAGCGCCAGTCGAAGAGAGGCGTCGCGCTTCCCGTTCTCGATTTCGGAGAGCCAGCCCTTGCTTGAAGGGCTGAGGCCGAGGGCCACGGCGCACTGCTCAAGCGAGAGGCCGAGGGCTGCGCGATGCTGAGCGAATGTCATGCAGAGAGGTTCACATAGTTTGAACCTCTCGTCAATCTCACATGTTCACATGGTGGCGGGCGACTTCCTGTGGAGAAGTTCGCATCATGTGAACATGGAACAGCCCGATGGCCCCGACTGGTATTTGCACGAGTGGTTCGCCACGGCGGGCCTGAAGCAGCATGACCTTGTCACGAAGCTGGACTATCCGAAGAACACGGCGAACCGCTTGTGGCACGGCCTCCAGCCGTTCCGGCGTGATCACATCCAGGCCATTTCCGAGCTGCTGAATATCCGGCCGCACGAGCTTCTGATGCATCCAGAGGAGGCTATGCGTATCCGGCGCCTAGAGGCCGCTGTGCGCGAGGTGGCAAAAGAAGAAGCAGTGCCAGTCGTAAAGGCGACGGCTGAGAGCAAAAAGCCGACCGGCCGCGCCGCATAAACATTCACTGGTGAATGTCGAATGACCTCGGGGGAGAGGTAAGTGGGCAATGTTGATCCAGCGGCCGTGAAGCTGCCGCCGTGGACGGCCGCCAGAAGGCCGAGGCCGCACCTACGCCCGATCGTCAAGAAGAACGCGATGGCTATCGGTTCTCTTCTGATGGCCTGGAATGAGGCGCATGGAAGCCTCTTCGACGTGTTTCAGTGGATGGTCGTGGACGGCGACACCGTCGTGGCCCGCAACCTCTGGCTGGCGCTCCAGTCCGACGACATGCGCCGTAAGGCGGTTCGGGCGGGAGCTGCGGCGATCGATCACAAGAAGACGCTCCACTCGGCCCTCATCTGGTCGCTTGATCAGCTCGACAGCGCGAATGAACAGAGGAAGTTTGCCGCACACGTCTATCTTCGAGACTGGGGCGACACGATCACTCCCGATTATTTCACGACGGACATCAAGAAGATCAATCGCCATGAGAGCGATCCATGGATGGACGACGCTGACGCGCTCGTCGGTGATCTTTACGCTATCGCCGACTACATCCGAGGCATTGGCATGGCGATGCGGCCAACCGGCCGACCACGGCCGTATGTTCGAAAGCCACGCCTTCAAAGCCGCCGGCTGGGTCAGGCCGCCCAGGGTGCGACTAAAGCTAAGGTCGCGAAGAAGGGGCGTCGAAGCGCGCCGGGAAATAGCTCGAGCTGAGCATCCCTCCGCAAGGGTTTCCGTCGTCGTTTTCCATGGAGTCGGCGCTGATGACCTCAAGGCCGACGGTATCATCGCGCATTATGACAAGGCGCGGGACATCGCCATCCTCAAGCGGGTAGGGCAGACGGCCGAGCGCAGCAGCCAAAAGCGCTTCGTAGCGCTCAACAATCTCTCTGGCTTCGGCTTCGGTCATAGTGGCATGCTGCCATAGGAACGAATTCCTGTGAACCTCAGGCGGCATCCTCGGCTTCCTGCGGGACGTCTCCTACTGTCGCCAGCGTTTCGACAGCGCTCCAGATGTCCCCTTCCTCGCCGCACTCAATCTTGAAGAAGACCAGGCCGTCTACGCGACCCATCATCGCTTTGCCCTGGCGAAAGGCCGCCGCCTCGTCTGGGAAGGTCAGCAGATCGCCTTCGGCCAGTTTGCCTCGGCGACGCTTGAACTGCGCCACGTGGTAAGTCCGATCCCTTCGCATCCCGCCCTCAGAAGTTAACGCACACTGATCGCTGACCTATCGGGCGGTGTCGAGGGGCGATGCGTCAGTCTCGGTCGTTAGTTCAAAAGGTGTGAACTAATCTCTTGACGTTCAGTTCAAATGATGTGAACCATCTCTCAACATCAAAGGGGGAGACGTTCGTGGCCCAAGACGCCTACATCGACATGCGCCCGCATCCGCTGGGCATCGGCTTCCATCCGAACTGGCAAGCTGTTCGCGACCGGCGCGCTGAGCGCGAGTGCAACCTGATCCTGCGTCAGGCCGCCGAGGCCCAGCGTCAGGAGCGCCGCGAAGCCGCCGCCAAGTCCGCCGCCGGCCGCGCCGGCAGGGCCTTCGTCATCACCTGGCAGGCGGGGACCTGCCTCGGCCTCGCCGCCTGCTTCTGGTGGGCCCTGGTCTGATGCGAGAGTTCTATTCCATCGTCAGCACCGGCACGCCGAAGCGCGACATCGACCTGTTCGGCCCTACGACCGTCCGCATCGACGGCGCCCGCGAGCCGGGCGGGGCAGGGGTGCCTGTCCTCTACCTGTCGGCTTATGTCGACGACGCCGGGGTGTTCGCACAGCGCCTGTGCGACGCCATGACCTGGCTGAACGACAACCAGAACCTCGCCAACCCGGCGCCGCCGCCTGTTCAACACGTCGCGGCGGCCGTCGTCGAAGAGGTCGGGCCCTACAGCCTGCCCGAGTACGTCGAGGACGTGGACTGGTCCGAGCGCCTGTTCCTGCCCGAAGACCTGACCGCCACCGACTGGCGCGGCTGGGCCGAGGCCTTCGAGCGCCGTGTGGATCTCGCCACCTCGGACAGCCAGCTCGCCATGCTGGAGGCCGAGAACGGTCTGGGCCTCAAGGCCTGCCCCTTCCGCTACCGCGGCCCCATCGGCCGTAAGCTCCAGACCCGCTACGTCGAAACCGCCAGTCAGGAAGCGGCATGATCCACGAGCATCCCCGCCGACTGCTGGCCGACGAGGCCGACCTACTGCGCGCCGTCAGGCCGCTCCAGCAGTTGAACCGCTGCGCCTTCGCAGGCGTGCCTTTCCGCCTGCTGCCCGAGGTCATGGGCGGCTATGACGACCGCCTGACCTTCCCCGAAGAGCTGGTCCTGCGCCTGATCGCCAAGGGCTATCTCCTCGCTGTCCAGCAGGCCGCCGCATGGCCTGAGCGCGGCATCCCCGCCCGGCCTTTCACGGTCCTGCTCACCCCAGAGGGCGAGCGCACCCGCAACAGCCTCCTGAAGCAGAGCTGCACGGTCACCATCGACAGGGCCGCCGCATGAGTCGGTCGCTGTTCCATATCAACGCCGATCTCACGCGGTTGCGCGAGGAGAAGCGGGCGCTCAAGCGCAAGCACTTCGCCCCGGGCCATGTCCGGTCCCGGTCCTTCCGGCCCGAGGGCCCCGGCCAGCGCCAGCCGCGCGAGCGCGACAACAAGCATCTGGCCTTCATCCGCCGGCTGCCCTGCGCCGCCTGCCGGGTTCCGGGCCCCTGCGACGCCGCCCACCTGAGGGCAGGGGACATCACCATCGGCAAGCGCCACACCGGCAAGGCTGAGAAGCCGTCCGATCGCTGGACCGCGCCCCTTTGCCGGGACTGCCACACCAAGCAGCACTCCGGCGCCGAACTGACCTTCTGGCACGCCCTGGGCATCGACCCCTTCGAACTGTGCCAGGCCCTCTACGCCGTCTCCGGCGACATCACCGCCGGTGAGCAGATCATCCGCAACCACCGCCCCCAGGAGTCCCAGCCATGACCACCCCAACGGAAGTGCTTGAGGCGGATTCGGTTCGCTTGATTGTTGATTTCATCGATTGGGTCGACGACTTCACCGGAACTATCCCCGAAGCTCAGTCGGACAAGCTGTTCGCACTCTACGCCAGAGCGAGAAGCTTCTACTTCGCCGCCGATCCGGCCGGGCATGACGCCCAGCGCGAGGCTAGAATCCGCCAAGCCTCCCGCCGTGGGGGTGAGGCATGAGCCGCCGATATAGCTACAGCACCTGCCTGTCGTTCGGGACGGATGGCGAGGCGGACTACTGCGAGCTGGACGCGACGATCAGCTATGTCGTCCGCCAGGGCCGGGCCGAAACGCCCCCCGCCTACGCTCATGGCGGACTGCCAGCCGAGGATGCGGAGATCGAGGACATCCGCGTCGAGAAGATCGACGGGCATCCCGTCTCGACGGGCGACGAGGCCACGGAAGAGGCGATCCTGGCCAGGTTCGACACGGGCGACCACGACGCCTACCTGATGGCCGAAGCCGCCGAGACAGACATCTATCGCCGGGAGAACCGCGCATGACCGTCACCCCAACCACCCAGAGCGTCGTCGTTCCGGTTCGCGGCCCCGGCCATTGCGATGATGACGCCGCATGGGCCGAGTTCGTCCGCCAGTATGACGGACAGCCCCGTTCGCGGCCCGACCTGACCGACTTCGCACTGGCGAACCGCGTCTTCATGGCGGATCGGAACGACCTCGACCTGATCGTCTGGCAGACCGCTGCCAAGGAGCGCATCCGCTGGCTGTCGATCGAACTGGCGAAGGCTCAAGCCGCCCCCGCCCCGTCATCGCTGGCGGGTGGGGAGGACGTGCAGAATCGCGTCGAGCGGATCGTGTTCGAGGATTTCTACGCCACATCTCTAACGGGCTCGAAAGAGCGGCTGGCAAAGGCGCTGATCCGCGAGTTTGGCCTCGCCGCCCTATCCCCGGAAGCCCCAGAGCGGGAGGGGGTGGAATGGGCCTGCATGACCTGTAACTCGCCGCGCGCCGTCGATCCCTGCCAGAAATGCGGGACCGCGCTGACGAAGCCCGCTGACGGGTGGGAATGGCCCGGCCTTCCTGACATCGACCGCATCCGCGAACTGGCGCGGGAAGTCGGCTACGCCATCGGCGTTCATGGCACGATGGAGCGCGACCTGGACCTGATCGCCGCACCTTGGGTGGCTGAGGCAGTTGGAGCGTCCGAACTGGCGCAGCACATCGCGTATGGGCTTGGCGGATCGATCGTCAACGGCGACCAGCAGGACAAACCATGTGGCCGATGGTCCTGCAACATCCACACGCCGGACTGGACCAAGCTGATTGACCTATCAGTCATGCCGCCAGCTCTCACCCCCCGCCATGAAGCCCCAGCCTCACCGGCATGGCGAGACGAATACAACCGCGTAGAGGCCATCAGAGAGGCCGCTGAGGGGCAAGATCGGATCGCACGAAGCGCGGCGGACCCGACAGCCCGGTCTGACGCTGAGACGCAGGCGGCGGGGCACTGGAAACGGTACGACCGAGAGCTTGCCAAGTTCAACGCTCTCAACGCGGAAGCCGCGCCTATCACGGAAGCCATGGTCGAAGCGGGAGAAGG
The DNA here is from genome assembly GCF_036405315.1 of Brevundimonas sp. Lineage (GTDB taxonomy): Bacteria > Pseudomonadota > Alphaproteobacteria > Caulobacterales > Caulobacteraceae > Brevundimonas. Next base: position 38,532 of record NZ_DASWXW010000016.1, on the reverse strand, counting down.
AGCGCTTCGAGACTTTACCGACACATACATGGACGGCTCCGAAGTTGTGGGGGCTGGGGCTGTAGAGGCGATATTCGCCGCCATGGTTGCCGCGAGCCATGAAGCCCCAGCCGAGGGGGCGGGGGAGCGTGAAGGCCGAGATGCGGAAGTTCGCGTGGCCGCCGTCGCGGCGGGCGCGCAGGTTGAGCAGGTCTATGGCGGCGAATGGTGCCTCGACCCGGCAGTCGAGTTTCGCTCGGACCTGATCAAGGTTCTCGCCCTCCGCGCCCGTTCGTCTGCGCCGGAAGCCCGCTCATGAAAGCGGAGATCATCACCTATCTGCCCTGGCTCCTGTCCGCGATCACGATCTGGATGACCGTGCTGGCGGGCAACAAGCATCGCTCCGCATGGGCCATCGGCCTCGGCAATCAGGCGCTTTGGCTTGGCTGGATCGTCACGTCAGCGACTTGGGGTCTGCTCCCCATGAACGTCGCGCTCTGGGTCGTTTACGCCCGCAATCACCTGAAATGGAGGGCCTGACGATGGCCGATGAACGCCCCGCCTTTCAGGTCATCAACGACCTGTTCGCCAAGCACGGGCTCAGCGCCCCGCCGTGGAAGCTGCGCGATGAACTTGCATCGCATCTGTTGTCTCATCGTCGCCAGCCGGAAGCCCGCGAGGGGCATTTCACCCAGCCCCTCTACCCCCACCCAGCCGCCCCGAGCGCCGACAAGCTGCGGGAGGTCCGCCAAGACGTCATCAACCAGATGGCCGACAACATCGAAAAGCTGGCGCTGACCCCTGCCAAGCGCGAACTAGTCAAGGCTGCGTTCCGCGCGTGCATCGGCCCCCTCTCCACCCCTGACGCCCTGAAGGGGGATGCGAAATGAGCGTGATCGCAACACCGAAGGCGCTGACCGGCGCAGAATGGGAAGTCATGTGGTGCTTGTTCAAGCACGGGCCGACATGGGACGGCGAGGTTCCCAGCAAGGCCGGTCGCTCTGACCTCTTTGACCGTGGTCTGGTTCAGCGCGCGGACGGCTGGAACTGGCTGACCGACGATGGAGTGAAGATCGCAGTTGAGATCGGCATGGGCGAGCGCAAAGATCGTGAGGCACGTAAATGACCGCCCCCACCACCCGAGAGACAGCCGACCATGCGGAACTGCTGGCGTCTTTGCGTGCATCGAAGCGGGACCGCCACGGCATCTATGGCCGCGTTTTAGCCAACCCTGATGGCCCGCGTGCTGCCGACGTCCTCGAAGCCCTCCTGTCCGAGATAGCGGCGCTGCGTGGCTACGGACGCGATGTTGCGAAAGAGGCGCTCGAATACCGACGCCAGCGCGACGAGGCCGTAGGGCTGCTGCGAAAGGCGACGGGCCTGAAATGCGACGACTGGCGCGGCTTCGCGTCGTTCAAGACCAATGCCCGCGCGCTGCTAGCCAACCAGGGAGCCGACCAATGACCGTGCGGCTGATTGTCTGCCTGATTTGCGGGCTTCACTACGCAGCAAACATGAACAGCCTCCATCCGAGGTTGTGTCCGTCATGCCGAAGAAAGAAGAAGGACGCGTGGAAATGACCGACCATAGCGCGCTCATCGAACGGCTGGAGCCGACAGACGATCAGATCGTCACCGCACTGCGCGACGGCGGGCGAACGGCACACGTTGCTGACCGCCTCGGTATGCTCATTCGCCGCCCCTACATCCTTCGCCGTATGCGGCGGCTCGAAAAGGCGGGCCGTGTCGTCCGGGCGGATCGCTACACGTCCGCCAACGACATTTACTGGCTCCCCCTCCCATCCGCCCCTAACCAAGCAAAGGAGGCTGGAGAGTGATGGTACATTCCGCCGAAGACGGCTCCATCCCTGTGCCTGACAATCTCGCCGTCATCACTGAGCTTCAGGCCGTGGCGCTGGCAATCCGCATGTTCGGCCTCGATGGTCTGGACAAGGTGATCGTGCGGCGACGGAACGAAGGCGCTGAAAGCGGCGTAGTCTCCCCTATTCTCAAAGCCAAGGCACAGGGCGGATGAGCGAAGTCGTCAGGCTATACGACAAACAGGAGGCCGCGATTGCTCGTGAGTTCGCGCGGACATTGGCTGAGGACGGGCCGCTCGCCGCGACCGAACTGGTGCAGGAATGGTCCGAGCGCCGCGCCCGTCTTCGCGCCCCCACCACGCCCCCTGATGGAGAGGGACGATGAGCGCCGCGAACGACAGCACGCCGACCCGCCGCGTCCGTCTGGAGGGCGCCGCCGACATCGCCAGCTATCTCGGCCGCCCCGAGCGCTGGGTCTACCACGCGCGGGAGAAAGGCTGGACCTGCCCGATCCGGAAGCGGGACGGGATCGGGCTCTATGCCTTCCCCGACGAGCTGGACGCATGGCTGGAGGCTGACGAGACCCTAGCGCCGAATGTGCGGGTCGCGTGACGGATGACATCGGCGGCCTGACGTGCCTGTATGCGGCACGCTCAGGGGCTTCGCATGGCTAACGTCCGCAAGATCAAGAACCGGCCGCGCCAGGACGGTAGCGTCAAGGTCAGCTGGCGCGCGACCTGGGCTGGCCCTGACGGCGTCAGGCAGTCCAAGAACTTCGACCTGAAGGGTGAGGCCAAGGCGTGGCTCGACAGCGTTTCGGCCGGGCTGGTCGGCGGGTCGTCCACCATGACAGTGACGCAGCTGGCCGAGGCCCACATCGCGAACTTCCACGGCCTGGTCAGGGCGGGCGCCCGACGCACCGGGACGGCGGACGGCTATCAGTCGATCCTCGACACCCATATCCGCGACCACAAGATCGGACGCACCCGGCTCTCCAACCTGCGGTCTCCCGACATTCAAGGTTTCCTCGACGAGGTCGTGCAGAGCGGCGGCTCCATCAACCTCGCGCGCCAGATCAGGCGCTCTCTGGTGACGTGGTGCCGGTTCGGAGCTCGCCGCGGCTGGCTGCTGGCGAACCCGGCTCAGGCCTGCGCCGTCGAGGGCGATGGGGAAAAGGCCGACAGCGAGCCCTTCTCTTTGCCGTCGAAGGATCAGCTCGCCGCATTGGTGAAGGCCGCGACCGAGAGCGCCAACCCTGAACGCGACAGCGCCGTGGTGCGCATCCTCATGTTCGGAGGGCTGCGGATCTCGGAAGCTCTTGGCATGGCAGACGATGCCGCAGCTGTTCGGACGACGGGCGGCAAGCTGCGCGTGAAGGAGCGGCTAGACCGGACGCACCGGACACTGGACCCGCCGAAGACGAAGAAGGGCCAACGCGACGTGCCGATCGGGCAGACGACAGCCCTTGCCGTGCGCGCCTGGCGCCTGAAGCGCGGGCCGGTCGGCCACTTCCAGCACGTAGACGGCCGCCGGGAGCGCCGAATGATGCCGGGCCGGCTGTTCCCGAACCCGAAGACCGGCGAGGGCGTGTGGGGCTATGAGGACTTCATCCGCGATTGCTGGATGCCGCTGATGCGCGCCGCCGGGCTGGTGATGATGCTCCCCGACAGCAAGGGCAAGAACCGCCCGGTTGCCGAGTTCAAGCCCCACGTCCTGCGCCATGTCGCCGTCAGCCTCTGGCTGGCGCAAACGCCGCAGCCCAAGCCGAAGAAGGTTCAGGAGCTGGTCGGACACGCCACGCTGAAGATGACGATGGACACCTACGGCCATCTCTGGCGCGACGAGGAAGAGGACGACGCCATCGCCCAGGCCAGCGAGCGGCTCATAATCTGATAGCGCCGCGCCAGCGCCGCAAATCCGGCAAAGTGTTGAAATTGCTCAGGGCGTCTCAGACTTAAAATCTGCCGACCTCGGTCTTGCGGGTTCGACCCCCGCCGCTCGCACCAATTTTTGCGCCGATGAGAAGTCCCCCGGTCAGCCTCCGGGGGCTTCGGTAATCGCGTCTAGCGGGGTTTCCTGATGAAGGACGCTGTCACTATCACGGCGCCAGCAATGATGGATCCGATCGCCGCATAAGCAGCTGTTATGGTCCAGCCCAAGGCGTCGTTGGCCACTATGTCGAGCCAGTATTTTGCGAATACTAGACGGCAGGCGATGTATGCGATGACGCCGAACAGGCTGACTGCCATGCCAAAGGTGCGGCCGCGACGAGAAATCCAGGTGTCAGTCATGATGGCCTCTCATTGATTGGCTGCAATGGGCTTCGGCTTCCCTTCCCATTGTGGCTCCAAAAAACTGTAGAACGGCGTTCTATTGGTGCAAGCGGTAATAGTGTTCGCGCGCGGCGAAACTGATCGGCGAGTGATGCCGGGCCTCCGGTCATGCAAGGCGGATGTCACGGCCCGACGCTTCTGGAACCGGCTGAGCCGCTCATCTGAGCCGTTGTCTTGGCGCCGTTACGCTGGGGGGGTAGTCACCCTTCATCCTGTCGTGTTTCCGGTGTCCAAGATGATCCGCAGCCGTGTTCTGGCCTCCACCCTGACGTTCGCTCTTCTGTCGGGCGCGTCCCTGCCGGCTCTGGCGCAGCAGGCGGCCCAGCCCGCAGCGACGACGGCCCCGGTCGCCGCTTCGACCGCGCGTGCGGCGCCGCCGCTGGTAGTGACCATCGTGGTGGACCAGTTCAGCGCCAATCTGTTCAGCCAGTATCGCAGCCGGTTCACCGGCGGTCTGAAGACTCTGGCGGATCAGGGGCTGGTGCATGTCAACGGCTATCAGACGCACGGCCTGACCGAGACCTGCCCGGGCCACTCCACCATCCTGACCGGGATGCACCCGACCGAGACCGGCATCCTCGCCAACGACTGGGTCGATCCGGCCACGGGCAAGGAAGTCTATTGCCTGGCCGCGCCGCAGAACACGCTGGCGCACGGCAAGAACACCGACAACGGCCCGGTCGGCCCCGACCAGCTGATGGTTTCGACCCTGGCCGACTGGTTGAAGGAAAAGAACCCGCAGAGCCGGATCTTCGCCGTTTCGGGCAAGGATCGCGGCGCGATCAACCTGAACGGGCACAAGGGCGACGGGGCCTACTGGTTCACCGACGGCTTCGGCCTGACCACCTATGTCGAGCCGGGTCAGAGCGCCGAGGCGCGGCTGGCGCCGGTGGCGGCCTTCAACGCCCGCTTCCGCGCCATGAGCGAGGCGTCGAACCCGGCGCCCTACTGGACGGGGGCGTTCAGCGACTGCCAGGGGCTGGACGGCGACTGGACCATTCGCGGCCAGACCTTCCGCGCGGCCGTGCCGCCGGCCAACCCGGTGTTCGACACCTCGCCGGCCCTGGACGAAGCGACCCTGGTGGCGGCGGCGGACCTGCTGCAGTCGCAGCAACTGGGCCGGCGCGGGACCACGGACATGCTGGGCGTCAGCCTGTCGGCCACCGACCGCATCGGCCACAGCTTCGGCACCCAGGGGCCGGAAATGTGCGAGCAGATGCACCGCCTGGATGCAGCCCTCGGCCTGTTCCTGAACAAGCTGCCGGAAGGGACGCTGGTCGTGCTGACGGCGGACCACGGCGGATCGGACTTCGTCGAGCGCCTGCACGACCACGGCTATCCGCACGCGCATCGCGCCGATCTGGAGCGGGTGGCGCGGGTCAATCTGGCGCTGAAGGAACGTTTCAACCTGGAGGTCAATCCGCTGCAGCAGGGCGGCAGCGGCCTGATGGTGGCCGGGCGCGGCGGCGTGGCCCTGGCCGATCCGCTGCGGACCGAGGTCGCGAATGCGGCGGTCGAGATGCTGAAGACCAATCCCGAGATCGCCTTCGTCGCCACGCGCGACGCGGTGCTGACGGACCCGATCCCGGCCTCGGACAATCCCGACATGCTGACCCTGCGCGAGCGCGCGCGCCTCAGCGCCGTGGCGGGACGTTCGCCCGACATCCTGATCTTCTACGCCCAGAACGTGGTGCCGGGCGGCAGCGTCGGCCGCGCCATCAGCGGCCACGGCACGCCCTTCGACTATGACCGTCGCGTGCCGATCATCTTCTGGACCAAGGGGGCGGAAGGTTTGGGGCAGGAACGCTTCCTGCCGATCCGCACCCTCGACATCGCCCCGACCCTGGCCCACGTCATGGGCGTGACCGCCCCCAAGGTCGAAGGCCGATGCATCGACCTGCCCGGCTTCGCGACGGGGCGTTGCGAGACGGTGCAGCCGTAAGGTCGTGTTCCAAGGCTCATAAACTCGTGTTTCCGGCCGGAGGCGTGGTCTTACGCCCTCGGCGTTTCGTTGGCACAAGGGACCTCAAGGCCTCTGAGGGGAGGTCATGGCCGTGAGAGCCGCCTGAGGAAGCACCATGAACAGAGCCCGCCGCGCGCGCATCGTCGCGACCCTTGGACCCGCCAGCCGCGCCCCGGGCACGGTCAAGGCGCTGGCCCAGGCAGGCGTCGATGTCTTCCGCCTGAACTTCAGCCACGGCTCGCATGAGGATCACGCCGCCGCGCTGAAAGCCGTGCGCGGCGCCGAGATGGCGCTGAAGCGCCCGCTGGGCGTGCTGGCCGACCTGCAGGGTCCCAAGCTGCGGCTGGGCCGCTTCGCCGACGTCGAGATCGCCATCAAGCCGGGCCACAGGATGCGCTTCGACCTGAACCCTGCGCTCGGCGACGAGACGCGGGTGCAGATGCCGCACCCGGAAATCTTCAAGGCCCTGCGCACCGGCATGCTGCTGCTGATCGACGACGGGCGCATCCGCCTGCGGGTCGGCGAGCGCAGCGACAAATGGGCCGATGTGACGGTCGAAAGCGGCTCCAAACTGTCCGACCGCAAGGGCGTGGCCGTGCCTGAGGCCGTCATTCCTGTGTCGGCCCTCACGCCCAAGGACCGCGAGGATCTGGCCTTCGCCCTTCGTCTCGGCGTCGACTGGGTGGCGCTCAGCTTCGTGCAGAAGGCCGAGGACATGGCCGAGCTGAAGCGCATCGTGAACGGTCAGGCTGCCTGTCTGGCCAAGATCGAGAAGCCCCAGGCCCTGAACGATCTGGAGAGCATCCTCGACTACTGCGACGGGGTCATGGTCGCGCGCGGCGACCTGGGCGTCGAGATGGACCCGGAAGAAGTGCCGGTGGCGCAGAAGAAGATCCTGCGCGCTGCTCGCCAACGCGGCGTGCCCGCCATCGTCGCGACCCAGATGCTGGAGTCCATGACCAGTTCGCCGGCCCCGACGCGGGCCGAGGCGTCCGACGTGGCCAACGCCGTCTATGAGGGCGCCGACGCCCTGATGTTGTCGGCGGAAACGGCCTCGGGCGACTATCCGATGGAGTCGGTCCAGATCATGAACCGCATCATGGAGCGGGTGGAGCGCGACCCCCTGTGGCCCGGCCTGATGGACGCCGAGCACGCGGGCATGGACATCCACGACGTCGATGCTTTGGTGGCGGCGGCGAGGAAGGCGGCGGAGGCGGCCTCGACCGCCTGCATGGTGGTGTTCACGACCCTGGGCGGCACGGCGCGGCGGATGTCGCGCGAGCGCCCCTTGCAGCCGGTGCTGGCCCTGACGCCCAAGCCCGAGACGGCGCGCCGCCTGGCCCTGGTCTGGGGGCTGGAGCCGCGCCTGGGCGAGCAGCCGACCTCGCTGGAAGGCCTGACCGATGATGCGGTCGAGGCGGCCATGATCTATGGCCTGGCCGAAGCCGGTCAGCGCATCCTGATCCTGGCCGGAACGCCTTTCGGCGCGCCGGGGGCCGCGAATCTGTTGCGTCTGGCCCATGCTCCGGCCCATGTTCCGCAAGGGGCGAAGCGCGCCCGGAAGACCTGACGGGGCGGAATGATCAAGTACATCGGCTCAAAGCGCGCGCTTCTGGGCCATGTCACGGGTGCGGTGCGCGCCGCCCTGCCGGACGGCGGGACGGTGTGCGACCTGTTTTCCGGTTCGGCCCGCGTCGGTCACGCCCTGAAGGGACAGGGGTTTCGCGTCTGGTCGAACGACCACAACGCCTACGCCCACACCCTGGCCACGGCCTATGTCCAGGCCGACCGCGAACGCTGGGCGAGCCAGGCCGAGATGGTTCTGGCCGAGCTGCGGACGCTGACGCCCGAGGCCGGCTGGTTCACCAAGGCCTTCTGCGAGGACGCCCGCTTCTTCCACCCCGACAACGGCGCCCGCATCGACGCCATGCGCACCCGCATCGAGGCCATGGGGCTGGAGCCGGAGCTGAAGGCCGTGGTTCTGGTCGCCCTGATGGAGGCGGCGGACCGGGTGGATTCCACCGCCGGGCTGCAGATGGCCTATATGAAGCAGTGGGCGCCGCGCGCGCTGAAGCCGCTGGAGCTGCGACTGCCAGACCTGCTGCCGGGCGTGGCGGCGGGGCCGTGCAAGGCCACCCAGGACGACGCGGTCGAGATCGCCGATCAGGTCGCGGCCGATCTCGTCTATCTGGACCCGCCCTACAACCAGCACTCCTATCTGGCCAACTACCATTGCTGGGAAAGCCTGATCCTGTGGGACAAGCCCGAGACCTACGGCGTGGCCAACAAGCGGGTGGACGTGAAGACCCGCAAGAGCCCGTTCAACAGCCGCCCCGGCATCGGCCCGGCGCTGCAATCCGTGGTCGAGCGGCTTCAGGCGCCCAACCTGATCGTCAGCTTCAACGACGAGGGCTATCTGAGCCGTGACGACCTGACGGCCATGCTGTCGGCGCGCGGCCATGTCCAGGTGGTCGAGATACCGCGACCCCGCTACGTCGGCGCCCGCATCGGCATCCACAATCTGAAGGGCGAAAAGGTCGGGGCGGTCGGGCGTCTGCGCAACGTCGAGCATCTGTTCGTCGTGACCCAGAAACCACTGAGCCTGCCCGTCGCCGCCTGACGCGGAACATTCTTGCGGGGGTCGGGTTATCGGCAGCATGAGTATGCCTGCCCAACGTCCGCCGTCCCATCACCGGGCTTCAACCGGCCTTCCCAACTGGGCGATCATCCTCGCCGTCGCCGTGGTCGTATTGGTGATCGGGTTGCTGGTCGGCGGGGCTCTGGGGGTCTAGGCGGTCTCCAGCAAGGCCTTGATCGGGGCCCAGCTGCGGCGGTGCGCCGGGCAGGGGCCGAGGGTGTTCAGAGCGTTCTGATGGATGGGGGCGTTGTAGCCCTTGTGGCTGGCGAAGCCGTAGCCGGGATAGACGGCGTCCATTTCGATCATCAGGCGGTCGCGCGCCGTCTTGGCCAGGATCGAGGCCGCGGCGATCGACAGGGACAGGGCGTCGCCGCCGACCACGGGCGTCACCGCGCAGGGCAGCTTGAAGCGGTAGTTGCCGTCCACCAGGGCGTGAACCGGCGGATGGGCCAGGGCCTCGACCGCGCGGCGCATGGCCAGGCCCGTGGCGTGCAGGATGTTCAGTTCGTCGATCTCCTCGACCGAGGCGAAGCCGACGGCCCAGGCCAGGGCGCGGGCCTTGATCTCGGGTTCCAGCGCGGCGCGGCGCTTTTCCGTCAGGGCCTTGGAGTCGTCGATGCCCGGCGGCAGGTCGTCGGGGTTCAGGATCACCGCCGCCGCCGACACCGGCCCGGCCCAAGGCCCGCGCCCCGCCTCGTCCACGCCGCAGACATGGCCGTTCCACGTCGCGCTGGCCTCAAGCTCCAGCATCAGGGTGGGGAAGGGGCGGTCGATCTTGGCGGCGGCTTTGGGCGGCTTCATCGCGCGTCAGTGCCATGAACGGGCGCGGGGCGGAAGCCGGTCGAGGGTAGGCGGCGCTAAGCAGGCACGTTGAACGTCAGCTGGGGGTGGGACGCGGACTCTGCCCGATCAGCCCGATTTCGGTCGGTAGCGATCTACCTCGGTTTGGGAATGCGAACATTTCCCTATCTCATCTAGGTACACTCCGCCGCTGTCGTAACAGGCGTCAACCTTGTCGAAGAAGATCAACGTGGCTCCTAACCCAGCGACGACAACTCCGAGACCGATCCCTAAAATGATCTTGTGGCGCTTGTTCATAAGGGAAGAACTCGCCATCGAGTGAAGGAAGTCAATGTCCGCAACGGGGCGAAAGCGGACGGCAGCGTCACGCCGGAAATCAGACCTTGGCGGCCAGCCCTGATCCGCCCGCCCCGCCCACCTCCCCATGCCGGAAGCACGTCGTCTGGTGGTCGTTGACCATGCCGACGGCCTGCATGAAGGCGTAGGTGATGACCGGGCCGCAGAATTTGAAGCCGCGGGCCTTCAGGGCCTTGGCCATGGCGAGGCTTTCGGCGGTCTGGGTCGGGGCCTCGCGGAAATGGCTCCACTGGTTCACCAGCGGCTTTCCATCGACGAAAGACCAGAGCCAGGCGGAGAAGTCCTCGCCGTTGTCGCGCATGTTCAGCCAGAGGCGGGCGCCGTTGATGGCGGCCTCGATCTTGGCGCGCGAGCGGATGATGCGTGGGTCGGCCAGCAATCGGGCGCGGTCGGCGTCGTCGTAGCGGGCGATGATCTCGGGATCGAAGCCGTGGAAGGCCTCGCGCATCCCTTCGCGCTTTCTCAGGATGGTGATCCAGGCCAGTCCGGCCTGAAACCCGTCCAGCACCAGCTTCTCCCACAGGGCGCGGGGGTCGTATTCGGGCACGCCCCATTCGGTGTCGTGATAGGCGATGTAGAGCGGGTCGGTCGTGCCGCACCAGCCGCAGCGGCCTTCAGCCTTTTCGGATTCGGTCATGGGGCGATGTTGCGGGAATGTTCTGGTGGCGCAAGTGAAAAGGCCCGGCGTTGCGGCCGGGCCTCTCGTCGCATCGGGCGTGCCGCTTACAGGCGTTCGACCGTGTAGCCGCGCGCCTTCAGCATATCCACGACGCTGTCCTGATCGGCCAGGTGGGCGACGCCGACGGCGACAGCAGCGGCCGGCGCAGCGGCCTGTTCGGCGTGAGCGGCGCCGGGGAAGGCGGCGAGGGCGGCGGCGTCGGCCGGGAGGGCTGGGAGGTTGGATCAGAAGGTGTTGGAAACATTGCTGGCGATGACGGCGACGGGCTGGGCCCGGCCGAAGGTGGGGACGGCCTCGATGGCCGTGGTGATCAGCAGGGCGCCGCAGAGGCCGAGGGCGAAGCCCGAGAAGCGGTCGACGATCGAGGAATAGAGATTGAACATGGGTCTGGTCCTGAAATGAGCTGAGGGCTTAGCGAGCGGTGACGGCGGCGGGGGCGTTGAACCAGGCGGCGGCCTGGCCGGGGCTGGGGAGGGTCATGACGGCGAGGCTGATCAGCAGGGCTCCGCAGACGCCCAGGGCGAGGTCGGAGACGTGTCTGGCCGCTTGGCCCATGCGGTTGGCGCAGGTCATTGGTTAATCCTTTGAATGTCGGTGTGTTTTTGGTAGCTGGCGGGCACTAGGGCTCGCCGGGATCACTGCACGAAGATGGCTTCGATCGGTCGGCCGAAGAGGCGGGCGATGCGGAAGGCCAGGGGCAGGGAGGGGTCGTAGCGGCCCTTTTCCAGCGCCTGAACGGTTTGACGGGAGACGTCGAGCCGTTCGGCGAGGTCGGCCTGGGTCCAGTTGCGCTCGGCGCGGCAGACCTTGAGGCGGTTGACGAAATCGCTGGTCATCGGCGGGCCGTCCACCAGGCGCACCAGGCGATGCCGTAGCCGATGGCCTGGGCGGCGAAGGCGGCGACGACGCCGAGGGCGATCAGGGCGGTGTCGGTGTGCGGCACGCGGGCCGGCAGCAGGTCGGCTCCGTTCAGGGCCGCGATGACGACGGCGGCGCCGCCGGCGATGAAGCCCAGATTGCCGCCCCACCACCAGGCCCACTTGTGGGCTTCCTTCGCGGCTTCATCGAGGGCGCGCCACCAGTAGAGGGTGTGCAGGGCCAGGAAGACGGCCAGACCGGCGGCCAGGACGACCACGCCGATCGACGGGGCCTGACCCCAGACGGCGGGCCAGAAGGGGGTGGCGGCGGTGGCGCTGACGCCGACCACGGTGAGGGCGCACAGGCCGACCGTCAGATCGTCCATCTTCTTCTTGTTGGCGGCGGCGGTCTTGGTTGCGGTGTTCATGACAAGCTCCCATGTCGTTGTGACAAGTGAACTTTACCAACGTCGCGTTTTGCGTCAAGCAACTTTTACATCATGACAAGCAGATTTTCCGTCTTTCCGAAATTAGCCTTGAAAATCAGGAATCCAGCCGGGCTTTTGGACGCGCACGGGACGGCCATCGACGCTCAATTCGCCCTCCAGGCGGTCCAGACGCATCAGGGCGATGGCGCGGCCGTCGTCTCCGGTCATGACCTCGCCGGCGCGAAGCTCGCCGTTCAGCACCTCGGCCCCGCGTTCGGGCGCGGGCCCGTCGAAGGCGATGGCCATCATGCGGTTCTTGATCGAGCCGCGCCGCTTCATCCGAGAGGTGGTCTCCTGACCGATGAAGCAGCCCTTGTGGAAGTCGATGCCGTTCAGCAGGTCGAAGTCCGCCTCGATCGGATAGGTCTTGTCGGTCAGGGCATCCGCCGTCGGGTCCGGCACGCCCAGGGCCAGGCGGTGCGCCTGCCAGTCGGCCTCGGTCGCGTCGATCTCGCACTGATCGCCCCAGCGGCGACCGCCGAGGTCCGGCAGGCGGGGGTCGGGGACGAAGCCCTCTGGCGTCTGGTTCCAGGCGACGAAGACCGCGTCGGGGATGGGCATGACCTCGACGTCGGAGCGCAGGCGATACATCGACAGACGCTGGACCAGGGCGTCGCGCCGCTCGGCGGCGACGTCCAGCACCACGCCGTTCTCCTCGCCCCACAGGAAGAGGTCGAACAGCAGCCGCCCCGGCGGAGACAGCAGGGCGCCGAAGCGCAGTGCGCCGGGCGTCAGGGTCTCCACGTCCTGGGTCAGCAGATTGTGCAGGAAGGTTCGGGCGTCAGGGCCGGTGACGCGGATCAGGGCGCGGCTGTCGAGGCGGGCGATGGACATAAGGCCAAGATAGGGAGGGGCGGGCGGCTACACCACCGCATACCGCGCCGTGACGCCGTCGGGCTGAAAGTCATGCTCGGCCAGCCTGTCCAGCGAAGCGATCACGCGGGCGACGAAGTCTTCGGGATCGCCCTCCTCGACGGCGGGGCGCAGCCAGTCGGTGACGACGGCGCGGGCCGGATAGGTCCCGACCGGGCCGGGCACGCTGAGGGCCACCTCGACCCCCTCGGCGATCCAGCCGGCGACCGCAGCGAAGAAGTCCATCCCCGCCAGGAAGTCGGAGCGGCGCACGACATAGAGGGTGATCTCGCCGCGCTCGACGCCGTCGGGGCGGATGATGACGCCGCTGCGATCGGGCCGCCAGTCGTCCGACAGCTCGACCGCCCGCCACAGGCAGAACCAGACGCGGCAGGTCTGGGGCCGGATTTCATGCACCGAACAGCCCGCCCCGTCGACGCAATAGCCGCACAGCTCGCCCGTCGGCTTGGCCAGTTCGGGCAGGTTCAGCGGGATCACGCGGCAGCACTCGACGCAGCCGCCGCAGGTCCGATCAGGAAGGAGAGGAAGGCTCATGGGCGGGGTCTAGCGCAAGGCGAGCGGAAATGCGCGGGCCGCTCGCCTTGCGTTAATCGAGCGCGAACGTCCGGTCAGGCGGGGTCGGCGTCGGTGACGCTGTCCTGGAATTCGTCAGCCGGGACGAAGGCGGCGCCCTCATGGTCCAGCACCCACATGCCGATGAAGGCGGGGTGTTCGGGGTCGAGGTCCTCGTCGATCAGGTCGCCGTCGTAGAGGCCGATATTGCTGTAGTCGAAGTCGAGAAGCAGTTGACCGGCCATGCCGACCATTTCTTCGGCCATGCGGCGCGAGTAGCCCAAGGCTTCGCTGACATCGACGAACTCGTCGGAAAGCGTGTTGACCTCGGCCGCCTCGCTGCCTTCGGTCGCGCTGGTGGTGACGATGGTATAGGCGGGCATGGGCGTCTCTCTTGGAATTGGATCTTCCCACTAACCCGTTTGCCGACGGGCGCCGCCTAGATTCTGCAAAACTGAACCGTTCGTGACCATGAGCATGGCGACGCCCCGTTGCAGGATCAGTCGCGCAGGCCCCGGTCGTTCCTCTTGGTGGCGCGGTAATGTTTCTGTAGGCCCGCGAGGCGGCGGCGTTCGACGTCCCTGGCGGCGCGTTCCGCCTTTTCTTCGGCCGCCGCCAGTTCCAGCTTCAGCTTCTGGAAGTGGGCCCAGCGTTCGGGGGCGAGGGCCCCGCTTTCAAGCGCCGCGCGCACGGCGCAACCGGGCTCGTTGGCGTGACTGCAATCGTTGAAGCGGCAGTCCTGGGGCAGGCGCTCGATGTCGTCAAACACCGCATCGACGCCCTCTTCGGCGTCGATCAAACCGACTTCGCGAACGCCGGGCGTGTCGATTATCATTCCGCCGCCGGGCAGGAGGATCAATTGGCGATGGCTGGTGGTGTGGCGCCCCTGGTCGTCGGCCTCGCGAATGGCCTGGGTCGCCATCCGGTCCTCGTTCAGGAAGGCGTTGACCAGGCTGGACTTGCCCACGCCGGACGAGCCGATGAGCACGCAGGTCTCGCCGGGCTTGACCTGGGCGAGCAGGGCGTCGAGGCCGAGATCTTGTCGGGCCGAGACCATGAGCACCGGACAGTCGGTCGCCAGGGCTGCGATCTCGGCGACCTGAGCCTGCGGATCATCGCAGAGGTCAGACTTGGTCAGCACCACAACGGGCCGGGCGCCGCTCTGCCAAGCGGCGGCGAGATAGCGCTGGATACGGCGCGGATTGAGGTCGGCGTTCATCGAGGTGACGACAAAGGCGACATCGATATTGGCGGCGATGATCTGCAGCCCGCGCGAGCTGTGCGCCGCCCGGCGGACAAAGGCCGTGCTTCGCGGCAGGATGGCCTGGATGACGCCGGTGCGTTCCTGCGGGGTCAGCGACACGGCCACCCAGTCGCCGACGGCCGGGTGGCCGATTTCCTTGGCCTCATGCAGCAGGCGGCCGGAGGCCTTGGCCCGCACCTCACCCTGATCCGTGACGACCAGATAGCCGTCCCGTTGCTGCAAAACGACGCGCCCGGGCGTGTGGCCGGCGCGCGCGTGCGGCGCAAAAGCCTGCGTCAGCAGGTCAGACCATCCGTATTGCTCGATCAACTCAGACGCATCCCTATCGCGGACAAGCTGCCGCTGACTCGCGTGTGTAACCCTCTATGAGGCCGCTGGCCCGCTGCGACCAGAATCCTCGTGACAGCCTCTCATCGCATCTACGCTGAATTCCGTAGAGAATCCCTCTAGGGTCAGCGTTATGCATGGGCGGTTCCCGATCCTCTATATCGCCGAGGCGGACGCCGAAGAGGCGGTCCTCTCGTCGGGGGCGCTCGCCCATCTGGTCGAGGCCATCCCGCAGGCCACCTTCACCGTCGTCGGATCGCCGGCCAGCGCGCCCCTGTTCGCGGACACGCCTCGGCTGGAGCGGCTGATCGTTCTGGACCGTGACGGGCGCTGGGACTGGATCGCCCTGTGGAACCAGGTGCGCGAGACCAACTGGGGCCTGGTGGTCGACATGCGCGGCTCGACCCTGTCGGGCAAGCTGCGGCGCCAGAAACGGGCGGTGAAGGGCAAGGTCCTGCCCGACGTCCATCTGGTCGAGCAGGCGGCGCGGGTGCTGCAACTGGACGAAATTCCGGCGCCGAAACTGTTTGTCGGGCGCGATGCGCAGGAAGCCGCAGACGCTCTGATCCCGCCGGGTGACGGCCCGATCCTGGCTGTCGGGCCGGGCGTGGACTGGATCGGCAAGCGTTGGCCCGCCGACCGCTACGCCAAGGTGGCCCTGTCCCTGCTGGGCGAGGACGGGCCTCTGGCGGGCGGGCGGCTGATGATCGTCGGCGAGGAGGCGGACCGCGACGCGGCCCACTCCATCCGTTTCGCCGTCAAGCGCGAGCGGGTGATCGAACTGCAGGGGCGGCTGACGCGGCTGCAGACGGTGGCGGCCCTGTCGCGGGCCGACTTCTATATCGGCGGGGACTCGCTGTGGACCCAGCTGGCGGTGGCGGCGGGCGTGCCGGCGGTCGGGGTGTTCGGCCCTTCGGACGAGACCCTGCGCCGTCCCTGGACGGGGGTGGCGGTGCGCGGCCCGCGCAGCCTGCAGGAGTTCATCGACCTGGACCCGCGTCTGAACCAGCACATCCAGCACATGATGGACCTGCCCTATGAGCGGGTGCTGAAGGCGTCGAAGAAGCTGCTGGCGCAACTGGCCGACTAGGCCTTCGGGGGTTGTCCCCTGGGCCGTCGGACGCGCATAAGCGCCTCGACCTCAGGAGATGCGCCGATGACCCAGACCTATGACCTGATCGTGCGGGGCGGCGAAGTCGCCAACCACGCCGGACGCGGCAAGGCGGACGTCGGCGTCATCGACGGGCGCATCGCCTTCATCGGCGACCTGAGCCAGGCCTCGGCGGGCGAGGTGTTCGACGCCACCGGCCTGACGGTCCTGCCCGGCGTCATCGACACCCAGGTCCATTTCCGCGAGCCGGGTCTGGAATGGAAGGAAGATCTGGAGACCGGCAGCCGCGCGGCGGCTTTGGGCGGCGTCGTCGCCGTGTTCGAGATGCCGAACACCAACCCCAACACCACCGACCCCGACACCATGGCCGACAAGCTGGTCCGGGCCAATAACCGGATGTGGACCGACCACGCCTTCTACGTCGGCGGCACGCATGAGAACGCCGAGCATCTGGCCGATCTGGAACGGTTGCCGGGCTGCTGCGGGGTCAAGGTCTTCATGGGCGCCTCGACCGGCGACCTGCTGATCGCCGACGACGAGGGGGTGAGGAAGGTCCTGTCGAACGTGCGCCGCCGCGCCACCTTCCACTCCGAGGACGAATACCGACTGGTCGAGCGCCGCGGCCTGGCCCGCACCGGCGACTGGACCAGCCACCCCGAGGTCCGCGACGCCGAAAGCGCCATCATGTCCACCCGCCGTCTGGTCGGACTGGCCAAGGAGACCGGCGCCCGCATCCACGTCCTGCACGTGACGACCAAGGACGAGATGGAGTTCCTGCGCTTCCACAAGGATGTCGCCACCGTCGAGATCACGCCGCAGCACCTGACCCTGGTGGCGCCCGAGGCCTATGAGCGGCTCGGCGCCTATGCCCAGATGAACCCGCCGATCCGGTCGCAGGAGCATGTCGACGCCCTGTGGCTGTGGGGGATGCAGCAGGGCGTCGCCGACGTCTTGGGATCGGACCACGCGCCGCACACCAGGGAAGAAAAGTCCAAGCCCTATCCGGCCTCGCCGTCGGGCATGCCGGGGGTGCAGACCCTGGTGCCGCTGATGCTGACCCATGTCGCTGAGGGCCGTCTGTCGCTGGAACGCTTCATCGACCTGACCTCGGGCGGGGCGCAGCGGGTGTTCGGCACGGCCAACAAGGGGCGGATGGCCGTCAGCTATGACGCCGACCTGACCATCGTGGACCTGAAGGCGAAGAAGACGATCACCCACGACCAGCAGGCCAGCCGCTGCGGCTGGACCCCGTTCGACGGCTTCGAGACGACGGGCTGGCCGGTGGCCACCATCGTGCGCGGCCGCGTGGTGATGAAGGACGGCGAACTGATCGGCCAGGCCCACGGCCAGCCGGTGCGGTTCCAGGAAACCCTGGCGGGGTGAGCGGCGCCAAGCCTACGCTCGGACTGATCGGCTTCGGCGCCTTCGGGCGGCTGACGGCCAAGCATCTGTCGCCCTGGTTCGACATCCTCGCCCATGATCCGGCGGCGAGCGACGGCGAGGGGCTGGCGCGGCTGACGACGCTGGAGGAGGCCGCCGCCTGTCCGACGGTGGTGCTGGCCGTGCCGGTCGGGGTGCTGGCGGAGACGGTCGCGGCGATAGCGCCGCATGTGTCGCCCGGCGCCCTGATCCTCGACGTGGGGTCGGTGAAGGTGAAGCCGGCTAAGGTCATGCTGCAGGGGCTGCCCGAGGGTGTCCAGATCGTCGGAACCCACCCCCTGTTCGGACCCCAGAGCGGCAAGGACGGCATCGCGGGCTTGCGCATCGCCGTCTGTCCGGTGCGCGGCGATAAGGCCGCGTGGCGCGTGGCGGCGTTTTGCAGGAAGGCGCTGGGCCTCAAGGTCTTCGTCGTCACGCCTGAGGATCATGACCGCGAGGCGGCCACGGTCCAGGGCCTGACCCACCTGATCGCCAAGGTGCTGCTGGCCATGGAGCCGCTGCCGACCCGCATGACCACGGCCAGCTTCGAGCGCGTCATGCAGGGCGTCGACATGGTCCGCCACGACAGCGCGGCGGTGTTCCGCGCCATCGAACACGACAACCCTTATGCGGCCGAGGTGCGGCGGCGGTTCTTTGATCTGGCCGAACAGGCGCGGGCGGAACTGGACGGGTAGGGCGCCTCAGCGCGACTGCAGCACGAAGTCCGCCACCGCCTCGACCACGCCGGGGGCCAGCGGCAGGGTCGGGTCCATGTAGGTGGCGGCGTTGGCGGCGCGGTCGGCGGGCGCGGTCTTCAGCACGTGGTTGACGCCGTCCCAGAGGACGAGCGTGGCGCGGGGCTGGGCGGCCTTGATCGCCTCGGCGTCGGCGACGCCGACCTGAAGATCGGTGGTTCCCTGACCGACGAAGATCGGGCCGTCGTAGGCGGCGGCCAGCTTGGCCGGGTCCAGCGCCAGCCACGAGATGAGGTAGGGCTGGACCGAGGGACGGAACAGGGCGGCCAGTTCGGCGGGCGGGTTCGCCACCGTGCGGCCAGCCTCCAGTTCGGTCAGGGCGGCGTCGGCCTGGGTCTTGAGCGGCTCGGGCAGGGCCGCCAGTTGTTCGCGCAGCACCGCGCCCGCCGGCCGCCCGGCGCCGGACAGCAGGATCAGGCCGCAGATCTTGTCGTCGCCGTTCGCCACGGCGGCCAAGGCGACCAGAGCGCCCTCGCTGTGGCCGATCAGCCAGGCGCAGGGGCGGCCGGTCTTCGCCGCCGCCTCGGCGGCCCAGGCGCGGGCGTCGTCGACATAGGCGTTGAAACGCAGGTTAGCCTCGGCGGGACCGGCGGCGGCGCTTTCGCCGACGCCGCGCTTGTCGATGCGGATGGTGGCGATCCCGCGCTCGGCCAGACCCTCGGCCAGCAGGCGATAGGGCGCGGCGCGGAGGCCGAACTGGGCGCTGTCGCCGTCGCGGTCGGTCGGGCCGGAGCCGGGCAGGACGACGGCGGCGGCCCGCGTCGGACCCTCCGGCGTCAGCAGGGTTCCGTGCAGGGGCGCAGGGCTGGAGGCCAGTTCGACAGGCGTCGCGACCGGCGAGAGCAGCAGGGCGGCGGCGAGGGTCAGCATGCTTGTCTCCGTCTTGAGGTTCGGGGTGAAATCAGAAGGGCTGCCGGTCGGGATCGGCGCGCCAGACACGCCAGCTCTCGAACACCGACCAGGCGGCGGCGATCAGGACGCCGACGATCAGGCTGATCAGTCCCGCGGGCTGGGGGATGAAGGGGCTGGCGATCAAGCCGACCGCCCCCAGCCAGAACATCAGTCGGCCGGCCAGGCGGTTGGAACGATCCCACGCCAGCCGCGACTTGTAGGCCCAGGGCGTCTTGACCCCGATGAAGGGGTTGGGGGTGACGCGGCCCAGAACCGCGCCCGTGATCAGCAGGATGAAGGCGGTAAAGGCCATGGCGACGCCCGGATGGCTCGCTCCGGAAGCGGCGGCGGGGCCGAGGCTGGCCCAGGCGATGAAGGCGGCCACCGCGCCGATGATGCCGATCGACAGCCATTGTCCGCGCCGAAGCCCCTTGCGTCGGACCGGGTCCACGACGGACTCGGCCTGGCGTCCGGTCATCCAGGCCGCCAGCACATTGAGCAGGGCCAGACCGGCCAGGGTGGCCGCGACTTCATATCGACTGCCGTAACGGTCGGCCTGCCCGGCGGCGTTGAAATGCACCGGAATCGGCGTCTCGGGGCCGTAGATCGCGATCCATGCCGCCCCGGTCAGGATCAGAAGCGAGACGATGGCTGCGGCCGTGTCGGCTGCGGTGAAAGGTTTCATAGGGGCTCCTCCTCGTCCATTTTGCCCGTTCTGCTCAGGTCCATCAGGAAGGCCAGGGCCTCCTCCACCGCCGAGATCTCCAGCCGATAGCGGATCGACTGGCCGTCGCGCTCGGTGCTGACCAGTTCGGCCTCCTTCAGCGCGTTGAGGTGTCCGGTGACGGTCGGCCAGCTCATGTCGAAGGCGGCGGCGATCTCGCCCGAGGACAGCGGACCAGCCCGCAGCATGGCGATGATGCGACGGCGCACCGGATGGGACAGGGCCTTGAACAGGTTGTTCATGAGGGAGAAGGCTAATTAGGAAGTATCCTAAATGCAACCCGCGTTCGTCCGCAGGAGTTCGCCGACGCGGTCCTGTTCTTCGCCTCGCCGTGGAGCCGGGCGGTGACGGGTCAGAATCTGGTGGTCGACGGCGGCCTGGTCAGGGACTAAGCCTGCCGCGAAATCCCTGACAGCGGAGCGGACATGAGCGGCACGATTCTGATCACCGGCGCGACGGCGGGCATCGGCCAGGCGGCGGCGCGCCGCTTTGTCAGCGCCGGCTGGAAGGTCGTCGCCACCGGCCGCCGTCAGGACCGTCTGGACGCCCTGGTCGCCGAACTGGGCGCGGACAAGGTCCATGCCGCCGCCTTCGACATGCGCGACGAGGCCGCTATCGACGCGGCGCTGGCGGCCTTGCCCGAAGGCTTCGGCGACATCGACGTGTTGCTGAACAACGCCGGTCTGGCGCTGGGCACGGCGGCGGCCCAGGACGCCGATCTGGATCAGTGGCGCCAGATGATCGACACCAACATCACCGGACTTGTGACCATCACGCGCCGCCTGCTGCCCCTCCTGATCGAACGCAAGGGGGCGATCCTGAACATCAGTTCGGTGGCCGCGACCTATCCCTACAAGGGCGGCAACGCCTATAGCGGGACCAAGGCCTTCGTGCGCCAGTTCTCGCTGGGGCTGCGCGCCGACTTGCACGGGACGGGGGTGCGCGTCACCTCGATCGAGCCTGGCATGACCGAGACCGAGTTCACCCTGGTCCGCACCGGCGGGGATCAGGCGGCCTCCGACGCTCTCTATGGCGGCGCGAAACCGATGACCGGCGAGGACATCGCCGAGACCCTGTTCTGGGTCGCAAGCCTGCCGCCGCACCTGAACATCAACGCCCTGGAGCTGATGCCGGTCAGCCAGTCCTTCGCCGGCTTCCAGGTGGCGCGGGGCTGACCCCGGGCCAGGCCGGTCGCCATTCCGGCCCATTGTCATTATAGGGGCGGGCCATGAGCCAACACCCGCCGCACAGACTGTCCGTCGCCCCGATGATGGACTGGACCGACCGCAACTGCCGGGCGTTTCACCGTGCGCTGAGCAGCCGGGCGCTGCTCTATACCGAGATGGTCACGGCCCCCGCGGTGATCCACGGCGACCGCGAGCGGCTGCTGGGCTTCGATCCGGTCGAGCATCCGGTGGCGCTGCAGCTGGGCGGGTCGGACCCGGCGCAACTGGCCGAGGCGGCGCGGATCGGCGAATCTTACGGCTATGACGAGATCAACCTGAACGTCGGCTGTCCCTCGGACCGGGTGCAGTCAGGCAGGTTCGGCGCCTGTCTGATGCGCGAGCCGGAGCTGGTGGCCGACTGCATGGCGGCGATCAAGGAGGCGGTCAGCGTCCCGGCCACCGTCAAATGCCGCATCGGCGTCGATGATCAGGACCCGCAGGAAAGCCTGTTCGCCACGGTGGACGCCTCGGCCGCCGTCGGTATCACCAGCTTCATCGTCCACGCGCGCAAGGCCTGGCTGAAGGGCCTGTCGCCCAAGGAAAACCGCGACGTGCCGCCGCTGGACTATGCTCTGGTGCGGCGCCTGAAGCGCGAGCGGCCGCATCTGACCATCTGCATCAACGGCGGCGTCGCGGACCTGGATCAGGCCGAGGCGCATCTGGACGACGCTGACGGGGTGCAACTGGACGGGGTCATGCTGGGCCGCGCCGCCTATCACGAGCCGGCCCTGCTGGGGCAGGTGGACCGGCGGCTGTTCGGGATGGATGTCGAGGACGTCGATCCCTTCGCCGCCATCGAACGCTATAGGCCCTACATGGCCGGACGGTTGGCCGAGGGGGCGCATCTGGCGAGCATGGCGCGGCACATGCTGGGTCTGATGCACGGGCGGGCCGGGGCGCGGGCCTTCCGTCGCATCCTGACCGTCGAGGGCGTCAAGGCCGGAGCCGGGCTGGAGGTCGTGGACCGCGCGGTCGAGGCCGTGCGCGAGGCCGAGGCGCGGCAGGCGCGGCTGGGCGAGAGCGAAGAAGCCGCCTGATCCTTCCATCCGTCATCCCGGCCTTGAGCCGGGACCGCCCAAGGCGGCGTCGTTTCTGCGGTCCCGGATAGCGGCTGCGCCGCTTCCGGGATGACGAAGGGCCGGGCGAGGGCTATGCCCAAGCCATGAGCGCCTTGCCCCTGTCCGAACTCCTGATGATGTTCGCCGCCCTGATCGCGGCGGGCGCGGTGGCGGGGGTGATCGGCGGCCTGTTCGGGGTCGGGGGCGGGACTGTGCTGGTGCCCGCGCTGTTTTACGCCTTTTCGGTGCTGGGCGTGGGGGGCGAGAGCAATCTGCACGTCGCCATCGGCACCTCTCTGCTGACCATCGTCGCCACCTCGCTGCGGTCGCTGGCGACGCACCGGACGCACGGGGCGGTGGACGAACAGGTGCTGAAGACCTGGACGCCCTGGGTGGCGTTCGGCGGTCTGGTCGGGGCGGCGATCGCGGGCTTCACCTCGATGGAGGGGCTGGCGATCGTCTATGGCGTCTGCCTGCTGCTGATCGCCATGCAGATGGGGCTGTTGCCGGAACATGTGACCCTGAGGAAGGACCTGCCGACGGGCTGGGGGCGGCGCGGCGTGGGGACGGGCATCGGCCTGCTGTCGGCCATGATGGGGGTGGGCGGCGGCAGCTTCGGCGGCATGACCATGACCCTGTGCGGGCGGCCCATCCATCAGGCGGTGGCCACGGCGAGCGGCTTTGGACTGGCCATCGGGGCGACGGCGGCCCTGGGCTTCGCCGCCTTCGGCTGGGACGCGCCGGGCCGGCCGCCCCTGTCGCTGGGTTATGTCAACGTGCCGGCGGCGGTGATCATGGGGCTGCTGACCGCCCTGACTGCGCCTTATGGCGCGCGTTTGGCGCACCGGCTGGACCGCAAGGTGCTGCGCCGGGCCTTCGCGGTCTATCTGCTGCTGACGGCCCTGTCAGTGGTGCTGAAGGCGCTCTAGCGGCGACTAAGTAAATTACCGCTGTCGGACGATAAGGCTTTGGCGAACAGCGAATGGGTAGGAAGCAGCTTCACTCCCCCCGTGAGCGTAGAAAATGCTGCAGAACCTGTCCGTTCCCAAGAAGCTGATGCTGTCTTTCGCAGCCGTGATCGCGGCCTGCGGGATGGCGACCCTGGTGGTGTTGTGGTGTGTCGCCGGTCTTCAGCGCGCCGACGCGGCCGACGCCGCTTCCCGAGAGATCTTCAAGGCTTCCGATCTGGTTCTGGCTTCGGCGGTGGAACAACAGAACGCCATGCGCGCCTTCGTCGCCACGCGCGATGAGGACTTCATTGCGAAGTATGAAGAGCCCGGTCGCCAGTTCACGGCCCGTCTGGCCGATCTTGCCGCCAGCGACGGGGCCGGCGCCTACCAGGCCGAGCAGACGGCGCTGAACGCCGCTGGCGTGGAGTTCCACAAGAGCGCCGACGCCCTGATCGCCCTGGCCCGCGATCCCGCCACCCAGGCGCAAGCTGTCGCGGCCATGGAGAACGCCGCCCGCCTGTCGGACATCCGGGCCGCCGTCGCCGCCATCCAGGAGAAGGAGGGCGTGGTCGCCGCCGCCCGCGCCAAGGCCAAGCAATCCGCCTATGCTCAGGCATACGTCAGCTTCGCCATCGGCGGGGTGCTGGCCCTGGCCATCGCCATGGGCGCCGCCCTGTGGCTGATCGGCGCCCTGAGTCGACCGATCGAGGCCATGACCCGCGCCATGAGCCGTCTGGCGGGCGGCGATCTGAACGTGACCATTCCCGCCGTGGGCCGTCGCGACGAGATCGGCCACATGGCTGACGCCGTCCTGACCTTCAAGCAGAACGCCGAGGAGAAGGTGCGCCTGGAAGCCGAGGCCTCGCTGCAACGCGCCGCCGCCGAACAGGCCCGCGTCGCCCAGGCCGAACGAGACGCCGAGGCCGCCCGCCAGCAGGCCCAGGTAGTGGACGGCATCGCCGCCGGTCTGGACCGTCTGTCGAACGGCCAACTGGCCTATCGCCTGAACACCGCCTTCGCGCCCGAGTACGAAAAGCTGCGCGCCGACTTCAACGCGGCGATGGCCAAGCTGCAGAGCACGATGAGCGTCATCGTCGACCGCTCCAGCGCCATCGGCGCCAGCGCCCATGAGATCAGCCAGGCCTCCAACGATCTGTCGCGCCGGACCGAACAGCAGGCGGCCGCCCTGGAAGAGACCGCCGCCGCGCTGGAGCAGATCACCGCCACCGTGGCGCGCTCGGCCGAGAACGCTGTCGAGGCCGGAGGCGTCGTCGAGGCCGCTCGCAGCGAGGCGAGTAACGGTCAGGCCGTCGTCGGCCGCGCCGTCAACGCCATGGGCGAGATCGAGCGCTCGTCGAACGAGATCGGCAACATCATCGGGGTGATCGACGAGATCGCCTTCCAGACCAACCTGCTGGCCCTGAACGCCGGCGTCGAGGCGGCCCGTGCCGGCGACGCCGGTCGCGGTTTCGCCGTCGTGGCGTCGGAAGTGCGGGCTCTGGCCCAGCGCTCGGCCGAGGCGGCCAAGGAGATCAAGACGCTGATCTCGGCCTCCAGCCGTCAGGTCGGCGAGGGCGTGCAACTGGTCGGCGACACCGGCGAGGCGCTGAAGCGGATCGGCGGTCAGATCGAGCGCGTCACCGCCATCACCGGCGAGATCGTCGCCTCGTCGCAGGAACAGTCCAGCGGGCTACAACAGGTCAACACCGCCGTGGCCCAGATGGACCAGGTCACGCAACAAAATGCTGCGATGGTCGAGGAAGCCACGGCCGCCAGCCACTCGCTGGCGCAGGACGCACGTGAGCTGGACCGGATGATGGGGCAGTTCTCGCTGGAAGATGCGGCGATGGACGCGCGCGGTCAGCAGCGGATGCTGGAACGCGCCGTGGCGTAACAAGAACAGCTTTCCTCCCCATGAATGGGGGTGGGGGACCGCGTAGCGGTGGCGGGGGCGACGCTGGCGGCTGACGTCGAGTCGCCCCCTCCGTCACGTCGGCTGCGCCGCCGCGCCCGTCGTCCAGGCGTGTCCTACGCCTGTTCCTCCACCCTATCGCTGCGCGACAGGGAGGGAAGCGCCTAAGCGTCAGGCGGCCTGTTGCAGCACCAGGGCGTCCAGCGCCTGAACCAGGTCGGCCAGGATGTCGTCCTGATGCTCCAGTCCGACCGACAGGCGGATCAGGCCGTCGGTGATGCCCGCCGTCACCCGAGCCTCAGGCGTCATGGCGGCGTGGGTCATGGTGGCCGGGTGGGCGATCAGGCTTTCCACCCCGCCCAGGGACTCGGCCAGGGTGAAGATGTCGAGGGCCTCGATCAGGGCGCGCACGGCGTCCGTGCCGCCGTTCAGCTCGAAGCTGAGCATGGCGCCCGGTCCTGACTGCTGGCGCGTCGCCAGGGCGTGGCCAGGGTGGGACGTGAGGCCCGGATAGTGGACGGCCTTGACCGCCGGGTGCTGTTCCAGGACGGCGGCGACCAGCCCGGCGGTGGCCTGCTGGCGTTCGATGCGGGTGAAGAGGGTGCGTAAGCCCCGCAGGGTCTGATAGGCGTCGAACGGAGATCCGGTGACGCCCAGGCAGTTGGCCCACCAGGCCAGTTCGGCGTGGTCGGCCGGGTCCGCCGCGATCACGGCGCCGCCGACCACGTCGGAGTGGCCGTTGATGTATTTGGTGGTCGAGTGGACGACGATGTCGGCGCCCAGCTCCAGCGGGCGTTGCAGAGCCGGCGACAGGAAGGTGTTGTCGCACACCACCTTGGCCCCGACGGCATGGGCGCGACGACAGACATCGGCCACGTCCACGACCCGCAGCAGGGGGTTGGACGGGGTCTCGATCAGCACCAGCTTCGCGTCGTCGGCCAGGGCCGCGTCCAGGGCCTCTGCGTTGTTCTGATCGACGAAGGCGACGCGGAAGTGCCCCTTCCTGGCGCGGGCGCACAGCAGGCGATGGGTGCCGCCGTAACAGTCGTGCGGCGCGATCAGCAGCTCGCCGGGGTTCAGCAGGGACAGCGGCAGATCGACTGCGGCCATGCCGGTGGCGGTGACGACGGCGCCGGCGCCGCCTTCCAGCTCGGCCAGGGTTTCGGCCAGGACGTCGCGGGTCGGATTGCCCGAGCGCGAGTAGTCGTATTTCCGCTTCTGGTCGAAGCCGGCGAAGGAGTAGTTGGACGACAGATAGAGCGGCGGCATGACCGCGCCGTGGGCCGTATCCGTATCGACGCCCGAGCGGGCGGCGATGGTGCGGGGGTCGGCGGGACGGGCGCGGCTCATTGGTCGATGTCCTTTAGTACGGAAGTCAGGATGTCGGCGACCAGGGCGTCTTCCTTCAAGAAGGCGTCGTGGCCGTAGAGGGAGGGGTGTTGTTCGAAGCGCCAGAGGTTGGGCAGGCGCGCGGCCAGCTCCCTCATGTCGTCGATGGGGCACAGGCGGTCGGTGGTGAAGCCGACCAGGGTGACGGGGGCGGTGATGGCCTCGGGCTCGACCCGGTGGCGGTCGATGGAGTCCGACAGGGTCAGCCAGCGCGACGGCGTGGTGCGGTCGCGGTAGGCCCGGCCGCGCGCCGTCAGATAGTCGCAGACGGGATAGGCTTGCCCTGCGTGGCTGGGGGCCTCGGAATCGAAGCGTTCGCCGAACTCTTCCTGGGTGCGATAGGTGGTCATGGCCAGCTCGCGGGCCAGACCCACGGCCTGATCGACGCGGCCGGTTTCCAGGCCCAGCTGCAGGATGCGGCGCTGGATGCCGCGCCAGGCCGTGGCCAGGGGGTGAGGGCGGTGGGCGGCGGACACCACCACCAGCTGCTCGGCCCAGTCGGGGAAGATCTCGCCGAAGGCCAGGGCGATCATGCCGCCGTAGGAGCAGCCGATGAAGGCCGCGACCTTGTCCACGCCGAGGTGATCCAGCAGCAGGGCCAGCAGCCGCGCCTGATCCTGGGTGGTGATGGTCAGCGGGGTCTTGGCGTCTTTGACGCCCTCGCCGAACTCCGGGGCGAAATCAAAGGCCAGGACGCGGAACCGGGTCAGGTCGATGGGGGCGCGCACGCCCACGGCGCCCGACCACCAGCCCAGGCCCTTGGTCTCGGTGCGGTGGACGTAGCGGTCGGCCGAGATGCCGCCGGCCACGACGATCAGGGGGGCGCCGGCCTTGCCGTGCAGGCGGCCCACGATCTGTTTCTGGTTCAGGGCGCCGCCGAAATCGAGCGGGAAGCCGTCTGGGATCGGGACGACGACGTCATGGGCTCCGTCGCGCGACAGCAGCTCGGACGGACGGCGTGCAGACGCAGGCCGACAGGCGGGCTCTTCGGCGGGGGCGACGGGTTCGATCAGGGCCAGGGTCATGGGTCTCGGTCACTCAGCAAAACGGCTCGCCAAGGAACCCATGCAGTGACAGACCGTGGAGCGCCGCCTCGTCGATGCTCCACCCATCTCTCGCGATTTTCAGGCAAGCCTGAAAACCCCGCAGGAGTTGGCACCGTTTCGGGCGGAACCCGATGGTTGCCCCGGCGTCAAAGGGCCTAATCCCTCAGCCGGTCTTGATGAGTGACCTTACGTTGCGGTTGCGAAGAGCGCCGGTCAAGCGGAAAAATTCACCTCATTTGGGCCTGGCTGCGTAATCCGTCGGTGAAATCGCGCCTATTTGGTCGGTTCGAGAAAAATTTGTTCTTTTCGGGGTTGACGCGGTGCGGGGTCCTGGAACACCTTGAGGTCAGATTTTCAACCGGACGCCGCCTGTGCTTCACCGCCTCGCCAGCATGCAGATGACCGCGATCGCCGCCTCGGCGACGGGTCTCTTCGCGTCCATGATTACGACCACCGGTACCACCACCATGCCCTCGCGGGCGGGGACCGGATGATGCGCGCCGTCTAGGCGAAAAACGCAGAAAACCGATCACCCGCCCGGGACCCCCGGGCGGGTTTTTTTATGGCCCGAGCCCACCTCGACCTTCTCCCCGACCTCCCCGTCAGACCCCGCCTTCAGGAACACCCCGATGCCCGCCTCTCTCGCTCTCGTCGCCGATCAACAGAAACCGCAAGCGGCCCTCGACGCCCCCGTGGCCGCCGAAGTCGTGGTGCTTAAGTTCGGCTCCTCCGTCCTGCGCAACGCCGCCGAAGCCCCCGCCGTGGCCTCGGAAATCTACGGTCACGTCCGCGCCGGGCGGAAGGTGGTGGCGGTGGTTTCAGCCCTGTCGGGGCACACCGACCGGCTGCTGGCCGACGCCCGCGCCCTGGGTCTGGATCACGAGAACGAACTGCTGCCCGCCTATGTGGTGCTGGGCGAGGAGAAGGCGGCGGCCCTGGTCGCCATCGCCTGCGACCGGGTGGGTCTGGACGCGGTGGGTCTGTCGGTGCGGGAACTGGGGATCGTGGTCGAGGGTCCGGCCCAGCACGCCCGGCCGGTCAGCCTGAAGGGCGAGCGGCTGCACGGCGCCCTGGCCGAGCATGAGGTGGTGGTGGTTCCCGGCTTCGGCGGGGTGCGCGCGAACGGCCGCGTGGCCCTGCTGGGGCGCGGCGGATCGGACCTGACGGCGGTGGTTCTGGCCGCCGAGCTGGGCCTGGACCGGGTGCGCCTGGTGAAGGATGTCGACGGCCTCTACGACCGTGATCCGGCCTCGGAGACGGGGACGCCGCTGCGCTATCGCCGCGCCAGTTGGGAGACGGCGCGCCGTCTGGGCGGGGCCCTGGTCCAGCATGACGCCATCGACCTGGGCGAGGCGCGCGGGGTCGAGATCGAGGTGGCCGCCCTGGGCCGCGCCGAGGGCACGGTGGTCGGCGAGCGCGGGGCGCCTCCCGGCCCGGTGCAGTCGAACGCGCCGTTGCGGGTGGCCCTGGCCGGTTGCGGCGTGGTCGGCGGCGGCCTGCTGAACCGCCTGCTGCCGGACAAACGCTATGAGGTGGTGGGGGTTCTGGTCCGCAATCCGGGCAAGAAACGCGACGTGGCGGCCCCGGCCGACCTGTTCACCAACGACGTCGAGGCCCTGCTGGCCAAGAAGCCGGACCTCTTGCTGGAGGCCCTGTCGGAAGGCGAGGCCGGTCACGCCCTGATCCGTCGCGCGCTGGAGGCCGGCTGCGACGTGGTCAGCGCCAACAAGCAGGCCGTGGCCCGCGATCCGGCGGGGCTTCAGGCCCTGGCCGCCGCCAACGGCTGTCGCGTCGCCTGGTCGGCCTCGGTCGGCGGCGGGGCGCCGATGATCGAGACCTTGCGCGCCGCCCGCGCCGCCGGTCCCGTCGCCGGGTTCGAGGCGGTGCTGAACGGCACGGTCAACTTCATGCTGCAACGTCTGGGCGAGGGGGCGGCCTTTGCCGACGCCCTGTCCGACGCCCGCGTGGCGGGCTTCGCCGAGGAAGACCCATCCTCGGATCTGGAGGGCCACGACGCCGCCGCCAAGGTCAAGCTGCTGTCCTTCGAGGCCTTCGGCCGCGCCCCCGCCGACCTGCCGCGCGACGAACTGTCGGCCGAAACGCCGCTGGGCGACCGCCAGGTGCGCCAGATCGGCGCCTGTCATGATAGGGGCGGCCATCTGGACGCCTCGGTCCGCCTTGACGGCGACCTGAAAGACGCGCTCTTCCAGTCGCTGAACGGAGAGAGAAACGCCTTGAAAGTCTATGGTCAGGACGGTCGCGTCTGGACGTGCAAGGGGCGCGGAGCCGGGCGCTGGGCCACGACCGAAAGCGTGCTGGCCGACGTGGCCGACGTGGTGCGCGCCCGTCGCGCGGCGGCGGAGCTGGTCTAGACATGGCTGTCTTCACGCCCGTCACGCCCGATCAGGCCGCCGACTATCTCATGCGTTACCCCCTGGGCGATCTGGTCGCGCTGACGCCGATCGCCGAGGGGGTCGAGAACACCAACTACAAGCTGGAGACCACGTCGGGGGCCTATGTCCTGACCCTGTTCGAGGGGCGGACGGACGCGGCGTCTCTGCCCTTTTGCCTGGGTCTGACCCGGCATCTGGCGGCGCGCGGCTTCCCGACGCCGTCGCCGGTGGCGGACCGTCAGGGCGAGATCATCGGCCGTCTGAACGACCGCGCCGCCGCCATCCTGCACTGGGCGCCGGGCGCCTGGAAGCGTCAGCCCTCGGACAAGGAGCAGTATCGCGCGGGACAGGTGCTGGCCCTGCTGCACCTCGACGCCGCCGATTTCGCGATGGAGCGGAAAAACCCCGTCGGGCCCGAGGCCTGGGCGGCCCTGGTTGCGCGCTGTGACGGGCCCGCCAAGGGGATCGACCGCAAGATGCTGGACCAGATCAAGGCCCTGCTGCCGCGTCTGGCCGAGCCGTGGAGCGATCCGGCCCTGCCGCGCGGACCGATCCACGCCGACTACTTCCCCGACAACGTCCTGTTCGCCACGAACGAGCACGGCCAGAGCGACGTCGGCGGGGTGATCGACTTCTATTTCGGCTGCACCGACGTCCTGGCCTATGACCTGGCCATCGCGCTCAGCGCCTGGGGCTTCGACGCCGAGGGCCGGCCCATGCCCGTGGCCCTGCGCGCCTTCCAGAAGGGATACGAGTCCGTGCGTCCCCTGACGCCGGCCGAGGCGGACGCGCTTCCCGGACTGGGCGCGGCGGCGGCGGTGCGCTTCACCCTGACCCGCCTGCACGACCGCATCTTCCACGACCCCGCCAACCTGGTCACGCCAAAAGACCCGGCCCCCTTCTTCCGACGGCTGGACTACTGGAAGGCGGCGGAGACGGTTTGAGGAGGGCGGCTTCTTGCGTTCGGGCGAGGGGCCGCTTTCGGACCCATTGCGGACCTTCGCACTTGCTTGCAATCATGGCCCCATGAAGCCGCTGACGGCCTACGCATTTCGCGATCTGAATTTCAGCCCTGATGGCGATACGCATGTCTGCGTCGTCGAGCGTGGGGCCTTATCGAAGTTCATGAGGGTGAAGGAACTCTCCAAGACTTTCAGCGGCGCGGTCTTTTACAGGCGCGGACTTTTCACTTGCTACGTCGGTGTATGGGGGCGACGAAACGGCAAGCGCCTGCGTCGGTTTCTTCAGGAGCGGGGAGCGACGGTCATGATCGAACGCGCCAAGCCTGACCGCGCCCGCTTGGCGCTTTGGTCAACACAGAAGGCCCGAGCGAACCTCCGTCAACTGCCCCCAAAGACAGCTAGCTGACGGTATGCTCAGAACCTACTCGATGATCTCCCACGCGGCCCAGCTTGTGGGCATGCTGGTGCTGATGGGGTCACTCGTTCTGGCCATCGCCTTCCTGCGCGATGGGGACAAACTCTCCGCGTTTTTCTGCGCGACCATGACCTTGGTTTCCGCCGCCTTCATCATCCTCGCAGGCTGGATGCGGAAGCGGATGAAGGTGTGGTCCGATAAGTTCCCGCCTAGCGACCGCTATCCTTGGCGGACATTAAGCAGGCCCGCTTCCGGTCTGGGGCGGTTCGCCATGCAACGATCCCGCCGCGCGGGATTTTGAGGCAGGGGGCAGGCGAGGAGGCTTCGGATGGCGGCGCGCGCGAACGCATGGCCCGAACTGTCGGCGGCGAGGCTGTGGCCGACGATGGAAACGCTGCAGCTGTGGGCGCAGATCGTCGGCAAGACGCGGCTGTCGCAGACGCCCTGGCTGAACCACGGCTGGCACGTGACGCTGCGGGTCTCGGCGCGGGGGCTGACGACCGGCCTCATTCCCCACGGCGGCGTCGGTTTTTCGATGGAGTTCGACCTTGTCGCCCAGGCCCTGGTCATCCGCGTCAGCGACGGGGGCGAGCGCCGGATCGGGCTGAAATCCGGGACGGTGGCTGACTTCTACGCCGAGGTGCAGGACGCTCTGAGCGCGCTGGGCGTGGCCTGCCGCATCGACCTGACGCCGGACGAAATGGCCGAGGCGACGCCGTTTCCGCTGGACGAGCGGTTCCGCACCTATGATCCCGAGGTCGCACGCGACTACTGGCGGGCGCTGGTGCAGGTGGACCGGGTGTTCAACCTGTTCCGGACCGGGTTTCTGGGCAAGTGCAGCCCCGTCCAGCTGTTCTGGGGCGCGTTCGATCTGGCGGTGACGCGGTTCTCGGGGCGACCGGCGCCCCTGCATCCGGGCGGGGTGCCGAACCTGCCGGACGACGTAACGCGCGAGGCCTATTCGCATGAGGTTTCCAGCGCCGGCTTCTGGCCCGGCGATCCGGGGCGCGAGCCCAGCTTCTACGCCTACGCCTATCCCGCGCCGCCGGGGTTCGACGCGGCGCCCGTCTCGCCGGTGGCGGCCCATTGGGACGCAGGGCTCGGCGAGTTCGTCCTGCCCTATGCGGCGGTGCGGGCCGAGGACGATCCCGACGCCGCCCTCTGCGCCTTTCTGGAGACCACGTATGAGGCCGCCGCCGATCTGGCGGCCTGGGACCGGGCGGCGCTGGAATGCCCCCAGGGGGCGCCGCGCCACCCCCGCCCGGTGGGTTAGGGTTTAGCCGGCGAAGCCCCTGACCGCGGCCAGCGCGGCCTCGGCCGTGTTGTCGATGATGGTCAGGCGCTCGGGCTGGTCGCCCAGGGCGCGGATGACGGGGGCGGGTTCCGGCTCGAAGCCCAGGACATCCGAGACAAAGGCGCCGAACTTGGACGGGTGGGCGGTCGACAGGGCGACGACGGGGCCGTTGGCGCGGTCCAGTTGGCGCGCGGCGGCCAGGGCCACGGCGGTGTGCGGGCAGACGACGCGGCCCCAGGCGGCGTGGGCGTGGGCGATCTCGGCCTTGGTCGTCGCCTCGTCGATCGAGACCCCGGACACCTCGGCGCGCAGGGCGGCCAGCAGGTCCGCAGGCAAGGTGACGGACCCCTCGCGGGCGAAGGTCTCGAACACGGCGCGGGTCGCCTCGGCGTCGCGGCCCGAGGCCTCATAGACCAGGCGTTCGAAGTTGGACGGCGCCTGCACGTCCATCGACACGCTGCCGCTCTCGACGGCGGGGCGGCGGGCGTAGACGCCCTCGTTCAGAGCGCGGGCCAGGGCGTCGTTCTGATTGACGGCGGCGACGAAGCCCTTGACCGGCAAGCCCATCTTCTTCGCCGCGATGCCCGCGAAGGCGTCGCCGAAATTGCCGGTGGGGACGACGAAGGTCGCCGCCTGACCCAGCTGGGCCGTGGCCGAGACATAGTAGGGGATCTGGCCCGCCAGCCGGCCCCAGTTGATCGAGTTGACCGACGACAGGCGGCGGCCGTCGCGCAGGGATTCCTCGGCCAGCAGACCCTTCACCAGACGCTGGCAGTCGTCGAAGTCGCCGCGCACGGCCAGATTCAGCACGTTGTCGGCCTGAACCGTCGTCATCTGCTTGCGCTGCACCGGCGAGACGCGGTCCAGCGGGTGCAGCACAACCAGGTTGATGCGTTCGGCGCCGGCGAAGGCGCGCACGGCGGCGGCGCCGGTGTCGCCGCTGGTGGCCGTCAGCAGGGTCAGCTTCTGGCCCGTCGCGGCCAGGGCCTCGTCCGACAGGGCGGCGACCAGCTGCATCGCCAGGTCCTTGAAGGCGGCGGTCGGGCCGTGGAACAGCTCCAGCACGAACAGGCCCGGCTCCAGCTCGACCAGAGGCGTCACCGCCGGATGATCAAAACCCTTGGTCAGCCGGTCCAGTGCGCGGTCGAACGCGCCCGCAGGGAGCGCGTCGCCGATGAAGGGCGAAATCGCCTCCTTGGCCATCTCGGCATAGGTGCGGCCCGGACGCGCCGCGTCGGCGGGCAGGGTCGGCCAGGCCTGAGGCATGTAGAGGCCGCCGTCGGGCGCGATGCCGCGCAGCAGGGCGTCGGCGAAATTGGTCGGGGCGGCGTCGCCGCGCGTCGAAAGGTAACTGTCGGGGGAGGTGCTCATGACGGGTCGTTTCTAGCCGCCGTGCGGCGCTTCGTCATGATTATTTTGCGCCTGCGAAGGGATTTTCGTGGTTTTGCGCAACAAGATGGCGATGGGGCGGTGCGGCCTCGGAAGGGCTGGCGCATCCTCGCCGTCCGGTCCATGTCAGGGGCGATGAGACGCCGTTCCTTTCTGATCCGCGCGGGCGCCGCCGCGGCCGCCGTCGGCGGCGGCCTGTGGCTGAAGGACCATGTGATCTGGCGTCGGCCAAGGCTGGCCTTTCCCGAGGGCGGGACCAGCGGCTGGATGCCCTTCGTCGTCGCCGACGCCGCCACGCCGACGGTGCGGGTGCGGATCGCCGGGCGTGAGGTCACGGCCCTGATCGACAGCGGCGCCCAGTATTCGGTGATCGACCGAGCCCTGGTCGAAGCCCTGGGTCTGACGCGCTTCTTCGACATGCCGCTGGTGGCCTATGGCGTCGGCGGTCAGCCCCAGGTCGGGCGCGGGGTGACGCTGGACGTGACGCTCGGATCCCTGGGCGTCGGAGGGTTGCGCGCCGCCATTCTCGACCTGGGTCCGCTGGCGGCCGAGGCCGGACTGGGCGCGCCCCTGGTGCTGGGTCAGGATATTCTGAGCGAGGCGGTGTTGGACCTGGACATGAAGGGCCGGCGCGCCCGGCTGGCGGATCCGGGCGCTCATGTCATCTCGCCCGCGCTGCGGCCTGTGCCGGTTCGGCGCTCGGGCACGGCCCTGACGACCGAGGTAACGATCGAGGGCGCGGTGATCCGGGCCGTGGTCGACACGGGCTTTTCCTCGCTGGTCGCCCTGGGCCAGGGCGCGGCCGAGGCGGCGGGCCTGCTGGACGGACGGCCCGAGACGTCGGGGTCCAGCATCGTCCTGGGCGGGGTGGCGCGGGCGCGGGTCATCGAGGCGCGAACCGTAACCTTCGGCGACGATCTGTGGCGGTCGGTAGGGGTGCCGGTTTTCGCCGACGGACCCTTGCCCCATGCGCCCGAGGCCCTGCTGGGCGTGGCCGCCTTCGAGGATCGGCAGGCAGCGCTGGATCTGGGCCGAGGGCGCCTGCATGTCTCACCCCAGATGGACCTGACGGTGGGTTGAAGCCTCGATCCTCCCTCCCTTGTGTCGAAGACATGGGGAAGGATCAGTTTAGAGCCCCTTGAAGGTGTCGCACGAGGCCGGATCGCCAGTCTGATAGCCGCGTTGCAGCCATTCGACGCGCTGGGCCGAGGAGCCGTGTGTGAAGCTTTCGGGCGAGACGCGACCGCCGCCGCGACGCTGCAGCGCATCATCGCCGATGGCCTGGGCGGTTTTCATGCCTTCTTCCAGATCGCCGGGCTCCAGCGCCACCTGACCGCCGGAGACGGCGGCGGCGTTGCGGGCCCAGACCCCGGCGTAGCAGTCGGCCTGAAGCTCCAGCGCGACGGAATACTTGTTGCCCTCGGCCTGAGACCGGGCCGACTGCTGGGCGCGCTGCACCTGATCGCTGGCGCCGGTCAGGTTCTGGACGTGGTGGCCGAACTCGTGGGCGATGACATAGGCCTTGGCGAAGTCGGCGCCCGAGGCTCCCAGCTTGGTCTCCATCTCGCGCCAGAAGCCGAGGTCCAGATAAACCTTCTGATCGGCGGGGCAGTAGAAGGGCCCCATGGCCGACTGGCCGAAACCGCAGCCGGTCTGGGTGCCTTGTTCGTAAAGCACGGTGGTCGGCGGGGTGTAGCCGCGCAGCTTGGTCTTCCACACGTCGTTGATGTTGGAGCCGACGACCTCGACGAACTGGCCCGCCTGATCCTCGGGCGAGCCCAGCTTGCCGGCCTGTTCGGACTGGCTGGCGCCGCCGAACTGGCTGGCGACCTGCTGGGTGGTGTTGGGGTCGATGCCGAAGACGAAGTAGCCGATGGCCGCCAGCACCAGAACGCCGATGCCGCCGCCCGCCACGGCGCCGCCGCCCATGCCGCGCCGGTCCTCGATGCCGCCGCCGCGCCGTCCGCCCTGCCAACGCATGATGTCGTCTCCGCCCTGAAGTCTCGCCCGAAGCTAGGCGAAAACGCCGGGGGCAGGGAAGGGATGCAATTGTAACGAAGGGCTCAGTGCGGGCGGCGGTCCAGCCAGGCGTCGATCTCGGTGACGCCGCGCACCATCTGCTCGCGCCGCGCATCCTGCGCCTCGCGCGCCTGCCGCTCCTGTTCCAGCGTGCGCGGGGCATAGGCCGTCGGCGGGGGCAGGGGCGGCGTCGGCTGGCGCGCGGCCTGAAGCTGCAGGATGGTCAGCCGGGTCTGCAGCCGCTGCTGCTGGGCCAGGGCCTCGCGCTCGGCGGCCTGATTGCGCAGGCGGTCCATCTCGATCCGGTGCTGGTCGGCGATGGCCGAACCGGGATCGTATCCGGGCGGCGGCGGACCCGGCCAGCCGGGCCAGGTTTGGGCCTTCGCGGCCAGCGGCGCGGCGGCCAGCATCAGGGTCGTGAGGATCAGGCGGCGCATGACGCCTAAATGGGCGCCCATCCGCCCTGAGCCAAGCGTGGCCTAGATGGCGAAGCTGACGCCGCAGCCGCAGCTGGACGAGGCGTTAGGGTTGCGCACCACGAACTGCGCCCCCGCCAGTTCGTCGACGAAGGCGATCTCCGAGCCCTTGAGGAAGGGGATGGAGACGGGGTCGATCACCGCCGCCTGACCGTCACGACGGATGATCAGGTCATCGGCCTCGGCCGCATCGACCAGTTCGAGCCGGTACTGGAAGCCCGAGCAGCCGCCGCCGTCGACGGCGACGCGCAGCATGACCGGCCTGCCCTCGACCTCGGCCAGTTTGGCCAGACGTTTCGCCGCGCTTTCGGCCAGAAGAATGCCTTCCGGGGCGCGGGGGGAAACCGAAAGCGACAGGTCGCGGACTGATTCTGTGGATTGGACGGTGCTCACGGCTCTCTATATGAGGAGCTGACAGGCGTTCGCAAAGGCCTGTGCTGCAATAGAAGTGCTGTCCGCCTTGAGCCAGACCCGCGCGTCCTTCGCCGAAGATCCCGCCGCCAGCCGCGGCCGCCACGTCTTTGAGCCCGCCAGCCGCACCCGCACCCCCTTCGCCCGCGACCGCGACCGCATCATTCACGCCACCGCCTTCCGCCGTCTGAAGGAGAAGACCCAGGTCTTCGTGGCGCACGAAGGCGACCACTATCGCACCCGCCTGACCCACAGCCTGGAGGTGGCCCAGATCGCCCGGTCGCTGGCCCACGCCCTGCGGCTGGACGACGACCTGGCCGAGACCATCGCCCTGGCCCACGACCTGGGTCATCCGCCTTTCGCCCACGCCGGCGAAGATGAGCTTCAGGCCCAGATGGCCGACTACGGCGGCTTTGATCACAACGTCCAGAGCTTCCGCGTCATCACCGAGCTGGAAGTCCGCTATCCCAAGTTCCCCGGCTTGAACCTGAGCTGGGAGACGGTCGAAGGCGTCATCAAGCACAACGGCCCGGTGATCCATCACCTGGACGATCCGGCTTGGCGGAGGGTGGCGGCCTATGCGCCGGGCGGGACGGCGAACTGGGACCTGCGGCTCGACACCTTCGCCTCGCTGGAGGCCCAGTGCGCGGCCATCGCCGACGACATCGCCTATAACAACCACGACGTGGACGACGGGGTGCAGGCGGGGCTCTTCACCCTGGCCGATCTGGCCGAGGTGCCCCTGATCGGGCCCTGTCTGGCCGAGGTGCGCCGCGACTGGCCCGCGCTGGACGATCGCATGGTGCGTCTGGAGGCCGTGCGCCGCATGATCGGCATCATGGTCGACGACGTCCTGGCCGAGACCGAGCGTCGGCTGGCCGAGCACCGCATCGTCACCGTCGAGGACGTGCGTCTGGCCCCGCAGATGATGGTGCAGTTCTCAGCCACCATGATGGCCGACCTGGGCGTGCTGCGCCGCTTCCTGTTCGAACGGATGTATCGCCACTATCGGGTCAACCGCACCCGCAGTCAGGCGCGCCGCGTCCTGTCGCAACTGTTCCAGCTGTTCATGGCCGAGCCCGAGGTCATGCCGCCCGAATGGTCGGCCCCGGCCCTGTCGGAGGACCCGGTCAAGCGGGCGCGGGCGGTGTGCGACTATATCGCCGGCATGACCGACCGTTACGCCATCGAGGTGCACGGCAAGCTGTTCAGTCTCGACCTGGCGCTTGATCTGTGATTCGAAAGCGGCCACGGGCGGGCTAGACTGATGCTTCTCCGCGCCGATTCGCGCGGGGCCGATCCAGAAAGCGCGACCCATGTCCTACGACGACGATCACCGAGGCAACCCCAACGCCGGCCGCGAGCGGGGGGCCTACACGCCGCCCACCGACGACGACCTGCCGTTCGAGCGTCGCAGCTATGATCCCCGTCGCGCGCCTGCCGCCAAGTCGCCGCCGATCACCCTGATCATCAGCGCCGTCGTCCTGCTGCTGCTGATCGTGGCCGTGGTGGTCTTCTATCGCTCGGGCGTGCGCTCCTCGACCGACGCCCCGCCCGCCGTCGGCACCCCGGTTGAAAGCATGAAGGTCGAGGCGCCGCTGGACGCCCAGCCGATCGACCCGGAGGCCGGCGTGCGCGTCTATCGCGACGGCGGAGAGGCGGCGGACGCCGTCCCCACCTTCACCCCCGAGCCGGAAGCCGTCGCTCCGCGCCCCGCGCCCCAGCCTCTGCCCGCCGCGCCCACGGCTCTGCCGCCCGCCGC
>NZ_DASWXW010000015.1:0-2221 GCF_036405315.1 Brevundimonas sp. | reverse complement strand
ACGCCCTGATCCTCCAGCGAGGTCGGGTCCAACTGATAGGCCTCGCCGCACTGGTAGAAGGTCGCCAGCGCCTTGCCCGCATGGACCACCACGTCGGTGCTGGCCGAATCCTTGATGCCGCCATGGGCGCCGAAGCCGGGGCGTTTCGACACTTCCGGCCCGTCCATCATCCCGCCCCACAGGCTCTCGCCCGCCTGCTGCTCCGCCTGGAAACAGCGGCTGCGCACGAAGCGGTTGCGATAGTCGGCCTTGCCGTTGCGGAAGCTGATCTGATGCAGCATCCCGTCCCCGTCGAAGGGATGATGACGGCCCAAGGGCGTGTGAATCTGGTTCTCGGTGTTGCGGATATAGACGCCGTCGATATCGGCCGGGATCGCCCCCTCGATCACCTCCAGATCAACCGCG
Organism: Brevundimonas sp.; assembly: GCF_036405315.1. Classification (GTDB taxonomy): domain Bacteria; phylum Pseudomonadota; class Alphaproteobacteria; order Caulobacterales; family Caulobacteraceae; genus Brevundimonas. Next base: position 1,816 of record NZ_DASWXW010000015.1, on the reverse strand, counting down.
TTGACCTCCTCATGCTGAGGCGTCCACGGCCCGCTAAGGTAGGGGTGATTGCTGGGTTTCAGGGTCGCGACGATGGGCGACAACCGCTCGATCTGCATGGCTCATCTCCTGGCTCTGGACGAAGCCTCGCCTTTTTGGTCTATTTACGCAAGTTATAGATCGGCACGGCTGAGCCGGGCGTGTGATCACCCGTTCGGCGAGGATTTCTCCATGTCCCAGACCATCACCTTCGAGGGGTCCGGCCCCGTGCGGGCGGGGCATGAGCTGCCGGTCGAGCGCCTGACGGCCTGGCTGCATCAGCATGCGCCGGAGATGCGTGGCCCCCTCGACATCCGCCAGTTCAACGGCGGTCAGTCCAATCCGACCTATCGTCTGGACACACCCGGAAAATCCTGTGTCCTGCGCCGCAAGCCGGGCGGTCCCGTCCTGAAAGGCGCCCATGCGGTCGAGCGCGAGCATCGCGTGATCTCGGCCCTGCACGCCGCCGGCTTCCCCGTCCCCGCTCCCCTGATCCTGTGCGAGGACGAGGCCGTCATCGGCTCGACCTTCATGGTGATGGAGATGGTCGAGGGCCGCATCTTCTGGTCCCCCACCCTGCCCGCTCTGACGCCAGAGGAACGCGCCGCCCATTTCGACGCCCTGAACGCCACGATCGCCCGTCTGCACAGCCTCGACATCGAAACGCTCGGCCTGGATGACTACGGCCGTCCCGGCGCCTTCTTCGCGCGCCAGATCGCCCGCTGGTCGCGCCAATATCAGGAAGACGACCTGGCCGGGCGCGATCCCAACATGGACCGGCTGGTCGCCTGGCTGCCCGAGAACATGCCCGAGGACGACGGCGCCGCATGCGTGGTTCACGGCGATTTCCGCGCCGACAACCTCATCTTCGCCCCCGACAGCGCCAAGGTGCGGGCCGTGCTGGACTGGGAGTTGTCGACCCTGGGCCACCCCATGGGCGACTTCACCTATCACCTGATGATGTATCGCCTGCCGCCATCCATGATCGGCGGCTTTGCAGGCGCCGACCTGAAGGCCCTCGGGATTCCCAGCGAAGCCGACTACCTGGCCGCCTATTGCGAGCGGGTGGGTCGCGCGCCGCCTACGCCGGACGAACTGCGCTTCTACATGGCTTTCAACATGTTCCGGCTGGCGGCCATCTTCCACGGCATCAAGGGGCGGATCGCGCGCGGCACCGCCGCGTCCGCTCACGCCCAGACCATGGCCGACAACCTGCCCGCCCTCGCCGCCCTGGCCTGGGCCCAGACGGAGACGACATCATGAGCCACAATGATCTCGATCAGGGCCAGGCCATCGCCGCGCGCGTCGAACGCTTCGTGCGTGATGTCGTCATTCCCTATGAGAAGGACCCGCGCGCCACGTCGCACGGCCCGACCGACGACCTGGTCGTCGAGCTGCGGACCCTGGCGCGCGCCGCCCGGCTGATGACGCCGCACATCGGGGCCGACGGCTCGCACCTGTCGCAGCGCTCGACGGCCCTGGTGTTGCAGGCCTCCGGCCTGTCGCCGCTAGGCCCCGTCGCCCTCAACGTCATGGCCCCGGACGAGGGCAATATGTATCTGCTCGGCCAGGTCGCCAGCGAGACTCAGAAGCGCCGCTTCCTCGCCCCCCTGGTCAGCGGTCAGGCGCGCTCCGCCTTCTTCATGACCGAACCCGCCGAGGACGACGGCGCGGGCGCCGACCCCTCCATGCTGAAGACCACCGCCGTCCCGGACGGCGACGGCTGGCGCATCAACGGCCGCAAGGCCTTCATCACCGGCGCGGTCGGCGCCTCGGTCGGCATCGTCATGGCCCGCAC
>NZ_DASWXW010000014.1:0-4141 GCF_036405315.1 Brevundimonas sp. | reverse complement strand
TTCAAAGAGCGTTTTAGCGTTTGCGGACTGCGGAATCGCCGTCTATACGGAGCGCCTTCGGAGCGTGGCGCAGCCTGGTAGCGCACTTGACTGGGGGTCAAGGGGTCGCAGGTTCGAATCCTGTCGCTCCGACCATTTCCTCTGGGAAATCGGTTGGTTAAAGGGGTCGCTTTCGGGCGGCCCCTTTTGCAATTCCGGCCCTATTTGGCGCCCGGCTCGCGTTCGGCCCAGCGCAGCAGCGGGATCAGGGGCACGCCCCAGCCGATCCCCGCGACCGTGAAGAAGATCAGATCCAGCCACCAGATGTTCGGCAGGCGGTCGTTGATCGTCACCGCGCCCCAGACCCAGAAGGCCAGGAAGAATAGGACGCCGATCGTGGCGACGAATCGGCGAGCGCGCGGCGGCATCAGCGTTTGCTCCGGAACAGGAAGAAGGCGACCAGGCAGATGACGGCGGCGATCATCGACCAGACGACCCAGACCCAGTCGCCCAGCGTCGCCACGGCGAAGACCCGGATGGCCAGGAAGGCGCCGCAGCCCGCGCCGACCGCGGCGACCAGAATGGTCCCGCCCAAGCCGCGACGGCCGGTCAGCAGGTCGGCGATCCAGGCCAGGGCCAGGGCGCCGACGACGGCGATGGCGATATCCGCATATGGCGCCACGGGCGCTCCTTCAGAATGGTGCGACGCCTTGGCGCCGAAAGCGACTCGATCTTGCCGCGCTTGAGGGGCATACCGCCCCGGTCGCCCGGTGGGTTTGGCGACAGTGTATCGGGGCGAACGGCAGGCGTCGAATGAACCGTTTTGTGAATCAGGATCGCAGCCGCGCGGTGGCGTTGTGGCTGTTCTTCAGCGCGGCCATGGTTTTCGCCATGGTGGTCATCGGCGGCGTCACGCGCCTGACGGGTTCGGGCCTGTCGATCACCGAGTGGAAGCCCATCATGGGGGCCATCCCGCCGCTGAACGCGGCCGAGTGGGCCGAGGCCTTCGACAAGTACAAGGCCATCCCGCAGTACGCCCAGGTCAACGCCGGCATGAGCCTGGGCGAGTTCCAGGGCATCTTCTGGTGGGAATGGCTGCACCGTCTGGTCGGGCGTCTGATCGGCGTGGTCTTCGCGGTTCCCTTTGTCATCTTCCTGCTGATGCGGCGGATGCCCAAGCGGCTGATCGTGCGCTGCCTGATCCTGTTGGGCCTCGGCGGGCTGCAGGGCCTGATCGGCTGGTGGATGGTGTCCAGCGGCCTGTCGGAGCGGGTCGACGTGGCGCCTGAGCGGCTGGCGACCCACCTGGGTCTGGCCTTCCTGATCTTCGCCGGTCTGATCTGGACCGGGCTGGAGGCCTGGAGCGGGTCGGACCATTCGCGTTCGCCGCGGGGCTGGACCTGGGGCGCGGCCTTGCTGCTGGCCGCTGTCTTCGCTCAGTGTCTGCTAGGTGGCCTGGTGGCCGGGGCCAAGGCGGGCTTCGTCTATACCGACTGGCCGATGATGAACGGCGCGGTCTTCCCGCCGGTCGAGTGGGGCATGGGCGGACTGGCCTTCCTGCACGATCATGGTCTGGTGCAGTTCAATCACCGCCTTGGGGCCTATGTCCTGCTGGCGGCGGGCACGGCCTACGCCATCCACGCCTGGCGCTGGCGGCTGGCCGAGGGCCTGGGCGTCTCGGCCTTCGTGCTGGCGGGCTTGCTGTGGCTTCAGGCCGGGCTGGGCGTCGTCACCCTGATGCACGCCGTGCCGATCACCCTGGGCGCGCTGCACCAGGCGGTCGCGGCCCTGGTGCTGGGCGCGGCGACGGTCAACCTGTGGCTGGTCCGCCGCTCGCGCCCGCGCCTGTTCATGAGCGGACCGCGTTCCACGGGCCTCTGATCGCGAAGGTCAGGCCGGGGTACATGATGTTCACGAACAGGACGCTGCCGTCCGGCGAGAACACGGTCCCGGCGAACTCCGAGTTCCCGGTGAAGACGTTGCGGGCGATGGTGTAGAGGCGGCCGTCGGGCGTCACGCCCTTGATGTGGTTGCGCACCTCGTCGGAATAGTTGTCCTCGCAGACGATCAGGTGGCCCCAGGGGGCGATGCACAGGTTGTCGCCCATGTTCATGGTGCGCAGGTCGGTGCTTTCGACGAACAGCTGGATGCGGCCGGGATTGCGGGCTTCGTCGGCGCCGCCTTCATCGGGCGAGGGGACGTAGCGCATGATCTGGCCGCGGCGCAGCGGCCCGCCTGAGGTGGCGGTCAGGTAGAGCTCGTTCTCGCCCCAGAATATCCCTTCGCCGCGCGCCACCTTTACGGCGCCTGCCGCATGGCCGCGATGGCGCAGGTCGTCCTTGGGGGATTCCACGTCGTCCAGATCGATCCATTCGACCTCGCGCCAGTCGTTGACGGACCAGGCGCGGGCGTCGTGGTTGGAGCTGTCGGCGCTGGCTTGCCCCTTGAAGGCCATGGCCTGCAGCCGTCCCCCGCGCGCCAGCTGGCCCGGAACCGTGGGGATGAAGCGGTAGAAGAGGCCGTCGCCCTGATCCTCGGTCAGGTAGGCGATGCCGGTGCGCGGATCGATGCAGACGGCCTCGTGATCGAAGCGGCCCATGGCCTTCAGCGGCACGGGTTCGACCAGCCCGGTGGCGTCGGCGGGGACCTCGAACACCCAGCCGTGGGCCTTGGTCACGTCGGCGTCGGCGGGGGTCTCGACCGTTTCCTCGCAGGTCAGCCAGGTCCCCCAAGGCGTGTGACCGCCGCAGCAGTTGGTCGAGGTGCCGGCCAGCGACAGGTGCTGGCGCACCGTTTTGCGGGTTTCGAGGTCATAGACCAGGGTGGTTGTGCCGCCGGGCAGGGGCCGGCCGTCCTTGTAGGTGTCATAGGCTTTCGAGGCATCCAGCAGGCCGAGGCGCTCATGATGGAAGCCGCCCGGCCCCATGTTGCGGTGCAGCGCCTTTGACCCCTTCAGTTCGTGGTTGCGGACCAGGGCCACCGTGGTGGGGCTCAGGGCGAAACAACCCATGCCGTCGGGCTGGCCGGGGACCAGCAGGCCGTCGTCCATCGTCTCGCCGCTCTGCGAGATGACCTGATAGGAAAAGCCCTCGGGCAGGTCGAGCAGGCCGTTGGGGTCGGCTTTCAACGGGCCATAGCCCTCGACCTGATTGACGTAGGTTTCTTCACCTGCCGCTTGGGCGTGGACGTTGCGGGCGAAGCCGGCGAAGGCGAAGGCGGCGGCTCCGGTCGAGATCAGCTGGCGGCGTTGCAGGCGCATGAGGGACTCCGTTTGACGGCCAAGCTTAGACCGCGCGCGGACGACAGGGGCGATACGGAGCTGTGACGGTTGCGTGGCTGCGACGTTATGGGCGGGGTGCGCTGTCCTTCTCCCGCAAGGGGAGAAGGATTAGATGCGAGCCTGACGACGCGCCTTACAACCTGGATCCCGGCCTTCGCGGGGATGAGCGGAGGGAAGAAGGGGCCTTAGCCGATCTTCACCCGCGTCGCCGCTTCGGGCAGGTCTTCGCCGAAGGCGCGCTGGTAGAACTCGGCGATGGTGGGGCGCTCCAGTTCGTCGCACTTGTTCAGGAAGGTCAGGCGGAAGCTGAGGGCCAAGTCGCCGCCGAAGATGATGGCGTTCTGGGCCCAGGTGATGACCGTGCGGGGCGACATGACGGTGGAGATGTCGCCGTTCATGAAGGCGTTGCGGGTCATGTCGGCGACGCGGACCATGGCGGCGATGCGGCGCTTGCCGTCGGCGTCGTTCCACTCGGGGATCTTGGCGGCGACGATCTCGGCTTCGACGTCGTGGTCGAGATAGTTCAGCGTCGTGACGATGTTCCAGCGGTCCATCTGACCCTGGTTGATCTGCTGGGTGCCGTGATAGAGGCCCGAGGTGTCGCCCAGGCCGATGGTGTTGGTGGTCGAAAACAGGCGGAACCAGCGGTTCGGACGAATGACGCGGTTCTGGTCCAGCAGGGTCAGGCGGCCCTGAGCCTCCAGCACGCGCTGGATGACGAACATGACGTCGGGACGGCCCGCGTCGTATTCGTCGAAGACCAGGGCGACCGGGCGTTGCAGCGACCAGGGCAGGATGCCCTCGCGGAACTCGGTGATCTGCTTGCCTTCCTTCAGGACGATGGCGTCCTTGCCGATCAGATCGATGCGGCTGATGTGGCTG
>NZ_DASWXW010000013.1:0-25639 GCF_036405315.1 Brevundimonas sp. | reverse complement strand
TCCGCGGCGGAGGCGGCGTTCTAGACGCCTCAGTTTTCCGTGTCAAGCAGTTCTTTTTAAAGAACTTTCTTTTCACAAAAGCCGCTCCCGGAGAAGCGGCGGAGGCGGCTATCTAGGGAAAGCCGATCTCCATGTCAACCGAACCAACCAAGCTTTCTGAGGTTCCAAACGCCGAAGCTTTCAGAGCCGCAGAAAACCGACAGGAGAAGCGAAGAAGCCTCCCGCACCGGCAAATCAGCGATTTGATCGAAGCGCGAAGACTAGTCGAGCCACCCGGCGGAAGCAAGGAATTTTTCAACCCCCCTTCCCCGCCAAAACTCCGAAGAACCCGTCTTCGAAACCCCGTGGGCCAGCCCGTCTCCGAGCGAGGCGCGGATATACGGACAGCCTTCCCACTCCACAACCCCGTAAACGACGCTTCCGTGAAAAACCGGACGAACGCGAATCCGCGGCGTCGCGCGACAGCGGCGAGTCTAGCCCGCCGCTATATAGGTGCGCAGGCTTTCGGCCTCCTGGGTGGCTTCAGCGATCTGGCATTTGACCACGTCCCCGATGGAGACGACCCCGGCCAGCCGGCGGTCGCGCAGGACCGGCAGATGACGGACGCGGCGATCGGTCATGCGCGACATCAGGACGGTGACGGTCTCGGCGGGCTCGGCGAAGATCACTTCGGTCGTCATATAATGGGAAGCGGGACGCTTCAGCGCCTCTGCGCCGTCTCGCGAAATCGCCTGGACGATGTCCCGTTCCGAGAGAACGCCGAGGACCGCATCTCCTTCAAGGACGATCAGGGCGCCGACCCGCTTGCGATCCAGTTCGGCGCACGCCTCCATCAGCGGCGTATCGGGCGACAGGGTGAAGACGGCCTCCCCCTTGCCCTTGAGAATTTCGGCGACCAGCATGGCGGCTCCTTCCCGTCAGATATGGGAGGCGGCCGCGGAACGGCCGCTAGGGCCGCAGGATCGCTCAGACCCCCGCGGGAAGCAAATCCGGTCGCGGGCCGAACCAGCGGCCAAGCGGTCCGATCGCCAGAATGCCGACCAGGAAGCCGAAGGCGTGCGCCTCCCAGGCGATGGCCGCGCCGCCCGCTCCGGGCGCCAGGCCGATCAGGCCCACGATCAGATTGGCCGCCATCCAGGCTCCCGCATGCTTCAGAACCCCGGAATGGAACAGCGGCATTACCCGCCCGTGTCCGCCCATGAGACGTGTCGCCGCCCCGATCAGTCCGAACACCGCCCCCGAGGCGCCGACCAGAGGCGCCGCGCTCCCGGGATGGCACAGGCCGTAGCCCAGCGCGGCGAGCATGCCGCTCGCTATATAGAGGGCGATGAAGGCCAGCGGCCCGGCGCCGCGCGACAACAGACGGGCCACCGGCGCGCCGAAGGCCAGGGCGCCGACGGCGTTCATGGCCACATGGGCCCATCCCCCGTGCAGCAGCATGGAGGTGAACAGTCCCGTCCAGCGCCCCTGCTCCAGATCCACGGCCCGGAACGCCATCGATAGGCCCTGGTCCGGCAGACGCTCCTGAAACCAGAAGAGCGCCGGCATGGAGGCCGCGATCAGCACCGGCAGGAAGGGGGCGTTGAAAATCCGCTCGCGGCTGGGATCGGTCGGACCGTCGGCTGAAGTCTGCATGAACCCTTGATGGACAAAGACCGGCGCAATCTCAAGCCGATCTTAAGACCCGCGTTCCAAACTGGCACGCGGGTTGCTTGGCGACCTGCATCGCCCTGCGGAGTGCTTCATGCCGTTTCAAAGACTGATCCTGACCGTCGCCGTCCTGGCCCTGCCCGTCGTGGCGGCCGAAGCGGCGTCCGCGCAGTCGACGGGATCGGCCGGCGCCGCCCAGTTCCAGGCCGGTTACGGCGCCTCGCGCTACACCACCGCCCAGGCCTCCAGCGGCTCGACTCGCGACGCCAACGGCAACCGGCTGATCGTCAACGGCATCATCCAGTCCGGCGCCAGCGCCTATTCCAGTTCGTCGGCCGGGGTTTCGAGCGGTTTCGCCGGCGCCGGATCGTCCAACAACGGCACGGCCATCGGCGGCGCGACCGCCATCGGCAACAGTCTGAACGTCGTGGTCCAGGGCAACCGGAACACGGTGATCATCAACTCCAACCAGACCAATACCGGCGCCATCACCGCCGGGACCGCCCTGAACGGGACCCTGAACTTCTGATGACCGCACATCGCTTCAACCGCCCGCTGCGGGCCGCCGCCGTCGCGGCCGCCGTCGCCAGCGTGCTGGCCGGCTGCGCCAGCACCAGCGCCGGCCCCTCGGGTCAATACGCCAAGCCGATCGGCAACGCCCCGGTGACGTCCAACCCGACGCCCTATTCGACCGCGCTTTACTGCCTGGCCGACTATGCGCGGCGCTACAACCTGCCGTCGCCGCGCATGGCCGTCGGTCGGATCAGCGACTACACCGGGTCCATCTCCTCGGACGGCGGGCGTCAGATCACCCAAGGCGCCTCCCTGATGGCTAACACCGCCCTGGCCAAGGCCGGCGCGCGCATCGTCGAACGCTACGACACCTCGGTGTCGGAACTGGAACTGCGCTACGCCAACAACAAGTTGATCAGCGACGACCAGCCCAACGGCGGGCCGCAGGACGCCGCCTATCGCCGCATTCTGGCGGGTCAGGTGCCGGGCTCGGACTTCTATGTCGTCGGCGGCATCACCGAGGTGAACTACAATATCCGCTCGGGCGGTTTCGACATCGCCGGCGGCGAGGTGGAGCGTAACGGCGGCTCGGGGATGCTGACCGGCAAGGTCTTCGTGATGAACATCGCCATCGACCTGCGCCTGGTGCAGACCACCACGCTCGAGGTCGTAGACGTCGTCTCCTATCAGAAGCAGATCGTCGGCCGCGAGATTTCGGCGGGCGTGTTCGACTTCATGAACGGCAACGTCTTCGACATCTCGGCGGGAACCAGCGGACTGGAGCCGGTGCAACTGGCCGTCCGCGCCCTGGTGGAGCGCGCCACGGTCGAGTTCATGGCCAATCTCTATGGCGCGCCCGGCCCCGAGGTCTGCCTCAGCCCGGCCAACGACCCCTTGGGCGATTCCCCTGTCGGCCCGACCGGCGGCTACTACCCCGCCTATGCAAACACGGACACCAACAATGGTCAGACTCGCGCGGATCCGTCTCGCTGGCACGATCGCCGCGACGGCGATGTGCGCCGCGGCCGCTACTGAGGTCGCGGCCCAGGACCGCGGACTGGTCCTGAACGAACAGATTCAGCTCGGCGACGTTCTCGCCGGGCAGACGCTGGACGTCGTCGACGTCAGCGATCAGGTCACCGTGTCCACCGCCGCCCACGGCAACAGCCTGATCGGCGGTGCGGATGGGCAGGATCTTGAGGTCCGCTCGTCTCAAGATGCACGCGGCGCCGTGTCGGCGACGACGACGCTGACGCTCGGCGGAGACACGAACGGCCTGACCACCGCCGCAACCCAGGCGCGCGGCAACTATCTGGCGGGTACGGCGACCATCGCCCAGATGGCGATCGACGCCGCCCAGACGGTCAGCGGCGACGTCACGGCGACGACCGTCATCACCGGAACCGACGCCCGCCTGGTCGGCGGCGGTCAAATCGGCGCCGCCGCCTTCGGCAACACCGTGGCCCTGGCGGGCGGCGGTTCGGGCGGCGGCCGCGCCTCCCTGACCGGGACCATCGACCAGACCGCCGCGGGTGAGGTCCGCGCCACCAACCAGGCCTCGCCCCGCTTCGTGCGCGATCCCGCCGAGTTCTCCAGCCAGGCGGTCGCCAACGCCGTTCAGGCCACGACCGGCCCCTCCGCCAATCAGGAGCTGGAGGTGCGCCAGCGCTCGTCCGGCGCCATGGTCGAGGCCGGAACAGGCGTCTGGGCCGGCAACGGCTGGAACCTGGCGGCGCGCGCCCACGCGGGCGGCAACCAGGCGACCTTCTACAATCAGGGCGGATCCCTGATCCCGACCACGGATCAGGCCAACAGCGCCCAGATCCGTAGCGCGGCCCAACTCAGCTCCTACGACTTCGGCAAGGCCACGTCCGCCGCCAGCGCCGTCGCCAATGAAGTGACCGTTGGCAACAACGACATCTATGTCGATGTCGACAACACCCAACTGAACTCGGGCGGCGTCGAAGCCACCGCCTCCTTCGTCGGCCAGACCGGCTATGACGCCTATGTCGGCGCCAATGCGGCGGGCAACTCCGTCACCGGCTACGCCTGCGCCGAATGCGGCGGCGATCTGAACGCCCGCAACGTCCAGACCAACAGCGGCAACGTCAGCGCCGTCGCCAACACGACGATCAACGGGTCGGGCCGGAACGTCATCGCCGGCGCCAATGCGGTGGGCAATGCTGCGACCTTCTACGTCACCCGGACCGGCGGAAATTAACATTCGGTAACTTGAGACAGTCAAGGACCTTTGTCACTCTGATCTAACGTGCATACGCCATTGCACGCGACCATCACCGTGCAGGGCCGCAGTCAGTCCCGGGGGCAGCCTGATCGCACGGGGTCCGGAGTCTCACTGAATGCGATCGCCTCGCCACCTGTTGCTGCTTGCCGCCTCCAGCTTCGCCCTCCTGGGCGGAGCCGCCCTGCCCGTCGCGGCTCAGGACGCCCAGCCGTCCAGCCCCTGGGCCCAGGCCGCCAGCGACGTTCCCGTCGATTCCGCCGTGCGCTTCGGCACCCTGCCGAACGGCATGCGCTACGCCATCATGAAGAACGCCACGCCTCCGGGTCAGGCCTCCCTGCGCCTGCGCATCGAGGCCGGTTCGCTGATGGAGAACGACGACCAACTGGGCCTGGCCCACTTCATGGAGCACATGGCCTTCAACGGCACGACCAATGTGCCCGAAAACGAACTGCTGCGCATTCTGGAACGCCTCGGCCTGGCCTTCGGCGCCGACACCAACGCCTTCACCAGCTTCGACCAGACCGCCTATACGCTGGAACTGCCGCGCACCAACGACGAGACCGTCGACACCTCGCTGCGCATCATGCGCGAGCAGGTTTCCGAAGCCCTGATGAAGGCCGAGGACATCGACGCCGAACGCGGCGTCATCGAAGGTGAAGAACGCCTGCGCAACACCCCCGCCCTGCGTTCGATCAAGGCCCAGATCGCCCTGCTGGCGCCCGGCCAGCGTCTGTCCAACCGCCTGCCGATCGGCGACCTCAGCATCATCCGCTCGGCCCCGCGTGAACGCTTCGTCGAGTTCTACAATGCCTACTACCGTCCCGATCGCGCGACGATGATCGCGGTGGGCGACTTCGACGTTGATCAGATGGAAGCCAAGATCAAGGCGACCTTCTCGGACTGGCGCCCCAAGGCCGCCGACGGCCCGAATCCCGATCTGGGAACCGTCGCCCCGCGCTCGGCCGAAACCCGCATCCTGGTCGAACCGGGCATACAGTCGTCGATCCAGTTGAACTGGATCCGCAATCCCGACCTGGACCCCGATACGGTCGCCGAACGGCGTGAAGCCCTGGTGCAGAACCTGGGTCTGGCGGTTCTGAACCGTCGCCTGGGTGAAATCGCCCGCGCCGACAATCCGCCCTTTATCACCGCCAGCGCCAGCCAGGGCAGCCTGTTCGACACTGTCGACCTCGGCAGCGTCTCGGCCAACTTCAACCCCGGCGGTCTGAAGCGCGCGCTCGAAACCATCGAACAGGAGCAGCGCCGTCTGGTGCGGTTCGGCGTGACCCAGGTCGAACTGGACCGCGAAATCGCCAACACCCGCACCGCGCTGGAAACGGCGGTCCAGGCCGCCGCGACCCGCAGCACCCCGGGTCTGGCCAACGCCCTGCTGGGCGCGGCGAACGACGACAAGGTCTTCTCGTCGCCGGCCGCCAACCTCGCCCTGTTCGAAGCGGCCGTGAAGGATCTGAAGGCCGAACAGGTCAGCGGCGCCGTCAAGTCGGTGTTCGAGGGCTATGGTCCGCTGGCCCTGGTCGTCACGCCCGAGGCGATCGAAGGCGGCGAGGCGGGCGTCACCGCCGCCCTGGAAGCCAGCCGCGCCGTCGCCGTCACGGCCCGCGCCGAACAGGCCCAGCTGGAATGGCCCTATGCGAACTTCGGCGCCGCCGCGGTCCCGAGCAGCCGCACCGAGGTCGCCGGTGTCGGCGCCACGATCGTCACCTTCCCGAACGGCGTCCGCCTGACGGTCAAGCCGACGGACTTCAAGGACGAGCAAATCCTGATGACGGTGCGCACCGGCATCGGCGAGGAAGGCCTGCCGACCGACCGCTTCACCTCCCAGATGCTGGCCCCGATGGTCTTCACCCAGGGCGGCCTGGGCAAGCTGACGGCGGATGAGCTGAGCCGCGTCCTGACCGGCAAGATCTACAGCACCGGCTTCTCCATCGACGGCGACGCCTATCAGCTGTCGGGCGCGACCCGTCCCGCCGATCTGCTGCTGCAGATGCAGGTCCTGGCCGCCTATCTGACCGATCCGGGCCTGCGCCCGGCGCCGTTCGAGCAGATCAAGGCCTTCTTCCCGCAGATCCTGGCGCAACAGGTCGCCACGCCGGGCGGCGCCTTCGGCATCCAGGCCGCCGGCCTGCTGGCCAGCGGCGACAAGCGCGAGACGGTGCCCGCCGCCTCCGACATCGCCGCCTTCACCCTGGATGAGCTGAAGCAGGGCGTAGTCCAGGGCCTGTCTTCCGGCCCGATCGACATCGTCATGGTCGGCGACGTCACGGTCGACGATGCGGTCAAGGCCGTGGCCTCGACCTTCGCCGCCCTGCCGACGCGCGCTCCGGCCGCCCAGCCCCTGCCGGGTTCGGACCAGCGTCGCTTCCCGGCGCCGACCGCCCAGCCGGTGCGCCTGACCCACACGGGTCCGGCGGAACAGGCCCTGGGCTACATCGCCTGGCCGACCACCGACGCCGTCGATGACCGCACCGAGGCTCGCAAGGTCAGCATCCTGGCCGAGGTCTTCAAGCTGCGCGTGCTGGAGGAAATCCGCGAGAAGCAGGCCCTGGCCTATTCGCCGCGCGTCTCCTCCTCGTCCTCGGACGTGTTCAAGGGCTACGGCTCCATCTTCGTGATGGCCGAAACGGCGGCGGACAAGATCCCCGCCTTCTACGCGGCCGTGGACGCGATCACCGCCTCGCTGCGTGACGCCCCCGTGACCGAGGACGAGCTGAACCGCGCCCGTCTGCCCGTCATCGAGTCCCTGCGTCGCAGCCAGGCCGGCAACGAGTACTGGCTCGGCCAACTGGAAGACCTCGCGGCCAAGCCGGACTCGATCGAGCAGATCCAGTCGCACATCAGCGACCTGGAATCCTTCACCGTCGCCGACATTCAGGCCGCCGCACGGCAATACCTGAAGCCGGACACGGCCTGGAAGGCCGAGGTCGTCTCGGACAAGGCTCCGGCCCGGTAAGGGCAGGACGAAAAAGGGGCCCCGATCCGGCGGATCGGGGCCCCAGGTCTTTTGGCCTAGTCGACGGAGAGTCGATGGCCGCAATCTAGTTCAGCCAGCCTGTCGCCAGGCTGAACAGCCTATTCAGAAGACGCGGCCGCCGACGCCGCCGTCCAGCATGATGACCGCGCCCGTGGCGACAGCCCCGGCGCTCTCGACCATCTCCTCACGATACTCGGTGTAGGTCTCCTCGCGGATCATGGTCAGCACCTTCACGCCCGCGCCATAGCGGCGCAGCAGCGAACGCTCGTTGCAGTCGCGTTCCTGCTTCTCGGGACGGCATTCCAGCTGACCGCCGCGGCCGTACCACAGGGCCTCGCGCTTGTTGCAGTTCAGGGTCTCGCCCGGACCGCCCATTTCATCGCCGATGGTCCATTGCAGCTTGGTCCCGGCGATGCAGCGATACAGCTCGCCCTCATAGTCCATGGCCACGTCGCGGCCAGGACGCACCTGCGAGGCCGGGTGCGGCACGGCGCGGTCGTCGATGCAGACGGCCTGGATGACCACCCGCTTCTCCATGCGGCGCGAGGCCGTATAGGGGACGCGGACCATTTCCATGGTCTTGCCCTCGACCGTCAGGCCCTGGATCGTCGTGGGATAGGGCTGATCGACGTTGAAATAGGCGCCGCCGCCCCCGCCGACGATCACCGTCGCGCCGCTGCGCGATCCGCCAAAGGCGCGCGCCGTCGCCGACGCATTGGCGCTGGCGTTCACATTGACGTTCACATTCACATTGCCGCCCGAGCCGCAGCAGGGCGGAGGCGGCGGCGGCAGACAGCCCCCTCCGCCGCAGGGGCCGCTCGGGATCGGCGGCGGCGGCGGAGGGGGCGGCGGTTGGCACGTACCGCCGCACTGGGCCGCGGCCGTGTCAGCGATCGCCATGAGGCCCACAAAGGCCCCTGACGCCGCCAGCAAAGTCTTGATCCGCACCCGCATGGGCTGGGCTCCTGCATTGTTCTTCGCGCCGCGTCTTGCAAGTCGCGGGCCGGTCCAATGCAGGATCAAAGCGCCAAAGCCTTGCGTTTCCGTTGCCCGAAACGCGAAAGTCGACCCGCAAGCTGTGCCATCCTGACGCGCTGCGCCGCGATTCAAGGGCTCAAACGAGCGAGCGCAGCTCCCGCATGTAGCGTTTCCAGTTCTGCACATAATGCTGGGCCGAAATCCGCAGGGCCTCGACCTGCGCCTCGTCCAGATCCCGCACCACCTTGCCGGGCTGGCCCATGACCAGGCTGTTGTCAGGAATGACCTTGCCCTCGGTGATCAGGGCGTTGGCGCCGATCAGACAGTTCTTCCCTATCCGCGCGCCGTTCAGGATCACCGCCCCGATGCCGATCAGGCTGTTGTCGCCGATGGTGCAGCCGTGCAGCATGGCCTTGTGCCCCACGGTCACGCCTTCGCCGATCGTCAGGGGCGAACCGACGTCGGTGTGCAGGATGCTGCCGTCCTGAATATTGCTGTCGCGGCCGATGACGATGGGATCATTATCCCCTCGCAAAACCGTGTTGAACCAGATGCTGGCGCCGGGATGCAGAATCACATTCCCTAGGACCGTTGCATTCGGCGCGACCCAGTATTCGCCCTCCGGCGGAAGCTGCGGCTTGCTGTCGCCTAGACTGTAAACACTCATCCGAACACCGCCTATGTTTCAGAAAATGATGGCTTTAAGCCTTCATAAACTACGCTAGCATCAAATTGTTGATGCGATTCGAGGTCGCCATTTCGGCCCCGGATCCGAAGCCGGATCAAGCCCGGTCCGGTCAGATACTGGAGAATGCGCATGGCGTGTTCGCGACCGGTTCCGGGACGACGCCTCTGCTGCGGCGACGATCCTGCGGCTGATCCGGGCGGCCGCTGCGTGGCTCCGGCCCCCTCCTCCCCCACCGACGACCAAGGCGTGTCCCTGCCGGGCGCGCCTTTTTTCATGCCCTGGAGGCGTTCATGACGAAGCGTTCGGCCATCAAGAATCAGGTCCGCGAAGGCGTGCTGGATTCGCGGGAGTTCCTGCAGGACGCCAAGGTGCGGCGATTGCCGCCCCGCAACGGCTGGTCGCCCTATCCCTCGAACGACGAACGCGATCAAGGCTACCTCAAGACGCTGAAGCCCAAGTCGGACGGCCAGGCCGAGCTGATGGACGCCGTCGACGCCCACAACCTGGTCCTGGCCCTGGGCCCGGCCGGCACCGGCAAGACCTATCTGGCCGTGGCCAAGGCGGTCGAGGCGCTGGAGGCGGGCAAGGTCGGGCGTATCGTCCTCAGCCGCCCGGCCGTCGAGGCCGGGGAGTCGATCGGCTTCCTGCCCGGCGACATGGAGGACAAGCTGGCCCCCTATCTGCGCCCACTCTACGACGCCCTGTCGGACCGGCTCAGCATGAAGCGGGTCAAGGCCCTGATGGCCGAGGGGCTGATCGAGATCGCCCCCATCGGCTATATGCGCGGCCGCACGCTGAACAACGCCTTCATCGTCGTGGATGAGGCGCAGAACTGCACCTACGTCCAACTTAAGATGCTGCTGACCCGGCTGGGCTGGCACTCGACCATGGTGGTAACGGGCGACCCGCATCAGTCGGACCTGCTGCCCGGCGTTTCGGGCCTGTCGGACATCGCCGAGCGGCTGGAAGCGGTGCCCGAGATCGCCGTGGTTCGCCTGGCCGAACGCGACATCGTGCGCCACCCCCTGGTCGCGAGCATGATCGGCGTACTGTAAGCTCCCCCGATCAGGATGCGGATGCGGAAGAGGCCCGGCGAGCGATCGCCGGGCCTCTTTTTGTTACATGACGTCTGCCAGCTTCGCCTTGGCCTCGTCCTTCCTGGGCGCGGTCACGACCCGCCCCCCGATCCGGTCGATCAGGGCGAAGACAAAGGGATTGAGCGAGATCGACAGCAGGGCGGAGGCCAGGATCAGGTCATGGGTTTCGCGGCTCATGGCCCCCAGAGACACCGAGATGGCGGCCAGGATGAAGGAGAATTCGCCGATCTGGGCCAGGGCGGCGGCGACCGTCAGGCTGGTCGCACGGTCTAGCTTGAAGGCCGTGGTGATGGCCAGGGCCGCCACTGACTTGCCGATGATGACAATGCCCAGGACGCCGAGCACCGCCAGCGGCTCGCGCACCAGGATGGTCGGATCGAACAGCATGCCGACCGAGACGAAGAACAGCACGGCGAAGGCGTCGCGCAGCGGCAGCGAGCGTTCGGCGGCGTTATGGCCCAGCGGCGAGCTGTTCAGCACCAGGCCAGCCAGGAAGGCGCCCAGGGCGAAAGAATGGAACAGGTAGTAGGCGACCCAGGCGATGCCCAGGGCGATGGCCAGCACCCCCAGGGTGAACAGTTCGCGCGACTTGGTGTGGGCGATCCGCACCAGCACCCAGGGCAGGACCTTGGCGCCGACCACCAGCATGACGCTGACGAAGCCCGCGACCTTGACCAGGGTCCAGCCGATGGACTTGAGCAGTTCCGCGCCGCTCAGGGTCTCGCCCGGCTGGATGATCACCAGGGGCAGCATGACCAGGGCGATGACGATCACCAGGTCCTCGACGATCAGCCACCCCATGGCGATGCGGCCGGCGTTGCTCTTGAGCTGCTTGCGCTCCTCGAGCGCCCGCAGGAGCACCACGGTCGAGGCGACGGACAGCGAGAAGCCGAGCAGCAGTGCCTCGACGTCGCCGAGACCCAGCATGAAACGACCTAGGCCCCAGCCTAGCACGGTGGCGGCGCCGATCTGGACGAGGGCGCCCGGGATGGCGACCTTGCGCACCTTCATCAGGTCGGCGAGCGAGAAGTGAAGCCCGACCCCGAACATCAGCAGGATGACGCCGATCTCGGCCAGTTGCGGCGCCAGTTCAGTGTCCGCGACGAAGCCCCCCGTGTAGGGACCGACCACGACCCCCGCCACCAGATAACCGACCAGAGGCGACAGCTTCAGCCGATTGGCCAACATGCCGAACACGAAGGCGAGGACGAAGCCTCCGACCAGGGTGATGATCAGGCTGTCGGCATGCGGCATCGGCGCTCCTGCGTCGGTGAAGGGTTTCCCTGGGGTGTAAACCTCGAACTGGGGGCGCGCAGCCGCCACGGCAAGGCTTTCACCCCCATTTTACCGGGATGAAACCGATTTGAAACAATCAAAGTTGCGTGCGCGACGACGGGTCGCGCCGACGAGCAGCCTAGGCCCGCACGGCCCGGCTCGCATCGACGCCCAAAGCCGTCAGAGCCGTCGCCACGATGTGGTCGGCGTCGAGGCCGGCCTGGGCGTACATGACCTCGGGCTTGTCCTGGTCCTGGAAGACGTCAGGCAGGTTGAGCGTGCGGATCTTGAGGCCGCCGTCCAGCGCGCCCTTCTCGGCCAGCAGTTGCAGGACGAAGGCGCCGAAGCCGCCCATGGCGCCCTCTTCCACCGTGATCAGGCATTCATGCTCGCGCGCCAGGCGCAGGATCATGTCGGCGTCCAGAGGCTTGGCGAAACGGGCGTCGGCGACGGTGGCCGAGACGCCGCGCGCGGCCAGCAGGTCGGCGGCCTTCAGCGATTCCTGCAGGCGGGTGCCCAGCGACAGGATGGCGACGGACGCGCCTTCGCGGACGATGCGGCCCTTGCCGATCTCCAACGGGGCGCCCAGTTCGGGGATCTCGACGCCGACGCCGTCGCCGCGCGGATACCTGAACGCCGAAGGGCGGTCGTCGATGGCCAGGGAGGTCGAGATCATGGCGGCCAGTTCGGCCTCGTCGGCGGCGGCCATCAGCACCATGCCCGGCAGCGCCCCCATGAAGCCGATGTCGAAGCTGCCCGCGTGGGTCGCGCCGTCGGCGCCGACCAGACCGGCGCGGTCCATGGCGAAGCGCACCGGCAGGGACTGGATCGCCACGTCGTGGACGACCTGATCATAGCCGCGCTGAAGGAAGGTCGAATAGATGGCGCAGACCGGCTTCATGCCGTCGGCGGCCAGACCGGCGGCGAAGGTGACGGCGTGCTGCTCGGCGATGCCGACGTCGAACGTCCGGTCGGGGAAGGCCTGACCGAACAGGTCCAGCCCCGTGCCCGTCGGCATGGCGGCGGTGATGGCGACGATGCTCGGGTCGATGCGGGCGTGCTTGATCAGCTCGGTCCCGAAGACCTTGGTGTAGCTGGGGGCGTTGGAGACGGCCTTGGCCTGCTTGCCCGAGACCACGTCGAACTTGACCACGCCATGATACTTGTCGGCGCTGTTCTCGGCCGGGGCGTAACCCTTGCCCTTCTGCGTCACGACGTGGACCAGCACCGGACGGTCAGTGATGGCCGCGGCGTTTTTCAGGATCGGGACCAGGTTCTCCATGTCGTGACCGTCGATCGGCCCGATGTAGTAGAAGCCCAGCTCCTCAAAGAAGGTGCCGCCGACGATCATGCCGCGGGCGTATTCCTCAGCCTTGCGCGCCGCGTCGCGGAAGGGGCGCGGCATGTGGTCGACGAACTTCTTCCCGACCTTGCGGATGTTCTGATAGGCGCCGCCCGAGACCTGCTTGGCCAGATAGGCGCTCATGCCGCCGACGGGCGGGGCGATCGACATGTCGTTGTCGTTCAGCACCACCATCAGCTGGCCGTTGGTGGCTTCGGCGGCGTTGTTCATCGCCTCATAGGCCATGCCCGCCGACATGGAGCCGTCGCCGATGACGGCCACGACACGGTTCTTCTCGCCCTTGGCGTCGCGAGCGGCGGCGAAGCCCAGCGCGGCCGAGATCGAGGTCGAGGCGTGGGCCGCGCCGAAGGGGTCGTATTCACTTTCCGAACGCTTGGTGAAGCCGGACAGGCCGCCGCCCTGACGCAGGGTGCGGATGCGGTCGCGCCGCCCGGTCAGGATCTTGTGCGGATAGCACTGATGGCCGACGTCCCAGATCAGGATGTCCTTCGGCGTCTCGAACACATGGTGCAGGGCCACGGTCAGCTCGACCACCCCCAGCGCCGAGCCCAGATGGCCGCCGGTGACGGAGACGGCGTCGATGGTCTCGGTCCGCACGTCGTCGGCCAACTGCTTCAGCCGCGCGATGTCGAACCCGCGCATGTCGGCGGGAACGGTGACGGTGTCGAGAACGGGGGTGTCGGGCATGGAGATCGGGGGCCTTTGACGCAGGACGTCATTCAGTAACCCGCGGGAGGCGGGCGCGTTTCCTATCAGGACCGGCGTTTGAGCACAAAGTCCACGCTGGCCTTGAGGATTTCGGCCTCGTGGCCGAACAGGTCAAGGTGCGAACGGGCCTGATCGGCCAGGTGCGCGACCCTCTGTCGCGCCGCCTCGACGCCCAACAGGGTGACGAAATTGGTCTTGCCGAGCGCCGCGTCCTTGCCGCCGGCGGCCTTGCCCATCTCCTCGGCCGAGCCTTCCGCGTCCAGAACATCGTCGATGATCTGATAGGCCAGACCCAGGTCGTGGGCGAAGCTGGTCAGGGCGTGCCAGGCGTCTTCGCCGCCGCGCGAGATGATCAGCGGGATCTCGAAGGCGTAGGCGAACAGGGCGCCGGTCTTGAGCCGCTGCATCCGGGCGACGCCGCCGAGGTCGTCGCGCACGCCCAGCAGGTCGATCATCTGGCCGCCGGCCATGCCGCGCGCGCCCGACGCATAGGACAGCCGACGCGCCAGCTCGCAGCGCACCGCCGCGTCGTCGTGGGTGTCTTCGTCCAGAATGATGTCGAAGGCGGCGGTCTGCAGCGCGTCGCCGGCCAGAATCGCGGTCGCCTCGTCATAGGCGATGTGCAGGGTCGGACGGCCGCGCCGGACGTCGTCGTCGTCCATGGCCGGCAGATCGTCATGCACCAGCGAATAGGCGTGGACACATTCCAGGGCGCAGGCCGCGCGCAGGACGGCCTGCTCGTCCACTTGCAGCATCCGGCCCGCCTCGATGGCGAAGAAGGGGCGCAGGCGCTTGCCCGGGCCAAGGGCCGCATAGCGCATGGCCTCGGTCAGGCGCGATTCGGGGCCGTCGGCGCGCGGCAGCAGCTCATCAAGCGCGACCGTGACCAGATCGGCGATCTCGGCCACGCGGTCGATGACGGCCTGTTCGGGAGAGTTGGCAGCGAGCATGGTCAAAACAGCCTCCCGCCCAGCGGAAGATCGCGGTCGACGCCGGCCAGGACGACATTTCCGTCCGCATCGGGGAAGCCCAGGGTCAGCACTTCGGACTTGACCGGCCCGATCTGGCGCGGCGGGAAGTTGACCACCGCCGCGACCTTGCGGTCCTGCAGATCGTCCAGGGTGTAGTGATGGGTGATCTGGGCCGAGGACTTCTTGATCCCGATGGCCGGGCCGAAGTCGATGGTCAGCTTGTAGGCGGGCTTGCGCGCCTCGGGAAACGGCTCGGCCTTGATGATCCGGCCGACGCGGACGTCGACCTTGAGGAAGTCATCCAAGCCGATGGGCGGCGCGAGGTCGGCGTCAGACATCAGCCGAACTCGGCCGGCTCGACGCCCTTGGCCTGGCCGTCGGCGCCGACGACGATCTTCTCGACGCGTAGCTGGGCGGCTTTCAGTCGGGCCTCGCAATGTGCCTTAAGGCGCGCGCCTTCTTCATACAGGGCGATGGACTCTTCCAATGGGGCCTGGCCCGACTCCAGACGCGAGACGATGCCCTCCAGACGCGACAGGGCGTCCTCGAAGCTGAGATCGGCGGAAACGGCGGGGGAGGCGGAGGCGTCGGTCATGATGCGGGCAACCTAGAGACGCCCGCGCGGCGCATCAACGACGAAAGGCGCCGCACCCGTCACCCAGTTGCTTGTCGTTCCCGTGATCGCCCCCGTTCGCTCATCCCGGCGAAGGCGGGGATGAGCGTAGAAGGACAGCTCAACGCTTCTCGAAGCGCCGTTGCGACCAGTATTTGAAGCCCTGGTTGTGGGCCAGACGCCAGCCGTGGGCCTTCAGCCGTTGGCCGACCATGTGGTTGAAATAGCCGTGGGCCAGCACCAGGACGTCGCGGCCTTCACCGGCGCGCGCGATCAGGATGCGGGCGGCCTGATCGGCGCGGACCTCGGCCTCGGCACGGGTTTCCTGGCCTTCGTGGTGGTTGAAGACGTGCCACCAGAAGCGCGAGATGACGCCCCAGTAGCGCGGCGACAGCTTGAGCCACTTCGGGAAATGCGGCGGCGGCAGGGGCGCCTCGATGAACAGGGCGTCGACCAGGACCTCGCGGTCGCGGGCCACGGCGCGGGCCGTTTCCTGGGCGCGCGGGCGGCTCGAGGCGTAGATGGCGCCCGCGCCCTCGGCGGCGCTCAGCAGGGCCTGCGGCGGGGTCTGGCCGGCGCGCAGGCCGCCGACCTCGTAGCGGCCCCACCAGTCGCGATATTCGTCCGAGGTGATCAGACATTTGCGCGACAGGGCCGGTTCCCCGTGTCGGGCCAGGATGATCGCGCCGAGATCCGGCGCCGCCTGGGCGGCGCGGGTCGCCTCATTGGGCGTCGATGCGGCGGATTCGGTGTGAGTCATGAGAGCGGGAGACGTCATAGCACGGGGAGCGGCCTGTGAAATCAAGGCTTTGGCGTCCCTCAATCCCCCCGATTGCGGTTAACGGGGCCAATGCTTCGGCAGCCCCTTGGAAGATGGTGGTAGCCCCCGGCGCGCGGCCCTGCAACCACCAAGCGATGACAGCCTCGCGAGCGCCCCCTGCGCCCTCGACCGCAGCGTTCGGCGGCGCTATGGCCGAAGCCATGACCGAGCCCGTGATCCGCCCCGCCCGTCCCGACGACGCCGCCGCCCTGGCCGCGCTGGGCCGTCAGACCTTCGTGGACACCTTCGTCGAAGGCTTCGGCATCCCCTACCCCGCCGCCGACCTGGCCGGCTTCCTCGACAAGAGCTTCAGCGTCGAGACCCTCCAGACCAAGCTGGTCGAGCCCGGCGCCGCCTGGTGGGTGGCCGACCGCGACGGCGAGATCCTGGGCTTCGCCAACACCGGGCCGAACACCCTGCCCCATCCCGACGCCCGCCCCGGAAACGCCGAACTGCGCCGCCTCTACATCGGCCGCGACGCCCAGGGCCTGGGCCTGGGCACCAGGCTGCTGAAGCTGGCGCTGGAATGGATGGAGGCCCACACCGACGGTCCCATGTGGATCGGCGTCTGGAGCGGCAACGAAAAGGCCCAGAAGCTCTACGCCGCCTACGGCTTCGAGAAGGCCGGCGAATACGACTACCCGGTCGGCGCCTGGAACGACCACGAGTTCATCTTGCGGCGCGGCTGATCCCGGCCCAGTCTGATCTCATGCTCCTGCCCTTCTTCACCGCCCTGCGCGAAGCCCGTGTTCCGGTTTCGTTGAAGGAATGGCTCCATCTGATGGAGGCCATGGACAAGGACGTGGCGGGGCGGGACGTCGAAGCCTTCTATCACCTGTCTCGGGCGGTGCTGGTCAAGGACGAGAAGCACTATGACCGCTTCGATCAGGTCTTCGCCAAGGTGTTCAAGGGGCTGGAGACGGTCGGCGCGGGCGAGGACCTGACCACCGACATCCCCGAGGACTG
The DNA here is from genome assembly GCF_036405315.1 of Brevundimonas sp. Lineage (GTDB taxonomy): Bacteria > Pseudomonadota > Alphaproteobacteria > Caulobacterales > Caulobacteraceae > Brevundimonas. The sequence goes on along the minus strand of NZ_DASWXW010000013.1, from coordinate 8,760 downwards.
GCTGCGGCTGCTGACCGAGAAGTTCCTGACCGACGAGGAGAAGGCCCAGATCGAGGCCCTGGGCGGTTTCGACAAGCTGATGGAGACGCTGAAGCAGCGTCTGGACGAACAGAAGGGCCGGCACGAAGGCGGCAACCGCTGGATCGGCACCGGGGGGACCAGCCCCTTCGGCCACGGCGGCTACAACCCCGAGGGCGTGCGCATCGGCGGACCGGGCAAGCAGGGCCGCGCAGTCAAGGTCTGGGAGAAGCGCGAATACAGGAACCTGGACGACACGGTCGAGCTGGGCACCCGCAACGTCAAGGTCGCCCTGCGGCGTCTGCGCCGCTTCGCGCGCGAGGGCGCGGCCGAGGAGCTGGATCTGGACGGCACCATCAACGGCACGGCGCGTCAGGGCTGGCTGGACATCCAGATGCGGCCCGAGCGGCGCAATACGATCAAGGTCCTGCTGTTCCTCGACATCGGCGGCTCGATGGATGGCCACATCAAGCTGTGCGAGGAGCTGTTCTCGGCGGCCAAGACCGAGTTCAAGAACCTGGAATTCTTCTACTTCCACAACTGCCTCTACGAAGGGGTGTGGAAGGACAACCGGCGGCGTCACAACGAGAAGATCCCGACCTGGGACGTGCTGAACAAATACCCCGGCGACTGGCGCGCCATCTTCGTCGGCGACGCCACCATGAGCCCCTATGAGATCACCATGCCCGGCGGCTCAGTCGAGCACTGGAACGAGGAGGCCGGCGCCGTCTGGCTGAAACGCGCCCGCCAGCAGTGGGACAGGTCGGTCTGGCTGAACCCCGTGACCGAACGCTACTGGAGCTATACCCAGTCAGTCGGCCTGATCCGCGAGGTCATGGACCAGCGCATGTTCCCCCTGACGCTGGACGGGCTGGACAAGGCCATGCGGAGCCTGACACGGTAGAGGTCTGATCGAGGAGGCCCCGATCAAGGAGGGAGCGATGACGACGGCTCTGCTTTTCGCCCTGGTGCTGCAACAGGCCGCGCCAACCGTGGTCTGGTCCGACGATCCGCCCCCTCCTGTCGAGCAGGCCATCCAGGCGGCCCCTGTTCCGGTCCTGCCCGCCCACGCCCTGGCCGATCCCTATGGCTGGGAGCGGTCGCAGTGCAGCCCCTTCATCCGCAAGGACGAGCCGCTGGAGCACTGTCAGGCGCGGGTGCGGGTGACGCTGGCCGCCGTCCTGGGCGACCGGTTGCCCGAGGGCCTGCGCCCCGCGGCGGCGCTGGAGAACTGCACACCCGGCACGGCGGCGAACGGCTACGCCATGCAGTGCGGACCGCGCCCGGTTGCGGCGCTGGGCGCACCGCCGCCGCAGGAAACGGTCTGCGACAACCGCCCGCAGCGCACGTCCAGCGGCGCCCTGGCCTTCAACAGCGAGTGCCGCCCGGCGGCGGGCGAGGCGCGCGAACGTGAAGGTCTGCGTATTCGTCTGGGCGGCGACTGACCGCGCCCCGCGCCGGTTTCAGCCGCGCGACCGCAGCCATTTGGCGACGGCCCAGGCGTGGGCTTCGTGGCGCAGGCGGGACAGGGCCTCCAGCGGCTCCAGCCAGACCAGCTCATGATCGGCCTCGCACTGGGTCGAGGCGTCGAAGCCCGTCAGGCGCACGGTCCAGAATCCGCCGGCGTTATTGACTGGCGAGCCGTCGGTGCGGCGGAAATACTGGGCGGCCTCGACCAGGCGGTCCTCGGGCTGGACGATCAGGCCGGTTTCCTCGGCGAATTCGCGGATCAGGGCCTGCTGTTCGCTTTCCTCGCCGTCGACGGCGCCGCCCGGCAGGTCGAAATAGCTGCCCTCGCCCCGATCCACGCGCACGCAGGCCAGCTTGCCGTCGCGCTCGACCAGGCCGAAGGCGGCGGGGCGATGGATGTAGTCGAGGCCCGGACGGGCCGTTCCAAACTGAAGCTTCATTACGGCAGACTAACGCGCGTCCGAGCCGATGCGAAAGGGCCTATAGATCGAAGATCAGTCGCGCCCGAACGCCGGGATGATCGGCGTCGAACTCGACCGCCGAACGCAGCCCCCCGGCCATGGCCGAGACGATCTTGGCGCCCAGGCCGGTGCCCTTCGGCGTCCCGTCGCCCAGACCCGGCCCGTCGTCCTCAACGGTCAGCACGGCCCGCCCTTCGGCGGCGGTTTCCAGCACCACGCGAATCTCGCCGCCCTCGCCCGGCTCATAGGCGTATTTGACGGCGTTGGTGACGAGTTCCGTGACGATGACGCCCAGCGACACCGCCTGATCCGTGGTGACGCGCATGGGCTCGGCGCGCAGGGTCAGGTGCGGTGAAGTCTCGCCCGGCCCCACCGACTTGCCCAGCTCCTCGACCAGACCCGCCAGGTATTCGTCCATCGCCACCGTAGCCATGTCCGACGAGGTATAGAGGCGGCGATGGACGTGGGCCACGGCCTCGATCCGCACCTGGGCCTCGCGCAGGGCCGAGCGAGCCCCCTCGTCCGCCAGTTGGCGCAACTGCAGCGAGATGAAGCTGGAGACCAGTTGGAGGGAGTTGCCGACCCGGTGATTGACCTCGCGCAGCATGGCCTCGGCGCGGTCGCGCGCCAGACGGACCTCTTCCTGAGCGGCCTCGTTCTCACGCTCAAGGCGACGGCGCAGCAGGGCGTCCTCGATGGCCGACCGCAGCAGGGCGGTGAAGTCCTCGGACACGTCCTTGATGACATAGTCGGCGGCGCCGGCCCGCAGGGCGGCCACCGCGATCCGACCGTCCTGGGCGCCGGTGACATAGACCACCGGCGGCGGACTCGGCAGGGCCAGGATGTCCGGCAGGACATCCAGACCTTCGCGGCCCGGCATGTGGTGGTCCAGGGCGCAGACGTCGAAACTCCCGACGCGCAACGCCTCCAGCCCCGCCTCGCCTTCGGGCGCGCAGATCACGTCATAGCCGTGGCGCGACAGCTCCTTCTGGACCAGCCGCGACAGGGCGCGGTCGTCGTCGATATACAGCAGGCGGATCGCGGCCCCCATGTCGCTCAAATCTCGGGCGCCTGCATGACGGACAGGAAGAGGCCCAACTGCTGGATCGCTCCAGCGAAGGCTTCGTAATCCACCGGCTTGGTGATGTAGACGTTGCAGCCCAGGTCGTAGCAACGCTGGATTTCAACCTTGTCGTCGGTGGTGGTCAGGATCACCACGGGGGCGCGGCGCAGGCGCTCGTCCGACTTGACCCGTTCCAGAATGTCGGTGCCCGACATATCCGGCAGGTTGAGATCCAGCAGGATCAGCAGCGGCCCCTCGGCGCGCACCTCGTCGCTGAACAGATAGTCCAGGGCCGCCCCGCCCTCGGCGAAATGGACGATGTCGTTGGCGATATTGGCGCGGCGGATGTTCTTTTCGATGAGCTTGGCGTGACCGTGGTCGTCCTCGACCATGACGATTTTCACGGAGTGGCTCATAGACGGTCTCCTGCATCACCCGGCACGATCAATCGTGTGGGGAATTTCAGATGGAATGTCGAGCCTTGTCCCAGCTCGGACTCCAGCGTGATGGTCCCGCCAAGACGGCGCACGCTGTTGCGGACGAAGGCCAGCCCCAGGCCCTCGCCCGGCTGATCCTGTTTCCCCGCACGGCGGAACAGCTCGAAGATGCGTTCGTGGTCGCGCTCCGAAACGCCGCGGCCATTATCGACGATGCGGTAGTGGACGCGCCCGTCGTCGCCCGCCTCGCCCTCGACGACGATGCGGATCGGCCGGCCCGGATGTCGGTATTTGACGGCGTTGTCGATCAGGTTGCCGAAGATCTGCTCGATCGACAGACGGTCGCTTTCAAGCTCCGGCAGTGTCCGCACGACGATCTCGCCGCCCGCCTCGATGACCTGATGGTGAACGCTGTCGGCGATGGACTGGACCAGGGCGGTCATGCCCAGGGCTTCGGGGACCAGGGCGCGGCGGCCGTCGCGCGACAGTTTCAGAATGGCGTTGATCAGCCGGTCCATCTTGGCCGTCGAGGCGCGAATGAAGCCCACGGCCTCGGGCACGTCCTCGCGCACGGCTCGGATCGCCTCGGGCTCGATCGCCTCGGGATGGGTCTGGGCCAGAGTGCTCAGTTGATGGCCGAAGACCTTGCCCACCTGCTCCAGCTCGGAAGTGTAGCCCATGACATTGACCAGGGGCGCGCGCAGATCGTGACTGACGATGTAGGCGAAGCGTTGGATTTCCTCGTTGGCGCGGGTCAGTTCGGCGGTGCGGTCGCGGACCTGGTTCTCCAGACCGGCGTTGACCCGGTCCAGCTCCATATGGGCCGCCTCGATCTCCTCGACATAGCGCCGAACCAGCCAGACGCTGATCCCGGCCAGGATCAGGATCAGCAGGGCGGCGAGCGCATTGACCGACACCGTCACCGCCGAGGCGCGCTCGGATTGCCGGGTGCGCTCGGCCAGACGCTGGGCCTCGACGGCGTCGATCGCGGTCAGTTCGACCCGCATCTGATCCATCAAGGTCTTGCCCCGGCCGCTGCGGATCAAGGAGACCGCCTCGCCGATCCGCCCCGTGCGGGTCAGGGCGATCGTCTCGTCCATAAGCCGCATCCGCTCATGATAGAGCGACTGCACGCGCGCCAGCCGGGGGTTCAGTTCCGCGTCGTCCCCGATCAGCCCATCCAGCCGCGCCAGGACGTCCGGCAATTCAGCCACGGCCCTGTCGTGGACACGAAGATACTCCGGCCGGGCGGTCAGCATGAAACCCCGCTGCCCGGTCTCGGCGTCGACCAGAAGGCTGAGCACGTCCTTGGCCGCCAGACGGACCTGCTGGCTGTGATCGACCGTGTCGTTATAGGCCGTCGTCCTCTGGATCATGACGAAGGTGGCCGCGTTCACCGCCAGCAGCAGCAGGATAGCCAGGGCCAGCAGGGCGATGATCGAACGACTGAGCGTCGGCGTGCGCAAAAAGGCGCCAAAGGTGCGCAAGGCCGACCGAATGCGTTTCATGATTCGAGCATCCGCGACCGTCCCGCTCGAGTCCAGTCGTTAACCTCGACGCGGCGTCAGACCGTGCCGACGGTTCGCAGACGAGCCTTGGGATGGACCTCGTTCTGGCTCATCACCACGGTCTGGCCGCGGAACCGCTCGATGATCGAGCGGACGTAGGGGCGGACCTGCGGTCCCGTCAGCAGGACCGGATTCTCGCCGGCCATGGCGGCGCGCTCGAACACGTCGCGGACGTTGCGGATGAAGTCCTGCAGACGGCTGGGCGCCATGGCCAGTTGCTTGTCCTCGCCCGGGCCGATCAGGGCCTCGGCGAAGGCCTGCTCCCAGTCCGGCGACAGGCTGACGATCGGCAGGGCGCCGTCGTCGCCCCGGTTGGCCCAGCACAGCTGGCGCGCCAGGCGCGTGCGGACGTGTTCGACCAGGGTGGTGACGCTGGTGGTGTGCGGCGCGGCCTCGGCCAGACCTTCGAGGATGGCGGGCAGGTCACGGATCGAGACCTTTTCCCGCAACAGGGTCTGCAGCACGCGTTGCAGGGTGGTGACGGTGACGACCGTGGGGATCAGTTCGTCGACCAGCTTCTTCTCCTCGCCCTGCAGCTCCTTCAGCAGCTTCTGCACCTCGGCGTAGGAGAGCAGGTCGGCCATGTTCTCCTTGAGGATCTCGGTCAGGTGCGTGGTCAGCACCGTCGACGGATCGACCAGGGTGTAGCCGCGGAAGGTGGCTTCCTCGCGCAGGCTCTCGTCGATCCAGGTCGCCGGAAGCCCAAAGGCCGGCTCGCGCGTGTGCTCGCCGGGCAGCTCGACCTGACGCCCCGCCGGGTCCATGGCCATCAGTTGGGCCAGACGCACCTCGCCGGCCCCGGCCTCCATCTCCTTGATGCGGATGGCGTAGCCCTGATTGGGCAGGCGCATGTTGTCGAGGATGCGCACGCTGGGCATGACGAAACCGTATTCCTGGGCCAGCGAACGGCGCAGGGCGCGGATCTGATCGGTCAGGCGACGCCCCTCCAGATCATTGATCAGCGACAGCAGGGCGTAGCCCAGCTCGATCTTGACCTCGTCGATGGTCAGAGCCGTGGCGATCGGCTCCTCGACGTCTTCCTTGGGCTTCAGCTCGACGGTTTCGACCGGCGGCGGCTTCAGCCGGTCGCGGCCCAGCTTCCAGGCCATGAAGCCCGAGCCGATGGCGAGGGCCGCGAACGGGATCAGCGGCATGCCCGGGATCAGGCCGATCAAGCCCGCCGCGCCGGACACCACGCCCAGGCTGACCGGGTTGGTGGCCAGTTGCGCCACCAGGGCCTTGTCCGCTGTGCCCTCGACGCCCGCCTTCGACACCAGGAAGCCGGCGGCGATGGAGACGATGATGGCCGGAACCTGTGTCACCAGACCGTCGCCGATGGTCAGCTGGACATAGGTGTTGGCCGCCTCGCCCACCGGCATCTTGTGCTGCAGCACCCCGATCAGCAGGCCGCCGATGGCGTTGATGAAGGTGATGATCAGGCCGGCCACGGCGTCGCCGCGCACGAACTTGGAGGCGCCGTCCATGGCCCCGAAGAAGGTGGATTCCTGCTCCAGCTCCTTGCGGCGCAGCTTGGCCTGGTCCTCGGTGATCAGCCCCGACGACAGGTCGGCGTCGATGGCCATCTGCTTGCCCGGCATGGAGTCCAGGGTGAAACGGGCCGAGACCTCGGCGATCCGGGTCGAGCCCTTGGTGATGACGACGAAGTTCACCACCAGGACGATGGCGAAGATGATCACCCCGATGATGAAGTTGCCGCCCATCATCAGCTCGCCGAAGGCGTTGATGACCTGACCGGCGGCGTCGTGGCCTTCCTGGCCGTGGGTCAGGATCAGGCGTGTGGAGGCCAGGTTGAGGCCCAGGCGATACAGGGTCGAGACCAGCAGCACCGTCGGGAAGATGGCGAAGTCGAGCGGCCGCTTCATCATCACGGCCGTCATCAGGATCAGCACGCTGGAGACGATCGAGATCGCCAGCAGCAGATCCAGCAACATCTTCGGGATCGGCACGATCAGCAGCATGATCACGCCGATCACGCCGACCGCCATCAGCACCTCGCCGCGCATCAGCCAGCCGAGCGCGTCGCGCCCGGTGGGGCGCGCGTAGCCGTCCTTCATCAGGATCGGCGCATCAACCATGGCGGCGGACGAAGGTCATCCCGCCTGATGACAGGATTCGCGCAGGTTCAGCCATGCCCCAGCGCCTTGAGCGCCAGACGGGTGGCGTCGGCGATGACGGCTTCACGCTGGGCGTCGGTCGAGTCTCGCGTGGCGTGGAAATAGACGGCGATGACGACGGGCGCGCCTTCGGGGGGCTGGATCAGGCCGATGTCGTTGGTGGGGCCATAGCCGCCGGTGCCGGTCTTGTGCGCCACGGTCCAGCCGGCGGGGACACTCGCCTTGATGCGGCCCTGCCCCGTTGGCGTGTCGGTCATCCAGCGCATCAGCAGGGCCTTGGAGGCCGGGTTCAGCGGGGTGTCGGGCGAGACCAGCAGACGGCTGATGTTCTGCACCGACTGGATCGGGGTGATGGTGTCCTTGTCGCCGTCGAGGCGGTTCATCTCGGGCTCGAGGCGGTCGACACGGGTGCTGTCGTCGCCGATGCCGCGATAGAAGGCGCGAAGGGCGTCCAGCCCGCCCATCTCGCGGATCAGGATGTTGGCGGCGGGGTTGTCGCTCAGCTCGACCGTCGCCCGCATCAACTGTTCTACCGTCAGGGTCGAACCCACGGCTTTCTCCGTGGTCGGCGCGTGGTTGATCATGTCGGCGGCTGTGATCGGGACGGCGCGATCCAGCCGCTCCAGCCCAGCCTGGACCCGCAACAGGGTGGCGGCCGCCAGATACATCTTGAAGGTAGAGCAGTAGACGAAGCGTTCGTCGCCGCGCCAAGCCGCGTTCACGCCGCCTGAGGCGACGGCCAGACCCATGCGTCCGCCGTGACGGGCTTCCAGATCCGACAGGTCCAGATCCAACGTCTGCGCGGGCGCCTCGACGTCGGCCTCGACCGCCTCGACCTCGCGCGAGCAGGCCGAGAGCATCAGCACGCCCGCGCCCAGCAGAACCGTCCGACGGTCGGCGCGCATGGGCCTAGCCCGCCGCGCCGTAGGCTGCGGCGACGCCCGATTGCGGGGCCGGGATGGGCGTGCCCTCGTCGGCGTATTCGTTCAGCTTGTTTCGCAGGGTGCGGATCGAGATGCCGAGGATGGTCGCCGCATGGGTGCGGTTGCCCAGGCAGTGGTTCAGGGTGTCCAGGATCAGGGTCTTTTCCATCTCGGCCACCGTCTGACCGACGAAGCTGCGGGTCATGGCGTCGGCCATCTGGGCCGCGTGGCCGGCGACCCCGGCGTCATAGGTCGAGGCGGTCGGCGACGGCGCGGTCGAGCCGCCTTCCAGCAGCGGACGGCCGTCCGGCAGACGGATGGCGTCGACGTCGATCTCGGCCCCCGTCGCCAGCAGGACGGCGCGGTGCATGGCGTTTTCCAGCTCGCGCACGTTGCCGGGCCAGCGGTGGCCGACCAGGGCCCGGCGGGCCTCAACCGAGATCGGACGCGGCGGCACGCCGTTGGCGGCGGCGTACTTGCGGATGAAGTGGTCGCACAGCACGGCGATGTCGCCCGGACGTTCGCGCAGAGACGGCAGACGCAGGTTCACCACGTTCAGGCGATACAGCAGGTCCTCGCGGAAAGTCCCCTCAGCCACGGCCTTGGCCAGGTCGCGGTTCGAGGTGGCGATGATGCGGATGTTGACCGGCACGGGCTTGGAGCCGCCGACGCGGTCGATGACCCG
>NZ_DASWXW010000012.1:0-21024 GCF_036405315.1 Brevundimonas sp. | reverse complement strand
TCGGGCAGCTTGAAGACGAAACGACCCATATCAACGGCCTCCCGACATGACGGCTTTCAGGGCGTCGGCCACGCGTTGCGGGCCGGGGAAGTATTCCCACTCGAAGGCGTGCGGGTAGGGGGTGTCCCAGCCGGTCACGCGGGCGATGGGCGCTTCCAGATGATAGAAGCAGCGCTCCTGAACCAGGGCCGACAGCTCGCCGCCGAAGCCTGAGGTCTTGGGCGCTTCGTGCACGATGACGCAGCGGCCGGTCTTCTTGACGCTGGCCTCGATGGTCTCGATGTCCAGCGGCACCAGGGTGCGCAGGTCGATGACCTCGGCGTCCACGCCGGCGTGTTCGGCGCCGGCCAGGGCGACCCAGACCATGGTGCCATAGGCCAGGATGGTGACGTCCGAGCCTTCGCGCATGACGCGGGCCTTGCCGATGGGCTCGACATATTTGCCGGTCGGGACCTGGGCCAGCTCCTGGGCCTTCCACGGGCTGACCGGCTTCTCGTGCCAGCCGTCGAAGGGGCCGTTGTAGAGGCGCTTGGGCTCGAAGAAGACGACCGGATCATCGTCCTCGATGGCGGCGGTCAGCAGGCCCTTGGCGTCATAGGGGTTGGACGGGATGACGACTTTCAGCCCGGCGATGTGGGTGAACAGGGCTTCCGGCGACTGGCTGTGCGTCTGGCCGCCGAAGATGCCGCCGCCGTAGGGGCTGCGGATGGTGATCGGCGAGGTGAACTGACCGCCCGAGCGATAGCGCATCTTGGCCGCTTCCGAGACGATCTGGTCATAGGCCGGATAGATGTAGTCGGCGAACTGGATCTCGACGACCGGGCGCAGGCCATAGGCGCCCATGCCGATGGCGGCGGCGACGATGCCGCATTCGCTGATCGGGGCGTCGAAGCTGCGGGTCAGGCCGTGCTTCTGCTGCAACTGGTCGGTGACGCGGAAGACGCCGCCGAAATAGCCCGCGTCCTCGCCGAACGACAGGACGTTCGGGTCCTCGGTCATCTTGACGTCGATGGCCGAGTTGAGGGCCTGGATCATGTTCATGGGTGCAGTGGACATGCTCAGACTCCGACCTCGCGGCGCTGTTCGATCAGGCGCCAGTCCTCGGTCGCATAGACCTCCTCGAACATGGTCTTCACGCTGGGGCGCGACTGGCCGAGCGTGCCGATGGCCTCGGATTCCTTGCCGGCGGCGCGGACCTGCTCGACGGCGTCCTTCTCGGCCTCGGCCTGCTGCTCATCCGACCATTCGCCGATCGCGATCAGGTGCTGCTTCAGGCGCTCGATGGGGTCGCCCAGCGGCCACTTCTCGGCCTCGTCGCCGGGGCGATAGCGGCTGGGGTCGTCAGAGGTCGAGTGCGGGGCGCCGCGATAGGTGAACAGCTCGATCACCGTGGCGCCCTGGTTGGTGCGCGCGCGCTCCTCGGCCCACTGGGTCGCGGCCCAGACGGCCAGGAAGTCGTTGCCGTCGACGCGCAGGGCGGGCAGGCCGTAGCCGATGGCCTTGGCCGCGAAGGTGGTCTCCAGACCGCCGGCGATGCCCATGAAGGACGAGATGGCCCACTGGTTGTTGACCACGTTCAGGATGACCGGGGCGCGGTAGACGGCGGCGAAGGTCAGGGCGTTGTGGAAGTCGCCTTCCGCCGTGGCGCCGTCGCCGATCCAGCTGATGGCGATCTTGTCGTCGCCCTTGTAGGCGCTGGCCATGGCCCAGCCCACGGCCTGGGGGACCTGGGTGCCCAGGTTGCCCGAGATGGTGAAGAAGCCGTAGTCCTTGGCCGAATACATGATCGGCAGCTGGCGGCCCTTGATCGGGTCTTCGGCGTTGGAATAGATCTGGTTCATCATGCTCGCCAGCGGATAGCCGCGTGCGATCAGAAGGCCCTGCTGGCGATAGGTGGGGAAGCCCATGTCCTCGCGGCTCAGGATCATGCCCTGGGCGACCGCGATGGCCTCCTCGCCGGTGCACTTCATGTAGAAGCTGGTCTTGCCCTGGCGGTGGGCGCGGTGCATCCGCTCGTCAAAGGCGCGGGTCAGGATCATGGCCTTCAGGCCGCGGCGCATGACCTCGGGGTCCAGCTTGGGATCCCAGGGTCCGACGGCCCTGCCCTCGTCGTCCAGAACGCGCACCAGACGGAAGGCGTGGTCGCGCATCTCATAGGGGGCGGTCGACACCTCGGGCCGGCTCACGGCGCCGGCGGGGTCGAACTGCAGGTGGCTGAAATCAGGCGCATCGCCCGGACGGCCCGAGGGCTCCGGCACGCGCAGCGACAGGGTGGGGGTGTTCTTCATCATGCGTCCCGTCCGGTTGATCCGTCCGCGTTTCCTCTATGAAGAGGGCATAGCATGGCGCGTCTCTGTTGGCCTTCCTAAAAATACCCTTGCCAAATGCTGATTTGGGGTATTTTATTGCGTGAAATCCCCTTTTGGAGAAACGCCTTTGGCCGACGAACTTGATCCTATCGACGCCCGCATCCTCGACATCCTGCAGCAGGACGCTGGATTGTCGGTCGCCGAGGTCGCCGATCGCGTGGGCCTCTCGGCCTCGCCGTGCTGGCGCCGGATCAAGAGACTGGAGGATAGCGGCCTGATACGCAAGCGGGTCACGCTTCTGGACGCGGGCCTGCTGGGTCTGGACTTCGAGGTCTACGCCATCGTCAAGCTAAGTCTGCCCTCGCGCGAGAACCTCGACATCTTTGAAAAGGCCGTGTCGGAATGGCCGGAAGTGGTGCAGTGCGCCACCATCACCGGCCGCGAGGACTACGTCCTGCGCATCATCACCTCGGACATGCACGCCTTCGACCAGTTCCTGCGCGACAAGCTGCTGACCCTGGGCATCGTCTCCGACTGCGCCAGCCACATCGTCACGCGCGGGGTCAAGAACGTCACCACCCTGCCGCTGGGCATCATCACGCCCCACGTCGGCTAAGAGACCAGAGACAAGAAGGGGGCGGCCATGATCGACCTGGTGATCGACGCGCGTCGAAAGGACCTGGGCGGGTTCGAGGTCGGGCGCGTCCTGCCCTTTCACGCCAGGCCGATGGTCGGCCCCTTCATCTTTCTGGACCAGATGGGCCCGGCCGAGTTCGCGCCCGGCGCCGACGCCATAAACGTGCGGCCGCACCCGCACATCGGCCTGTCGACCCTGACCTATCTGTTCGAGGGCGAGATCATGCACCGGGACAACCTGGGCTACACCCAGGCCATTCGCCCCGGAGAGGTGAACTGGATGACCGCCGGGTCCGGCATCGTCCACTCCGAACGCACCGATCCGCTGAAGAAGGCGCAGGGCGGAGCCATGCACGGCATGCAGGCCTGGGTCGCCCTGCCGACCGAGAAGGAAGAGATCGCCCCCTCCTTCACCCACCTGGGCGAGGACGCCCAGCCCGCTTATGAGAACAACGGCCTGTTCGCGCGTCTGGTTGCGGGCGAGGCCTTCGGCGTGAAGGCGGGCACGCCGGTCGAATCGCCGCTTTTCTATGTCCACTGGGACATGGCCGAGGGCGTCCGCGCCGCCCCGCCGCCGCCGCGGGCGAAAGGCGGCTACAGCGAACGCGCCCTGTTCGTGGCCAAGGGCCTGATCGAGGTCGACGGCCGCCCCTTCCACGAAGGTCAGATGGTCGTCCTGTCGCCCCAGGCCGAGCCGACCGTCACGGCCCTGGCCCCGTCCAGCGTCATGGTCATGGGCGGCGAGCCGGTGGGCGAACGCCTGATCTGGTGGAACTTCGTCTCCTCGTCGCAAGAGCGCATGGATCAGGCCAAGGCCGACTGGAAAGCCGGCCGCATGAGCCTCCCGACTGAGGACGCGCTGGAGTTCATCCCCCTGCCGGAAGAGACCGTTTAGGCGGCGACCACCCGCCGTCATCCCGTGGCCGCGCAGCGGAACCCGGGTCCCAGGCCGTCGCGCATCCTGTCCCGTTGCCAAAGCTCTGCTTGTGAGAAGCCCGACTCGACAGGCTTTTGCCCTCACAGCCCCCGCAGAAACCCCACCAGCGCCGCGTTCACCTCGTCCGCCCGTTCCTGCTGCAGCCAGTGCCCCGCGCCGGGCAGGACCACCTGGCCGCGCAGGTCGGTCAGCCAGTCCTTCTGCGCCGCCTCGTGCGGGCCGGCGTAGTGGCGGACGGGGTCGCGGTCGCCGACGAGGAAGAGGGCGGGCTGAGCAATCTTCTGGCCTTGCAGGAAGGCGGTCAGGGCCCAGTTGCGGTCCAGGCAGCGGTACCAGTCCAGCGGCCCCCGGAAGCCCGAGGCCGCAAAGGCCGCGACGTATTCGGCGAAATGCGCCTCGCTCATCCACGGCGGCAGGCTTGCCCGGTCGGAGATGCTGTCCAGCAGACTGACGCCCTCGGGCATGAAGCCGGTCGACTGGTCGGCGTCTGCGGTGGCCCCGTCATAGGCCCAGAACATCTTCCTCAGCGCCGTCGCCGGATCGGCGTCGAGCGCCACGTGGGCTTCCGGCGACTGGAAGCGGGTGATGTAGAGGTCGCCGAGACCGGCTCTTTTCGTGATGGCCGCCATCGCGGCGGTCGGCGGTCCCTTGGCCCGGCGCGGCTGGAAGGGCACCGACAGGCCGGCGACGGCGCGGAACACATCCGGCCGCATCAGGGCGCAGTGCCAGGCCACGGCCGAGCCCCAGTCATGGCCGACGACCACGGCCTGATCTTCTCCCAGCGCCCGAACCAGATCGACCGTGTCCCCGACCAGATGCAGGAGGGTGTGGTCCTCCACATCGGCGGGTTTGTCGGTGCCGCCATAGCCGCGCATGTCGGGGGCGACGGCGTGATAGCCCGCCTCGGCCAGAGCCTGAACCTGCGCCCGCCAGCTGATCCCCAGTTCGGGAAAGCCGTGGATCAGCAGGACCAGGGGGCCTTCGCCCGCCTCGATCACCTGTTGCGTCAGGCCGTCGGTCGTGATGCGGCGGGTCTGCATGGGCGGTCCTCCCTGTCCCGGCCAACCTAGCCCGTTTTCGGTCGCTGGCGAGAGGGGCGCACGTTCCCGTTCCGTTTCGCGGCGGGGGGCGCTATGGATCGAGCGTGACCGACGTCTCCGCCCCTTCCAACGTCCAGCCCGCGACCCCCGACCTGAACAAGGTCTGGGCCGAGCTGCCGCCTGCTCTGGCCACCCCGCCGGGCGCTGGGGCTGTGTGCGATGCGGCGGGGGCGAAGAAGATCGGGCGCGGCGCGGCCGAGGGCGTCTTTCTGGGCGGCGCCGTCATGGTCGCCCACGCCAGCCTGACCGCGCGCCGTCTGGGCCTCAGTCCGCCGCCGCGCTCCGCCGACATGCTGGACGTTCTGGAGCTCTACGCCTTCGTGCGCCCCGCGAAATTCTGCGCGCCGTCGCCGACGGGGCTGGCCCTGGCCTTGGGCCGGTCCGAGCCCAAGGGAGCCGAGGCGCAAGCCCAGGCCCTGCGCGACGCCGCCGCTGACCTGCTGAACGAACTGACGGATCCGGCCTATCCGGGGCGCGAGGACGCCTACACCCTGGCTGGGACGCTGGACCGGGCGGGTTGGTCCTGGGGCTCGCGCGTGCTGGCGGCGCTTCAGGCGGGGCCGCGGCGCGACCGTCGCGAGCGCGGCACGGGTCTGGACGTCTGGTCCCGGCTCGCGGAATGGGAGGACGAGGCGCCGCGCGGCGAGGCCGGGTCGGCCCCGGTCGACAGCGAGAGCGCCCGCATCCGTCTGGACAAGCTGCTGCAGGCCTCGGGTCTGGACGAAACGCGGCCGGCCCAGTCCGACTACGCCGCCGAGGCCGCCTACGCCTTTTCGCCGCGCAACGAGGAGGGCCGCCCGCGCGTCCTTCTGGCCGAGGCGGGGACCGGCACCGGCAAGACCCTGGGCTATCTGGCCCCCGCCAGCCTGTGGGCCGAGCGCAACTCGGGGGCGGCCTGGGTCTCGACCTACACCCGCGCCCTGCAACGCCAGATCGACCGCGAAAGCCGCGCCCTGTGGCCCGACGAGGCCGAGCGCCGCAAGAAGACGGTGGTGCGAAAGGGCCGCGAAAACTACCTCTGCCTGCTCAATCTTCAGGACATGATGCAGGCGGCCCAACTGGGCAATGGCGACCTGATCGGCATGGGGCTGGCCGCGCGCTGGGCCGCGCACAGCCGCGACGGCGACATGACCGGCGGCGACTATCCCGGCTGGCTGCCCGGCCTCTATGCGACCGCCCCCAGCCATCAGGCCGGACCAGCCAATCTGGTCGACCGGCGTGGCGAATGCGTCCACGCCGCCTGTCCGCATTACCGCCTCTGCTTCGTCGAGAAGACCATCCGCGCCAGCCGCCGCGCCGATCTGGTCGTGGCCAACCACGCCCTGGTCATGACCCAGGCCGCCTTCGACGGGGCCCGTTCGGCGCGGGGCCTGAAGCAGGACGGCGAGACGGCGGCGCTGAAGCGCATCGTCTTCGACGAGGGCCACCACCTGTTCGACGCCGCCGACAGCGCCTTCTCCGCCGCCCTGTCGGGTCAGGAGGCCGCCGAGCTGCGCCGCTGGATCCGAGGGCCGGAGGGGCGCGGCCGTCGCGGGCGCGGGCTGGAACAACGGCTGGGCGACCTGTGCGCCGACAACGAGGCCGCCGCCAAGGCCCTGAAGGACGCCATGATCGCCGCCGCCGCCCTGCCGGGCGAGGGTGTGTCGGGCCGCATCGCGCCGGCGTCGGGCGAGATCAATCCCATCGGCCCGATCGAGGCCTTCCTCGTCGCCGCGTTGGAACAGCTGCGCGCCCGCAGCCAGGAAACCGGCGGGACCGAGTTCGGGCTGGAGTGCGCCCTGCGCCCCGCCACCGAGCCGGTGCTGGAGGCCGCCCGCGCCGCCGCCCGCGCCATCGCCGCCGTCGAGGCGCCGCTTCTGGCCCTGTCGCGCCACCTCGAGGACATCCTCGACGAGGAGGCCGCCGAACTGGACGGCGCCGCCCGCGCCCGCATCGAAGGGGCCCTGCGCGGCATGGACCGGCGCGCGCGCATGACCCTGCCGGGCTGGCGCTCCATGCTGGCGGCGCTGGAGGAGGGCGGCGACGAACCCGATCCCGACTTCGTCGACTGGCTGAGCGCCGAGGCCGCCTTCGGCCGCATCCACGACGTGGCCCTGCGCCGCCACTGGATCGACCCGACCGTGCCGCTGGAGGCCGCCGTCATCATGCCGGCTCATGGCGTGCTGGTGACGAGCGCCACCCTGTCGGACCCGGCGGCCGAGGACCCGTTTTCCCTGGCCCGGATGCGGACCGGCGCGGCCCGCCTGATCGAACCGGCGCGGACGCTGAAGGTGGACAGCCCCTTCGACTACGCGGCCAACAGCCGGATCATCGTCGTCAACGACCTGATGAAGGACGACCCACGCCAGATCGCGGCGGCCATGCGCGAGCTCTTCCTGGCGGCCGGCGGCGGGGGTCTGGGTCTGTTCACCGCCATCCGCCGGCTGAAGACCGTCTATGAGCGGCTGGGACCGGACCTCGCCAAGGCGGGGGTCCCCCTCTACGCCCAGCACGTCGATCCGCTGGAGGTCGGCGCTCTGGTCGACGTCTTCCGCGCCGAACAGGACAGCTGCCTGCTGGGCACCGACGCCGTGCGCGACGGGGTGGACGTGCCGGGGCGGTCCCTGCGCGTCCTCGCCTTCGACCGCGTGCCCTGGCCGCGTCCCGACCTGCTGCACAAGGCGCGGCGCGAGCGGTTTGGCGGCAAGACCTATGACGACGCCCTGGCGCGCGGCCGCATCGCCCAGGCGTTCGGCCGCCTGATCCGCCGCGCCGACGACAAGGGGGTCTTCCTGATGCTGGACGCCGCCTGTCCGACCCGCCTGTTCGCCGGCCTGCCGCCCGGAACCGAGGTCCAGCGCATGGGGTTGGCAGAGGCGGTCGAGCTGACCAAGGCCTTCCTCAATCCAGAAGCGACCTGAAATGTCCAAGACCACCCCCGCGACCGTGGCTCTGACCAGGGCCGGCGTCGCCTTCGAACTGTTTCCCTACGACTACGACCCCGACGCGCCGCGCGTCGGCTTGCAGGCGGCCGAGGCCCTGGGGTGGGCGCCGGAGCAGGTGTTCAAGACCCTGATGACCCTGGTGGACGCCAAGCCCGCCTGCGTCATCGTCCCGTCCGACTGCGAGGTCAGCATGAAGAAGCTGGCGACGGCCGTCGGCGGCAAGTCGGCGCAGATGATGAAGCCCGCCGACGCCGAGCGCCTGACGGGCTACAAGGTCGGCGGGGTCAGTCCCTTCGGTCATAGGAAGGCCGTGCCGACGGTGATGGACGAGACGGCGATCCTGTTCGACCGCATCCTGATCAACGGCGGCCAGCGCGGCCTGCTGCTGGGCCTGACGCCCGACGAGGCGGCGCGGGCGGCCGGCGCGAAACTGGCCGATCTGACGGCCTAGCCTTCAAACGTCACCACCACGCTGTCGGCCGAGCGTTCGGCCGGGCCGTGGAAGACCGCCTCGATGTTGTTGCCGTCCGGGTCCAGCAGGAAGGCGGCGTAGTAGCCGGGGTGATAGGGCCGCTCGCCCGGCGCCCCGTTGTCGGTTCCGCCCGCCTTCAGCCCCGCCTTGTGGAAGGCCTCCACCATGGCGCGGTCTTTCGCTTGAAACGCCAGATGACAGCGGCCGGTCGGTCGCCCTGCGGCGGCGATGCTGTCCACCGCCGAGACGAACAGTTCGTCGGCCCAGAAGAAGCGTTCGGCCTCGCCGGCGATGGGCACGCCCAGGGCCTCCAGCACCGCGCCGTAGAAGCGGCGGCTGGCCGCAAGGTCGGGCGTCACCAGTTGCAGGTGGTCGATCAGCCGGCCGCGGTGCAGCTGTTGGGTTTCCATGAGCCATGTCTCCTGTCGGGGTGCGATTCGAACGGGCGGCAGCCTGGCCCGTTCCTGCTGACAGGGCGTGTCAGCAGCCGCGCGGCCTGCTAAACCGCGCCCATGACCGACGCCTCCTCCGCTCCCGTCCGCCACAGCCGCAAGGGACTGATCGTCCCCTTCGCCATCGTCTTCGTCGGCCTGGCCCTGTGGACCGGCTGGTGGTTCTTCCTGACGCAACAGATTGAGACCAAGCTTCAGGGCCGCATCGCCCGGCTGGAGCAGTCGGGCTGGACCGTGCGGCACGGGCAGATGACCACGACCGGCTGGCCGTTGCGGGCGCGGGTGGCGATGAAGCACGTCGATGTCGTCGCCCCTTCGGGCCATGCCGTCGCCGCCCCCGAGATCGTGGCCGAGGCCAACGCCTACAACCCGGCCAGGTGGGTCATCATCGCCCCCGACGGCCTGATCGTGACGCGAGGCGCCAAGGGCAAGACGGCGGTGCGGGCCGAGGCCATCCGCATGAGCCTGCACGGCCTGACCCAGCGCTGGCCCAATGTGGCGTTCGAACTGGTCAAGCCGGTCTTCACCGCCCTGCCCGACGCCGAGCCCTTCCCCCTGGCCAGGGCCGGGCTGGTTCAGTTCTACATGCGCCCGCACGTGGCCGGGTCGAACACGCCGACCGAGGACGTCGACGTCCTGTTCCGTCTGGTCGACGGCGAGGGCCGTCCGAATGGTCCCGTCGAGGGCCTGACCCAGTCGGGCAGGCTGAACGCCCAGGTCGAGACCGTGATCGAGAAGGCCGGCGCGCTGAAGGGCGGCGACGCGCAAGGCTTGCTGTCGGCCTGGACCGCCGCCGGGGGCCGCTTCGTCGCGGTCAAGGGCCAGTTGGAAGCGGGCGAAAGCCGCACCTTCCTGTCCAGCCCGGCTCTGTCGGCCGACGACAAGGGGCGTCTGGAAGGCGAGGTCTTCCTGCGCGCCGAGAAGCCGCTGGCCGCCATCGTCGGTCTGGCCGGCGCGACCCAGGGCGGGGCGCTGGATCGCGCCGCCGCCGCCCGCGCCGCCGCCGCCACGCCTCAGGGCGGGACGGGCGAGCAGGGCCAGGCGGTCGATCTGGTGCTGAACTTCAAGGGCGGGCGCAGCTATCTGGGGCCCTTCGCCCTGGCCCCGGCGCCCCAGCTGTTCTGATGCTGGTCGAACCGCCCGAGGACCTTGAGCGTCTGGCCCTGGACCGCGCCCTGATCGTCGCAGCCCGCGCCCGCATCGCCGCGGGGGCGCGCGGTTCCGCCGACGCCGACGCCATCGCCCTGCGCGAGCTGCTGCGCGAAATTCCGTTGGCTGAGCGTCCGGCTCTGCGCGCCGTGCTGGGCCGCATCGAGGCCGCGACCGGCCCGGCCCTGGCCACCTGCGGGCCTTTGTCTCAGGCCCTGGCCGCCGACCGCTGGGGCCTGATTGGTCGTCCTGCCGCCGAGCCGGATCAGGCGCTTTTGACGGCCCGCCAGGGCGGCCGCGCCTTGATCGATCTCGGCGCCCGGCCCTGGTGGGGCAAACTTTTGGCCCTGCCCATGCTCAAGGTCATCGCCGCCCTGCCGGACGACGCCGCCGGGACGCCCCGCGCCCTGCTGGTCTCGACCGAGGCCCCCGGCCCGACCGGCGACGACCGCACCTTCTGGGTGACCGACAGCCCGGCTTCGGACGCCCGCATCGTGGCGGCCCTGGGTGAGGCGGGCCTGATCGCCGCGTCGCTGGCGGCGGGCGGCGGCTTGAAGCTGTTCGTTCTGACAGGCTATGTGCAGGCCGAGGACGGGCGGTTGAGCAACGCCCCCGGCCAGATGAGCGGCGTCATCGGCGCCGCCCCCGTTTACTGACCATTTACTTCGAGGATGACGCCCATGACCGACGCGCCGAACGCTGCGCCCGCCCCCAAGCCCGGCATCCTCGACATCGCCCCCTATGTCGGCGGCAAGGGCGCCATCGCCGGCTTCGCCGAGCCGATGAAGCTGTCCTCGAACGAGAACGCCCTGGGCGCCGGTGAAAAGGCGCGCGAGGCCTATGCCGCCGCCCTGAAGAACATCCACGTCTATCCCGACGGCCGGGCCACCAAGCTGCGCGAGGCCGTGGCCGCCCACCACGGACTGGAGCCCGAGCGCCTGATCTTCGGCAACGGCTCGGACGAGGTCTTCGCCCTGCTGAACCAGGCCTATCTGAGCGCGGGCGACAATATCGTCGCCGGCCAGTACGGCTTCCTCGCCTACCGCATCTCGGCCAAGGCCTGCGGCGCCGAGGTCAAGCTGGCGGCCGAGCCGAACATGAAGCTCGAAGTCGAGGCCATCCTCGATCAGGTCGATGAGCGGACGAAGATCGTTTACGTCTCCAACCCGTCCAACCCCACCGGCAGCTGGAACTCGGGCGAGGAGATCCGCCGCCTGCACGCCGCCTTGCCGGCCCACGTCATCCTGGTGGTGGACGAGGCCTATGCCGAGTTCGTGGTCGAGCCGGACTGGGAGACCAGCTTCGGTCTGGCCCGTGAGGCGTCCAACATCGTCGTCACCCGCACCTTCTCCAAGATCCACGGCCTGGGCGGTCTGCGCATCGGCTTTGGATACGCACCGCTGGCCATCGAGCAGGCGGTGGACCGCATCCGCCTGCCGTTCAACGTCTCGGTGCCGGGCCTCGACGCCGCCACCGCCGCCTTGTCGGACGAGGCGCACCAGAAGGCTTCGCGCGACCTGGTGCTGGACTGGCGCCCGCGCATGACCCAGGCCATCCGCGGCTTCGGCTTCGAGGTCTTCCCCTCGGCGGGCAACTTCGTCTTGGTTCGGTTCGCGGACGGCAAGCGCAACGCCGCCGCCGCCAACGACTATCTGAACTCCAAGGGCGTCATCGTGCGCCCGGTCGGAGGCTACGGCCTGCCCGACTGCCTGCGCATCACCATCGGCACGGAAGACCAGAACCGCGCCGTGATAGACGCCCTCAGCGAGTTCGCCGCCAGCTGATCAGTCAGGACTGCTGAAACGGACAACCCCGATCAGGCCCGCGCGCCAGACGTGGCCGTCCTTCAGCAGGGGGCTGTCCTTGATGTCGCCCAGGCGCTGTTCGTAGTTGACGAAGGCGCCCATGCCGAAGCGGTCGCCGATCGGCACGGCCAGCAGGGCCGCCGCGCCCGCGCCCGCCGCTCCGCCTGACGGCGCGTAGGCGGTGAAGCCGCTGTCCGTAACGGCCTCAGGGGCGATGCCGAAATAGCGTTTGGCCCGCGCGTCGTCGAAGGCGCGGCCATAGGCCATGACCTGCAGCAGGCCGACGGGGGTCACGCGCTGATGGCCGATCGAGGCCATGTATTCCATACCCGCGTCGTCGCCGGTGACGTCATGCTGGACGCGGCCGCCGACCACCACATTCCCCGGCAGGCGCTTATAGGCGTAAATCGCCGCATCGACCCCCAGGTCGGGCCGGTCGAGCGTCGAGCCCTCGATCTCGCCGGCGGCGAAGCGCGGGCGCAGCTGCACGCCCGCATGGAAGCCGTCGCGCCTGATCGCGTTCCAGCCCAGGCCGTCCAGGCCGTTGGCGTAGACCACGTCGCGCCAGGAGGCCGAGCCCCAGGCGGTGACGCTGAACTCGTCGCTGGTGTTCCCGGTGGCGCTGAAGCCGCGCACCATGCCGCCGCCGATATCGACCTTCCACGTCCTGGGCGTCTCGACCGCCTGATAGGGCTGGGCCTGGGCCTGGGCCAGGGCGGAGGCGGCGGGCAGACCGAACAGGGCGGTCGCAAGGACGAGGGCGTGCAGTTTCATGGAGCATCCAGAACAGTCGCCGGGCGGGGAGGCCCGGGGCGGATGCAACAGCCTAGGTTTTGGGCGTCAGCAAGGCGGTGGAGGCCGTTTCGATGCGGTTTTCCAGTTCGGCCATGAACTCGGCCCGCTTCAGGCCGGCCGGGATGGGCGGCAGGAACTCGAAGACGATGGTCCCCGGATAGCGGCGAAAGCCATGGGCGGGCCAGTGAACGCCCGAGTTGGTGGCGATGGGCCAGCAGGGACTGTTCAGGTCGCGGTACAGGGCGGCGATGCCGGGTTTGTAGTCAGGGGCGGCGCCGATCTCGCCGCGCGTGCCCTCCGGGAAGATCAGGATCTGGCGGCCCTCGGCGTGACGGGCGCGGGCCTGACGCACCATGTCCTTCAGCGCCTTGGAATGGGCCGAACGGTCCACGGCGATCATCCTGGTCTTCCAGGCGAACCAGCCGAAGAAGGGCAGGGGCATCAGCTCCTTCTTCATGATGAAGCAGGCGTCGTCGAGGAAGGAGAAGGGGGCGATGACGTCCAGCATGCCCTGATGCTTGCAGGCGATCAGGGCGGGGCCGGTCGGGCGATGCTCCAGCCCGCGCACCTCGACCTTGATCCCCGCGATCCAGCGCAGGCCGAACAGGACGAAGCGCGACCAGGCCTTGATGACCCAGACGGCGGCCCTATGCGGCATCAGCAGGGCCGGGGACAGGCCCACGGCGAACAGCACCATCGACAGATAGAGCCACAGGATGAAGATCAGGGAACGGACGGCGGTCATGGGTCAGGCGGCCTCGGTCTGGGTCTGCGGCGCCGATCGTTCCGGGTGATTGCCCCTCAGCCGGTGCAGTCCCTCGCGGCCCAGCACGGCCAGGTATTTCATGTATTCCAGCGTCATCCGTCGGGCGGTGACGGCGGCGCGCCACCAGCGCGAATTGTCCAGCGACGGGGTCGAGACGGCGTAGGGCGTCAGCTTGACCCCCGGCGCGGCGCCGCGGATCTCCAGCAGGCTGCGCGGCATATGGTAGTCGGAGGTGACGACGATCAGGCTGTCATAGTGCTTGGATTTCGCCCAGGCGGCGATCTCCTGGGCGTTGCCGACCGTGTTCTCGGCCTCGAAGCCCAGGTCGACGCAGCAGTTGAACAGCTTGCTGGAGCCTGGCGTCAGGGCGCGCAGCTCCTGGCGGCGCACGTCGCGATTGACGCCCGAGATCAGCACCCGGCGGCCCTTGTCCTGCTCCAGCAGGCGGATGGCGACGTTGACCCGTTCGGCCGAGGGGCCGGTCAGGGCGACGATGGCGTCGGCGCGCGCGGGCTCGGGCGCCGGCGTCAGGCCGCGCACGCGCTCGGCGAAGGCGAACAGCCCCACCAGCCACATCAGCGCCACCACGGCGATCAGCGTCAGGAACTTCATCACGCTTAACTAGCCACGACCGCCCAGCTTCGCCAGCGCCGTGAAGCGTGCCGCGAACAATGCGACGCCGAAGGCCAGAACCGGACAGGCGATCAGGATCAGAAGGTCGCTGAAAGCCAACGGCAGGGCCGGGGTCAGCCCGCCCTCGCCGCCGATCAGCCGCAGCAGGGCCAGCAGCAGGGCGGCGACGCCCGCCCCCATGGCGCCCGCCTGGGCCGCCAGTCCGCCGAAGCGCCGCTGGAACAGGCCGGCGACATAGCCGTCCGAGGCGCCGTTCAGGCTCAGGGTCTCGATCACGCTCGCCTGGGCCGCCATGCCGGCGCGGGTGGCGTAGGCGATGATCGCCGCCGTGGCCGCCGCGATCAGCAGGAAGGCCGCGCCCGCCAGGGCCGTGATGACGCCGGCCGAACGCTCGATCTCGCCGCGCCACAGGCTGTGGTCGTCGACGGTGGCGTCCAGCCCGGCCTCGGCCAGGGCGCGGCTCAGGGAAGGGGCGCTGGCCGGGGCCTTCGGGTCCAGACGGACCGTGACCAGATAGGGCAGGGGCAGGTCGGGCAGGGCCGCCTCGCCGACCCAGGGGCGCAGCAGGCTTTCCGCCGCCTTTCGGTCCATGGCTTCGGCCTCGGCAACGCCCTTGACCCCGGCCAGGGTCTCGGCGGCGCGAGCGGCGGCGGTCGGGCCGGTCTCGTCCACGCGCGGGCGGACCTGAACGGTCGCCTCGCCGCGCAGTTGATGCGCCCAGCCGTGGGCGGCCCGGTCCGCGGCCAGGGCCCCGACGGCGGTGATGGAGGCCAGGAAGCACAGGACGGCGACGACCACCATCAGCCAGCGTTCGCCGCCCGCCTCGCGCGACAGCAGGGCGGGGCCTTTGGAAAAGACGGCGCGGATCATGCGGCGTCTCCAAGCGTTTCCGTCCGGCTCAGATGGCCGTTCTCCAGGCGCAGGACGGCGGCGCCGACGCGTTCGGCCAGGGCCTCGTCGTGGCTGGCGATCAGGATGGTGGCCCCCAGCTTGTTCAGCGACTGGAACAGCCGCATCAGCTTCTCGCCCATGGCGCGGTCGACGCTGCCGGTCGGTTCGTCGGCCAGGATCAGGCGCGGGCGGGTGATCACGGCGCGGGCGATGGCCAGCCTCTGCTTCTCGCCGCCCGACAGGGCCGGGGGCAGGGCGTCCATCCGTTCGCCCAGACCGACCCAGCGTAGCATCTCGGCCACGTCGGCGGCGTGATCGGCGCTCTTGCCGCCCGCCAGCGTCAGGGGCAGGGCGGCGTTGTCGAAGGCCGACAGGTGATCCAGCAGACGGAAATCCTGAAACACCACTCCCATCCGCCGTCGGAAGGCCGGCACGCCGCCGCGCGGCAGGTCGGTGACGTTGCGGCCGAACAGACTGATTCGCCCCGTCTGCGGCCGTTCGGCCAGGGTCAGCAGGCGCAAAAGCGAAGACTTTCCCGCCCCGGACGGCCCGGTAAGGAAGTGGAAAGAGCCCTGCGGCAAACTTAGGTTAACGTCGCGCAGAACGCCGGGTCTGTCCGCATAGCCGAAACCCACGCCCCGCAGGCGGACGGTGTCGGGCGCGGAATCAGGGTCGGCGGCGCGTCGGGTCGAGTTTGGCATTCAGGTTTCGTATTGGACCGGGGCGTTGCAGGCGCCTCGACAGGAGGGGGCGTCGAGCCTCGCAGTCAGCTGACATGATACTGACCTGCCCCGCCTGCGCCACCAGCTATTTTGTTCCCGACGAGGCGATCGGTCCGAACGGCCGTCGCGTGCGCTGCAAGTCCTGCGGCCACGACTGGCGCGCGACCCTGGAGGACGAGCCTCTGGAGCTGTCCGCCGCCGAGGAGCCCGTCGTCGAGGCGGGCTTCGGCAAGCGCGAGGAAGCCTCCGAGAGTCTGGCCGAGACCCCCGCGCCCGAACTGCCGCGCGCCTTCCGCGCCAAGGCCGAACAGAAACGCCGGATGCAGCGGGCCGCGGCGCAAGGCGTCGCCTGGGCCGCCCTGGCCGTCATCCTGCTGGCCCTGATCGCCGCCGCCTTCGTGTTCCGTCTGTCCATCGTTCAGGCCTGGCCCCAGGCCGCCGCCGCCTACAAGCTGGTCGGCGCGCCGGTGAACCTGGCCGGGCTGGAGTTCGAGGCCGTGGGCGCCAAGACCGCCCCCCATGATCCGGGCAAGGTCGTCGTCTCCGGCGCCCTGCGCAACATCCGCGACAACGAGGTCGTGGCCCCGCCGGTGCGCGTGGCCCTGCTGAACGCGGCGGGCGCCGAGGTGGCCCACCGCATCGTGCGTCTGGAGACCGCGCCGGTCCTGCCGGGCAAGGTCCAGGGCTTCGCCGTCGTCATCCCCGATCCCGAGCGCAAGGCCGCCGGCGTCGGCGTCGACTTCGTGCTGGAGCCGACGAAGAAGCAGGCGACGGCTCCGCCCGCCGCGCCGCGCATCGAACAGGCCGCTGTCCGATCGCCGCGTCGCGCGCCGCCGCTCGCTCCAGAGGAGGGTCTGCGCCGCGCCACGGCCTTTGATTCGACTCCGGCGAACGCGCAACCTCTCGACAGCGGCCCCGCACAGGCGCTATCCGCCGTGAATGGCTGATCAAGACCCGGCTCCCGCCCCCACGGTTCTCCTGCCGCAAGCCGAGATCGAGGCGATCGTCGCCGATCTCGCGCGGCGCATCGCCCCCGTCATCGACGATGAAACGGTGGCCGCCGTCCTGCTGACCGGCGGGCTGTGGTTCGGGGCCGACCTGACCCGCGCCCTGTCGCGCCAAGGCCGCCATGTCCGCTTCGACGCCCTGTGGCTGGCCTCCTACGGCGACGAGACCACCAGCCGCGGCAAGATCGACGTCTACGCCCCCTTCCAGCGCCCCATCGCGGGCAAGCGGGTGCTGATCCTCGACGACGTCTTCGACACCGGCCTGTCGCTGGCCGAGGCGGTGCGCATCACGCGGGAAGCCGGCGCCACCGAAGTCCTGACCTGCGTCTTCGCCCGCAAGCCCTGGCCCGAGGCGCGCGCGCCCGAGCCCGACTTCGTCGGCTGGGAGGCCCCCAACCGCTTCCTCGTCGGCTACGGCCTGGACCACAAGGGCGGCCTGCGCGGCCTGCCCGACATCTGCGCCCTGGACTAGGCCTTTAGCCAGTCCGCCATCGGTTCGCGGGCGAACATCTGCTCATAGGTCGGGCGCGGACGGATGACCGCGCTGCGTTCGCCGTCGACCAGAACCTCGGCGGCCAGGGGGCGGGTGTTGTATTCGCCGCTCATCACCGCGCCATAGGCCCCCGCGCTCATGAAGACGACCAGGTCGCCGGCTTCGAGCGGCGGCAGGTCGCGGTCGCGGGCGAAGGTGTCGCCGGTCTCGCAGACGGGGCCGACCACGTCATAGGGGCGGTCCGCGCCGTCGCGGGGGCGCACGGGCTTCAGGTCGTGGAAGGCGTCGTAGAGGGCCGGACGCATCAGGTCGTTCATCGCCGCGTCCAGCACCAGGAAGCGGCGGCCGTCGGTCCGTTCGTTGACCTGAATGACCCGGCTCAGCAGCACGCCGGCGTTGGCGGCCATCAGGCGGCCGGGCTCGAAGGCGGCTTCGACGTTCAGGCCGTCCAGCACCCGCGCCGCCATGGCGACATAGTCGGCGGGCGAGGCGGTTTCGGCGTCGCCGTAGTAGGGCACGCCCAGACCGCCGCCGAGGTCCAGGCGGGTGACGCTGTGGCCCTGCGCCCGCAGGGTCTCGGTCATTTCACGCAGGACGCGGAAGGCGTTTTCCAGCGGGGTCAGGTCGGTGATCTGGCTGCCGATGTGACAGGCCAGGCCGACGGGGGTGACGTGCGGCGAGGCGGAGGCGCGGGCGTAGAGGCTCAGCGCCTCCTCGACCGGCACGCCGAACTTGTCGCCCGCGCCGCCGGTGGTGATCTTGGCGTGGCCGCCGGCCCCGATCTTGGGATTGACGCGAATGGCGATGGCGGGGGAGGCCGACTTCTCAGCCGCCACGACGATCAGACGCTCCAGCTCGGCCGAGGACTCGACGTTGATCTGGCGCACGCCCACGTCGATGGCGAAGGCCAGCTCGGCGTCGGTCTTGCCCACGCCCGAAAAGATGATGCGCTCGCCCGGAACGCCCGCCGCCAGGGCGCGACGGATCTCGCCCTCGGACACGGTGTCGGCGCCGCAGCCCAGTTTCGCCAGGGTCGCCAGCACCGACAGGTTGGAGTTGGCCTTGACCGCGAAGGCGATCATGGCCTCGCCCAGCGCGTTCTTGTGCGCATCGCAGGCGTCGCGCAGCAGGCCGTAGTGACGGCGCAGCGTGGCCGAGGAATAGACATAGGTCGGGGTGCCGACCTCAGTCGCCAAGGCCTCCAGCGAGACGCCCTCGGCGTGCAGAACGCCGTCCTTCAGGTCGAAATAGTGCACGGCGGGGAGTCCGGTCTGGAGAGGGAGGGGCCGATCAGATCGCCGGCGTGCGGCCGAACGGGTCCGAGGCGCCGCTGTCGATGGGGTTGTTGCGAGGGGCCGTGTTGATGGTCGCCGGTTCGGGCAGACGCGCGGCGTTCTTGTCGCGGGGGGCGCGCTCGGTCTGGACGGCGCCCGGCGCCTCCAGATCGGCCATGCGGCCGCAGCCGGCCAGCAGCAGGGCGGCGGCGCTCGCCAGGATCAGGGTCTTTTTCACAGGCGGCTTCTCCAGTCGGCGATGCGGGCGCGGACCTGTTCCGGCGCCGTGCCGCCGAAGCTCTGGCGGCTGGCGCAGGAGGCTTCGGGCGTCAGGACTTCATACACGCCTTCGGTGATCCGGCCATCCAGAGCCTGCAGCTCGGTCAGCGGCAATTCGCCCAGGCCGACGCCCAGGGCCTCGGCCCGCTTGACGGCGGCGCCGGTCACATGGTGCGCCTGGCGGAAGGGCAGGTTCAGCTCGCGCACCAGCCAGTCGGCCAGGTCGGTGGCGGTCGAGAAGCCGGCGCCGGCGGCGGCGGCCATGCGCGGGGTGTTGGGGATGATGGCGGCGACCATGGCGGTCATGGCGGTCAGGGCCAGATCCAGGGCGTCGAAGGCCTCGAACACCGGCGGCTTGTCCTCCTGCATATCCTTGGAATAGGCCAGGGGCAGGCCTTTCATCACCGTGGTCAGGGCGATCAGGGCGCCGTTGATGCGGCCCGTCTTGGCCCGCACCAGTTCGGCGGCGTCGGGGTTGCGCTTCTGCGGCATGATGGACGAGCCGGTGGTCAGGTCGTCGGGCAGCGCAGCGAAGCCGAACATCGGCGTCATCCAGACCACGATCTCTTCGGCCAGGCGCGACAGGTGGCCCGCCGCGATCGAGGCGGCGGCCAGGCTTTCCAGGGCGAAGTCGCGGTCCGAAACCGCGTCCAGCGAATTGGCCATCGGGCGGTCGAAGCCCAGCGCCTGCGCCGTCATGTGGCGGTCGATGGGGAAGGGCGAACCGGCCAGGGCGGCGGCGCCCAGCGGGTTCTCGTTCATGCGGGCGCGGGCGTCGGCGAAGCGGCTGGCGTCGCGGCCGAACATCTCGACATAGGCCATCAGGTGGTGGCCGAAGGTCACGGGCTGGGCCGTCTGCAGATGGGTGAAACCGGGCATGAGGTCGCCCGCATGCTGTTCCGCCCGGTCCAGCAGGACGCCTTGCAGCGCCTTCAGCTGTTCAACGGTGCGGTCGGAGGCGTCGCGCACCCAGAGGCGGAAGTCCGTCGCCACCTGGTCGTTGCGGCTGCGCGCCGTGTGCAGACGTCCCGACGGCTCGCCGATCAGCTCCGACAGGCGGGCCTCGACGTTCATGTGGATGTCTTCGTAGGCGTCGCGGAAGGGGAAGGTCCCGCCCGTGATCTCGCCCTCGATGACGTCCAGTCCGCCCAGGATGGCCTCGGCGTCGGCCTGCTGGATGATGCCCTGTTGGGCCAGCATGCGGCAATGCGCCCGCGACCCGGCCAGATCCTGCGCCCACAGGCGTTTGTCGACGCCGATGGAGACGTTGATGGCCTGCATGATGTCGGCGGGCTTGGCGCTGAAGCGTCCGCCCCATAGAGACTGACCCTGAGGGGTGTTGGAAGGCGTGTCGGACATGAGCGGCTCTAAACGGACTTTGGCGGGCGTGGCGACGGCTGTGCTGCTGATCGGCGCGATCGGCGGCGTGGCGCTGCTATACGCCAATCGCGACGGCGGGGGCAAAGAGTCCGCGTCATCGGCCCTGTCGGTTTACGCCAGGGGCTCGCTGTCCAAGCTGCTGACGCCCGCCCCGGCGCCCGCGCCCGACTACGTCTTCAAGGACGCCGAGGGCCGCGACATCCGCTTCAACGACTTCAGGGGCAAGGTGGCGGTGGTCAACCTGTGGGCCACCTGGTGCGCCCCCTGCAAGATCGAGATGCCGACCCTGGCGGCCCTGGCCGAGCACTACAAGGTTCGCGACGACGTCGCCGTCGTCACCATCAGCATGGACGTGGACAAGGCCGTGCCGGAAGCCCGCGCCTTCATCGCCGACCACCCGCCTCTGGCCTACTACGCCGATCCCAAATTCCAGCTGCCGTTCGAGTTCCCCGGCAAGGGCGCCATGCCCCAGACCATCCTGCTGGACCGCCAAGGTCGTGTCCGCGCCGTCCTGACCGGCGAGGCCGACTGGGCCAGCGCGGAGGCCAGGGCGCTGGTCGAGGCGCTGCTGGCGGAGAACTGATCCGGCTTTCCTCCCCATTCATGGGGAGGTGGCGCGGACGCGCTGGCGTTCGAGACGGAGGGGCGACTCCACGGCTGACGTCTGCTCCGCCCCCTCCGCCATTGCGTGGTCCCCCTCCCCATTTCATGGGGAGGAAAGTCGAACCTAGCCCCAGGGCCTGAAGTGTTTCGACAGCTTCAGGCCCTGGTTTTGATAGTGGCTGCCGCCTTCGCCGTAGAGGCGCGACGGGCGTTCGGTCAGCGGCTCATAGACCAGGCGGGCGACGATCTGGCCATGTTCCAGCAGGAAGGGGGTGTCGTGGGTGCGAACCTCCAGCACGCCCTTGGAGCCGGCGCCGTGGGCCTCGTCCGTGCCGAAGCCGGGGTCGAAGAAGCCGGCGTAGTGGACGCGGAACTCGCCGACCGAGGGGTCGATCGG
>NZ_DASWXW010000011.1:0-1627 GCF_036405315.1 Brevundimonas sp. | reverse complement strand
GGCCATGGTTTCGCTGGCGCGCGCGATCGGGTTGGTCAGGTAGGGATCGACGATGGTCGAGACGAAGGCGACGTCGCCCAGATCGCCCTTGGTGCCCAGGGCCGCCACGTCGAACGACGCGGCCGGGGCCAGATAGTCGATCCGGCCAAAGGTCGGATGGTCGCCCATCAGCTTGGCGCGCAGCTGCTCCAGGGTGTCGAACGGCAGCTTGCAGCCGACGCGTTCCGACAGGGCGCGGATGACGGCCCAGTCTTCCTTGGCCTCGCCCTTGGGGAAGACCACGCGTTCGGCCATCTGCACCCGGCCCTCGGTGTTCACGTAGAGGCCCGACTTCTCGGTGTAGGCGGCGCCCGGCAGGATGACGTCGGCGCCGTGCGCGCCGCGGTCGCCGTGCGAACCCAGATAGACGCGGAAGGCGCCCGAAGCGTCGGCGTTCACCTCGTCGGCGCCCAGCAGGAACAGCACGTCCAGCGCGCCCGGCTTGAGCATGCCGGCCACGTCCAGACCGCCCTCGGCCGGGACGAAGCCCATGTCCAGGCCGCCGACGCGCGCGGCGGCGGTGTGCAGGACGTTGAAGCCGTTCCAGCCGTCCTTGACCACGCCGACCTTCTTGGCCAGCGCGCCCAGGGCGTTCAGCACGGCCGCGCCGGTCTCGCCGACCAGGGCGCCCGCGCCGACGATGATCGCCGGACGTTCAGCCTTGGTCAGGAAGTCGACGGCGGCCTTGGGCAGCTTGCCGACGGTCTTCGAACCGGCGCCCAGGTAGTTGTAGTCATAGGTCAGATCGACCTGTTCGCCGATGACGCCGATCTCGGCGGCGCCCTTCAGCCAGGCCTTGCGAAGGCGCGTGTTCAGCAGCGGCGCTTCGGTGCGCGGATTGGCGCCGACGATCAGAATGGCGTCAGCGTTTTCAATGCCTTGCAGGCCGGAGTTGAACAGCCAGCCCTCGCGAGCCCCCTGCCCGATCGCGGCGCCGTCCTGACGGCAGTCGGTGTTGGCCGAGCCCAGGGCGCGGAACAGGTCCAGCGTCGCCTTCATCGACTCGGCGTCCTGCAGGTCGCCGGCGATGACGCCGATACGGTCAGCCGAGGTCGACTTGATCTTGCTCGCCACGGCGTTCAGCGCCTCGTCCCACGAAGCCACGCGCAGCTTGCCGTTCTCACGCACCCAAGGACGGTCCAGACGACGCGCCTGCAGGCCGTCGACGGCGTAGCGCGAACGGTCCGACAGCCACTCTTCGTTGATGCCTTCGTTCACGCGCGGCAGAACGCGCATGACCTCGGCGCCGCGCGAGTCGGCGCGGATGTTCGAGCCCAGGGCGTCCATGACGTCGATGGTCTCGGTCTTCTTCAGCTCCCACGGACGATAGTGATACTGCCACGGGCGGTGCGTCAGGGCGCCCACCGGGCACAGGTCGTTGACGTTGCCCGACAGCTCGCTGTCGATGTTCTTTTCCAGATAGGTCGTGATCTCGGCGCTTTCGCCGCGCGAGATCATGCCGATGTCCGGCACGCCGGCCACTTCGGTGATGAAGCGAACGCAACGCGTGCACTGGATGCAGCGCGTCATGAACGTCTTGACCGTCGGGCCCATGTTCTTTTCTTCGACCGCGCGCTTGTTCTCGCCA
>NZ_DASWXW010000010.1:0-7574 GCF_036405315.1 Brevundimonas sp. | reverse complement strand
GACGGCAGGTCGCGGATATGGCCGTAGGAAGCCAGCACCTCGTAGCCGGAGCCCAGGTATTTATTGATGGTCTTGGCCTTGGCGGGGCTCTCGACGATGACGAGATTCATGGCGCTCTGTTCGGGAAATCGGGGCGCGAACGTGGTTGGCGTCGAAGGGGAAGTCAATCGCATCCATGAACGACAACCACCCGAAGGTGTCTTAAGCGTCTTGATGGCAACCAAAGGTTGTGCATTATTCGCAAACGCAATCAGGAGCGAGACGATGTCGAGCCAAGGCGACCGGGTACCGCTGCAGCAAGGTGTTTCGACGACGCGGGCGGCGCCCGATCTCAACGACTATCCGGTGCGGGAGTATGTCACCGCCATGGCGCTGGAACTGGCGCGAATGGCGCGCTGGGATGGAGACGAAGTTCTTGCCGGGGCGCTGGAGGCCGCATCGGCGATGGCGTCCCGCGCCGCGAAGTAATCCATTCAAACGGAGGCGAGCCCGCCGGGTAGAAGCGTGGCTCGACCGATGACGCTGAGTTCCAGCAGGGCGGCGGCGACCACGCCGATCGGCAGGTCCAGCGCCCGGGCCAATTCGTCGCGTGGGGTCGGAGTGGGGGACAAGAGGCCGGCGACCTGTTCGATCAAGGCCTCATCCAGGTCGTCCGGCGTGCCGTCGAACGGCGAATCAGCGGGCGGCTCGCGCAAGGTTCGCAGGGTGGTGAAGGCGCGTTCCACGTCATCAAGTCCCTCGCACAGGATGGCGCCCTGACGCAGCAGTTCGTTGGGGCCTTTCGAGCGCGGATCCAGCGGCGAGCCCGGTACGGCGAAGACGTCGCGGCCCTGTTCGTTGGCCAGGCGGGCAGTGATCAGGGAGCCGGAGCGAATCTCGGCCTCGACCACAATCACGCCGCGCGACAAGCCGGATATGATGCGGTTGCGGCGGGGGAAATCGCGGGCCTGGGCGCGGGCGCCGACCGGGCTTTCGGAGACGACACAGCCCTGTTCCGCGATCTGGCGATAGAGATCGGCGTTTTCAGCTGGATAGACGTCGTCCACGCCGCCGCCGAGCACCGCCACGGTGCCGGTTGGCAGGGCGCCCTGGTGGGCCGCCGCGTCGATGCCGCGCGCCAGGCCGGACACGACGACATAGCCGGCTTCGCCCAGTTGCTGCGACAGGCCGCGGGCGATGCGCTGGCCGCCTGCCGAGGCGATGCGCGCGCCGACGACGCCGATGCAGGGACGGGACAGCAGGCCGGCATCGCCGCGCGCCCACAGCAGGGGCGGAGGCGGATCGACGGCCGCCAGCATGTCGGGATAGTCCACGTCACCCAGCAGGATCAGCCGCGCGCCGCATCGCTGGCCCGCCGCCAGTTCGGCTTCGAGGCGTTCGCTGGCGGGCAGAGCGTAGCCGTCGCGGCCGCTGCGTCGCATCAGATCAGGCAGGGCCTCGACCGCGCGAACGGCGGAACCAAAGCGTTGCAGCAGTTGGGAAAAGGCCACGGGACCGACACGGTCGGTGCGGGCCAGCCGAAGCCGGGCGAAACGCTCGGCGTCGGACAGGGGGGTCAAGCCTTCTTGGCCCCGATCTTGGGCTCGGCGCCCTTCAGCAGCCGGGCGATGTTCTCATGGTGGCGGATGTAGATCAGCACCGCGGTGAAGACCGCCAGGATCAGGATGGGCGCGGGGGCGGGCAAGCCCAGCATCGGCACGGGCAGCAGTGCGTAGAGCGGCGTCAGCGCCGCCGCCACCAGAGCCGCCAGCGAGGAATAGCGCAGGGCGAAGGCGACGATCAGCCAGGTCGCCGCCGCCAGCAGGCCCAGCGGCCAGCAGGCGGCCAGGATCAGACCGAAGAAGGTCGCAACCCCCTTGCCGCCCTTGAAGCCCAGCCAGACGGGGAAGAGATGGCCCAGGAAGGCCGCTCCGCCGGCGATGGCGCCCGCCGCCTCGCTGCCGAACAGGTGGCGCGCGATCAGCAAGGCGATCGCGCCCTTGCCGGCGTCGAGGACCAGGGTGGCGATGGCCAGATCCTTGCGCCCCGTCCGCAGGACATTGGTCGCGCCAATATTGCCCGAACCGATGTTGCGCACGTCGCCTGCGCCCGCAGCGCGCGTCAGCACGACCCCGAACGGAATTGAACCGAGCAGGTATCCGCCAATCGCGACAAGCCCGAGCGTCAGAAGCGCCGGTGCGGCCAGATCCTGCAAGTGATTCGCTCCCGTTTAGCGTGCGTCGTGGACGATGCGTCCACCGACGACGGTGAGCAAGACCTTCCCTTGCAGACGACGGCCGTCGAAGGGCGAATTCTTCGATTTGGAGCGGAGCGTGGCCGCATCGACCACAACCGGAGCGCCTGCATCGAACAGGACGAGGTCGGCCGGCGCGCCTTGCGCCAGGACGCCCGCGTCCAGCCCCAGCAGACCGGCGGGGCCCTGCGTCAGCGGGCGCAGCACGTCCAGCAGGTCCAGTCCGTGCTCGTGGTGCAGCATCAGGGCGGCGGGCAGCAGGGTCTCCAGACCCACGGCGCCGGGCGCGGCCTCGGCGAAGGGACGGCGCTTGTTTTCGGCGGGCTCGGGCGCGTGGGCCGAGGTGATGGCGTCGATCAGGCCGTCGCGCACGGCCTCGACCAGGGCCTGACGGTCGCTCTCGGCGCGCAGCGGCGGGTCCAGCTGGTAGAAGGTCCGGTAGTCGCCGATGTCGATCTCGTTGAAGCAGAGGTGGTTGATCGACACCGAGGCCGAGACCTCAAGCCCGCGAGCACGGGCGCGGGCCAGGGTTTCCAGCGCGCCTTCGGTCGAGATCTGATCGACCAGGAAGCGGGCGCCGGTCTGTTCGACCAGGGCCAGGTCGCGTTCCAACTGGATGCGTTCGGCGATGGCGGGCGCGCCGGACAGGCCGAGACGGGTCGCCAGTTCGCCGGAGGTCGCCACCGCGCCTTCCGACAGCCAGGGCTCGGCCGGGCGGCAGGCGATCAGGGCGTTGAAGGCGGCGGCGTAGCTCATCACCCGCTGCAGGGTGCGGGTGTTGACGATGACCCGGTCGCCGTCGGTGAAATAGAGGGCGCCCGCTTCGTGCATCAGGCCGATCTCGGCCATGCGCTGGCCGTCGCGCCCTTGCGTGGCCGCGCCCGCCGCACGGACGTTGACCAGATCGAGGGCCGCGCCGCGCCGCTGGATGTGGTCGATCAGGGCGGGATCGTCGATGGCTGGGTCGGTGTCGGGCTGGACCACGATGGTGGTGACGCCGCCCGCCGCCGCCGACAGGCTGGCTGACTTGAGGGTTTCCTTGGGTTCGTTGCCCGGTTCGCCGGTCTTGACCCGGATGTCGATCAGGCCGGGCGCCAGGCAGCGGCCCTGCGCGTCGATGACGGTGACGCCGTCGGGGCGCTGGGTCGCCTGCCCGTGGACGACCTCGAGGATGCGGCCGTCCTGGATCAGGACCGCGCCGGGACCGTCATAGTCGCTGGCGGGGTCCAGCAGGCGGGCGTTGACGATGGCCAGCGTATTGGGAGCGGCGGTCATGCGGCGGCTCCCGCGCGGCGGTGGGCGAGGGCGGCGAGGACAGCCATGCGGGCGGCGACGCCCATCTCGACCTGATCCTGGATCAGGGAGACGCTCAGGTCGTCGGCCACGTCGGAGTCGATCTCCACGCCCCGGTTCATCGGGCCGGGGTGCATGACCCTGGCGTTCGGCGCGGCCCAGGCCAGCTTCTCGCGATCCAGACCCCAGAAACGGAAATACTCGCGGGTCGAGGGGATCAGGGCGCCGGTCATGCGCTCAAGCTGAAGGCGCAGCATCATGACGACGTCGCAGCCGGCCAAGCCTTCCTTCATGTCGTGGAAGACCTCGCAGCCCCAGCGGTCGGCGTCGCCCGGAACGAGCGTCGGCGGGCCGACCAGGCGGACGCGCGCGCCCATCATGGACAAGAGGGCGACGTTGGAGCGGGCCACGCGGCTGTGGGCGATGTCGCCGCAGATGGCGACCGTCAGCCCGCCGACGTCGCCGAAGGCGCGGCGCAGGCTCAGCAGGTCCAGCAGCGCCTGGGTGGGGTGCTCATGACGGCCGTCGCCGGCGTTGACGACGGCGCAGCCGACCTTCTGAGACAGCAGGTCCACGGCGCCAGACGACGAATGGCGGACCACCAGGATTTCCGGCTTCATCGCGTTCAGCGTCACCGCCGTGTCGATCAGGGTCTCGCCCTTGGCGACCGAGGAGGCCGAGACCGGCATGGTGACGACGTCGGCGCCCAGACGCTTGGCGGCGATCTCGAACGAGGAGCTGGTGCGCGTCGAGTTCTCGAAGAAGAGGTTCACGACCGTCTGGCCGCGCATCAGGTCTATGCCCTTGGCCGACTGGCGATTGAAGTCGACGAAGGCGTCGGCGAGATCCAGCAGCGCCAGGGCGGCGGGCGGGTTCAGATCGCCAGCGGCGAGGAAGTGATCACGGGGAAACGGCAGCAGCCGTTCCTGGATGAGTTCGGTGACGGGAGCGGCATGGGTCATCGAGACGCCGCTATAGGCGGGACTCAGGCCAGATGGAATAGCAGCAAGGCCATCGGGATGCCGAAGACCGAGAATACCGTCGTCGCGGCGATGATCCCGGCCATCAAAGGCGCGTCTCCGCCCATCTGTCGCGCCAGCACATAGGCTGAGGCCGCGCCGGGCGCCGCGCCGCACAACAGGGCGATTCCCTGCGCCTGTTCGTCGCCGCCGTAGAGGCGCGCCAGCTGCCACATGGCCAGGGGCGTCAGGATCATCTTGACCACGACCACGGCGCTGACCGTGACCCGCGTGCGCGCCAGTTCGCGAAAGCTGAGCCCTGCGCCCGCCACGATCAGGCCTAGCGGCAAGGCGGCCGACCCCAGCAGGCGCAGCGTCTCGGCCACGCCCGGCGGCTGCGGCGCGCCCAGGAAGTTGAGCGCCAGGCCCAGCAGACAGGCCAGCAGGATGGGGTTGGACATCATCGCCCTGAACAGGGCCTTGGGCGAGGCGCCGCGCTGGTCCGCGCCCCACTTGGCCAGGACGATGACGCTGAGGATGTTGCTGACCGGGATCATGGCGGCGATGACCACGGCGGCCAGACCGACGCCTTCAGCCCCAAAGGTCGCCTGGACGACCGGCAGGAAGACGAAGCTGTTCCAGCGGATCATGCCCTGGAAGACGCTGGTGAAGGCGGGGCCGCTGAGGTTCAGCAACGGCCGGGACAGGAGGGTCAGGGTCGAGATGATGATCGAGACCGTCACGGCGGCTGCCCCGGCCGCGCCGGCCGCTGATCCCGACAGGTCCGCGCTCCAGATCGCGGGGATCAGAAAGCCGGGATAGAGGACGTTGATAGCCAGCTTCTCGATCGGCCGCCAGGCGGCGTCGGGCAGGTAGTCGGACTTCTTCAGCCCATAGCCCAAGGCCAGCAGGATGAAGACCGGCAGGACGCCCGCGGCGATGGCCGTCATGTCAGTCGCGCAGTCGGTCCAGCGCGCCCTGCAGAATCCAGGCGGCGGCGGTGCGGTCCACGACATCGGCGCGGCGTTTGCGCGTCAGGTCCAACTCGTCGATCAGGAAGCGTTCGACCGCCGTGGTCGACAGGCGTTCGTCCTGGAAGGCGACGTTGACGGGGCGGATACGCTCCAGATTGCGGGCGAAGGCCCGGCAGGACTGGGCGCGCGGCCCCTCGGTCCCGTCCATGTTCAGCGGCAGGCCGATGATCAGGGCCGAGACGTTGCGGCCGTTCATCAGCTTGATCAGCTGCTCGGCGTCCTGGGTGAATTTCGTCTTGCGGATCAGCTGCAGCGGGCTGGCGATCATGCGGCTGGTGTCGGACACCGCCACGCCGATGGTGTTTTCGCCCAGATCCAGCCCTAGCCAGGCGGTGTCGGGCGGGCAGGCGGCGGGGAGGTCGGTGAGGTCGAATACGGGCACGGCCTCCCCATATTGCAATGCGGAACGCTTGTCGAAGCCGCATCGGGCGGTTAACCCACGACAGGAGTCAGTCCGGGCGACTCCCTTGCGCCCTGACTGGATGAATTTCGGAGATTTCCATGGCTATCGACGCCGCGACGGTGAGGCGTGTCGCCCACCTCGCCCGCATCAAGACCCCCGAGGACCGCCTGGAGCCGCTGGCCCAGGAGCTGAACGGCATCCTGAACTGGATCGAGCAGCTGAAGGAGGTCGATGTGCAGGGTGTCGAGCCGATGACCTCCAACGTCGCCCAACCGCTGCGCCTGCGCGAAGACGTCGTCACCGACGGCGCCAAGGTGGATGCGGTCCTGTCGAACGCCCCGAAGTCGGCTGACGGCTTCTTCGTCGTGCCCAAGGTGGTCGATTAAGCCATGACCGATCTGACCAAGTTTACACTCAAAGACGCCGTCGACGGCCTGAAGGCCAAGACCTTCTCGTCGGAAGAGCTGACCCGCGCCTTCCTGACCAATATCGAAGCCTCGAACCCGGCGCTGAACGCCTATGTCGAGGTGACGGCGGACAAGGCGCTGGAACAGGCGCGCGCTTCCGACGCCAAGCTGGCCAAGGGCGAGGGCGGCGACCTGGAAGGCGCGCCGCTGGGCATCAAGGACCTGTTCTGCACCGAAGGCGTGCAGACGACCGCCGGCTCGAACATGTTGCGCGGCTTCGTGCCGCCCTATGAATCCACCGTCACCGCCAATCTGTGGCGCGAAGGCGCGGTCATGTTGGGCAAGCTCAACATGGACGAGTTCGCCATGGGCTCGGCCAACGAGACCTCGGCCTTTGGTCCGGTGAAGAACCCGTGGAAGGCCAAGGGTTCGGACGCCGAGCTGACGCCGGGCGGTTCGTCGGGCGGTTCGGCTTCGGCTGTGGCTTCTGATCTGTGTCTGGCCGCGACGGCCTCGGACACCGGCGGCTCGATCCGCCAGCCCGCCGCCTTCACCGGCACGGTCGGCATCAAACCCACCTATGGCCGCGCCAGCCGTTTCGGCATGGTGGCCTTCGCCTCCTCGCTGGATCAGGCCGGGCCGATCACCAAGACGGTGACGGACGCCGCCATCCTGCTGAAGTCCATGTGTTCGTTCGACGCCAAGGACTCGACCAGTCTCGACATCCCGACGCCTGACTGGACCCAGTCGGTCGGCCAGTCGGTCAAGGGGCTGCGCATCGGCGTCCCGGCGGAATACCTGATCGACGGCATGTCCGAAGAGATCAAGACGCTGTGGCAACAGGGCGTCGCCTGGCTGAGAGCTTCCGGCTGCGAGATCGTTGAGATCAGCCTGCCGCATACCAAATACGCCCTGCCGGCCTACTATATCGTGGCCCCGGCTGAGGCCTCGTCGAACCTGGCCCGCTATGACGGGATGCGCTTCGGCCACCGCGCCGAGGAGTTCTCGTCGCTGGACGACCTATACGCCGCCTCGCGCGCCGAGGGCTTCGGCAAGGAGGTTCAGCGCCGCCTGACCATCGGCACCTATGTCCTGTCGGCGGGCTTCTATGACGCCTACTACGTCAAGGCGCTGAAGGTGCGTCGCCGCATCGCCGAGGACTTCGACAACGTCTGGGGCAAGGTGGACGCCATCCTGACCCCGTCGACCCCGACGGCGGCGTTCAAGCTGGGCGACAAGCAGATC
>NZ_DASWXW010000009.1:0-12891 GCF_036405315.1 Brevundimonas sp. | reverse complement strand
GAACCAGGTGTGGTTGATGCGGCCCGGAACGGCGTCGGTCTTCAGGCCGAAGGCCGGCAGGGCGACGGCGTGAATCACGTCGGAGGCGGTGATCAGCAGTTCGACGGTCTTGCCGACCGGAACGACCATCGGCTCGTCGGCCGCCAGGCGGTAGAGGTGGGCCGGAGCCTTGTCCTCGGGCAGCATGTTCGAGATGTACTCGGCCACGCCCTGGTCGGGATATTCATAGGCCCAGTTCCACTGGTTTCCCGTGACCTTGACCGTCAGATCGACTTCCGGCGTGTCGTGATAGGCGAACAGAAGGCGGAACGAGAACAGCGAGATGCCGACCAGAATCAGCACGGGCACCACGGTCCAGATGACCTCGATGACCGTGTTGTGGCTCCACTTGGCCGGAACCGGGTTGGCGCGCTTGTTGTAGCGGATGGCGATCCAGATCAGCAGACCCAGCACCAGCAGGGTGATGACCGTGATCACCGGCATCAGCACCACATCGTGGAAGAAGATCGCCTCATGCTTCAGCGGCGACGCCGCCGGCTGCAGGTCGATCCCGCCCGGAGTCGGTTGCCCCAGCACATCCTGCGCCCAAGCCGGCGCGGCTACGAAGGCGGCAAGGGCGGTCGCGGCGATTCCGCCTCCGATCCGCGCCATGGCTCGCGTGCCCATCCCCATTCGAGTCCTCATAAACCGTTCTGCAGCCGATACTTGCGAGCAATTCGCAAGCACCGCCGGACCCTGACGGACCTCGGCGTTTCAGGCCGGTCCTTATCGGCTCGTTTCGCGCTTGCCAAGCGATCAAGACGCTCAAGTGGCTGGATGGAGGCGAAGATCGACGGATTAATTCGGTGTCATGTAGCGACAGCTACCTTGCAGCGCACGATACCTTGCGATACCCATTCGCCATCAACGAAGGGAACGCCATGCCCGACTCCATCGACATCCAACTGAAGAAAGGCGTGCTGGGATTGTGCGTGCTGGCCCTGCTGGCCCGCAACGACAGCTACGCCTACGAGATCGCCAGCCGCCTGTCCGACGCCATCGGCATGGGGGAAGGCACCATCTATCCGCTGATGCGCCGCATGCAGACCGACGGCCTGGTCGAGACCTATCTGGTTGAATCTTCCAGCGGACCGTCGCGCAAATACTATCGGCTCACCAACGCCGGCCGCACCGCCCTGCAAGGCCAGACCGCCGAATGGCGCGCCTTCGCCCAGGCGGTCGAGGCCCTGGTGGCGAACACCGCGCCGCACGGCGACGCCATAGCGGCGGGCGCCCCGGTCGAACCGGCCGCCCTCACCGACCAAACCGCAGACGCTCAACGGGGAGCTGAACAATGAACCGCGCCGAATTCCTGGCCCGCCTGAAACGCGGACTGGTCGGTCTGCCGACCACCACGGCGAACGACATCGTCGCCGACTATGAAAGCCACTTCGCCGACGGCGCCGCCGCCGGCCGCACCGAGGCGCAGGTCGCCGAGGCCCTGGGCGATCCCGATCGTCTGGCCCGCGAACTGAAGGCCGAGGCCAGCGCCCAGCGCTGGGGACAGGAACAGACCGCCTCCTCCGCCGCCGGGGCCATCTTCGGCATCCTGGGCCTGGGCGCGATCGACATCCTGATCCTGCTGCCCATCGCCCTGCCGGTGTTCGGCACGGTGCTGTCGATCCTAATCGCCGGGGTCGCGGTCTTCGTGGCCGGCGGCTTCGCCCTGGTGGTCGGGCCCTTCGTCGGCATGCCGGGCGGCGCCCTGGCGGCGGCCCTGCTGGGCGTCGGCCTGATGGGTCTGGGCGTCTTCATGACCGGGACCATGGCCCTGCTGACCAAGTGGCTGATCGACGCCACCGTCTGGTACGCCCGCCTGCACTACCGCGTGGTCAAGCCCGCGCTCGAACCACAATCGCAAGCCTGATCCGGTTCTGAGGGAGGAACTGACATGATCCGCAATCTTATCATCATCTCCAGCGCCGGCCTGGTCCTGGCCATTGTCGGCATCGGCGGCGCCTTCGCCGTCGGCGGCCGCGACCTGATCCGTCACGAACGGACCTGGGTCATCACCGACGACATCCCGGGCGACAACGGCTTCACCATTGAACGCAGCGAGGTCTCGCCCGAGATCACCCGCACCATCGCCTGGGCGTCCGACGAACGCCTGGCCATCAACCTGCCCGCCGACGTGACCTACGATCAGCAGGCCGACGCGCCCGGCGTCACCATCATCGGCCCCAAGCCTGTCGTGGACCGCATCCGCTTCGCCAACGGCCGCCTGACGCTGGAGGAAGCTCCCAAGGGCGACCGCAGCTATATCCGCTGGACCCGCACCGGCATCCACGGCTGGAGCGAAACCGACGCCCTGAAGGTCATCATCAAGGCGCCTTCGGTGAAGGCCTTTGACCTGTCGGGCATGACCCAGCTGAACATCCGCGGCTATGACCAGCCGACGCTGGACCTGACCCTGACCGGCGGCTCCGACGTCACGGCCCAGGGCAAGACCGAGGCCGTGAGCCTGGACATCTCCGGCGACGGCAACGCCGAGCTGGAAGAGCTGTTCGTCGCCGACGCCAAGCTGCGCGTCAGCGGCAGCGGCGACGTGGAAGTCGGTCCGACCGGCAAGGCCGAGGTCGATGTTTCGGGCAACGGCACGGTCCGCCTGACCCGCCGCCCGGCCCAGCTGCGCCAGGACATCAGCGGCTCGGGCGAGGTTTCGCAGGACTGACAGTACGATCCGCTCCCTTCCCCCTCGAGGGGGGAAGGGTCGGGGATGGGGGTGCGGTCGCCGCCCTGACCATGAAGGCGCAAGAGGCGGCGCCTCCCTTCACCCCGCCCAACCCTCCCCCTCGGGGGGGAGGGCTCTTATTTGCCCCGCTGACGACCGATTGTTTTTGCGGGCCGTGACGCCGCGCCTTGCAGCCCCTATCTAGCGGGCATGAGCACCTCCCCCTCCCCCATCCTCGACGCCGCGGGCGTGGCCCCCGACGAGGCCCTGTCCATCCTGCAGACGGCCCTGGCCGGGGCGGACGACGGCGAGCTGTTTCTGGAAAAGACCGAGAGCGAATCCCTGGTCTTTGACGACGGACGGCTGAAGGGCGCGTCTTACGACGCCGTCGAGGGCTTCGGCCTGCGCGTCGTGGCGGGCGAGACCGCCGGCTACGCCCACGCCAACGAAATCTCCGCCGCCGCCATCCGCCGCGCCGCCGACAGCGCTTCGCTGGCCAAGCGCGGCTATTCCGGCCACGCCGCCGAGGCCCCGCGCGCCACCAACCAAAAGCTCTATGACGAGGTCGATCCCCTCGCCTCGCCCGGCTTCTCGGACAAGATCGAACTGCTGTCGGAAATCGACGCCTGGGCGCGCGCCCGCGACCCGCGCGTAGTCCAGGTCTCGGCCTCCATCATCGGCGAGCGCCGCGCGGTCGAGATCCTGCGCGCCGACGGCCGTCTGCTCAGCGACGTACGGCCCCTGGTCCGCGTCAACGTCTCGGTCACGGTCGAGCGCGACGGCAGGCGCGAGAGCGCCTCGGCCGGCGCCGGCGGCCGCGCCGGCTTCGAGGCCTGGCTCGCCCCCGACCGCTGGCAGGGCCAGATCGACGAAGCCCTGAGGCAGGCCCTGATCAACCTCGACGCCGTCGATTGCCCCGCGGGCGAAATGGACGTGGTCCTGGGCGCCGGCTGGCCCGGCGTCCTGCTGCACGAAGCGGTCGGCCACGGCTTCGAGGGCGACTTCCACAGGAAGGGCTCCTCGGTCTTCAGCGGCAAGATGGGCCAGCGCGTGGCCGCGCCGGGCGTGACGGTCGTGGACGACGGCTCGATCGCCGGGCGTCGCGGCTCGCTGTCGTTCGACGACGAGGGCACCCCGACCTCGCGCACCGTCCTGATCGAGGACGGGATCATGGTCGGCCTGATGCACGACCGCCTGTCGGCGCGACAATTGGGGGCGCAGGCCACCGGCAACGGGCGCCGCCAGTCCTTCGCCCACATGCCCATGCCGCGCATGACCAACACCTTCATGGAAGGCGGCAAGGATTCGAAGGCCGACATGATCGCAAGCACGAAGCGCGGCCTCTACGCCGCCAACTTCGGCGGCGGCCAGGTGGACATCACCAACGGCAAGTTCGTCTTCCAGTGCACCGAGGCCTATCTGATCGAGGACGGCAAGATCACCGCGCCGGTGCGCGGCGCCACCCTGATCGGCGACGGGGCCACGGCCCTGACCCATATCCAGATGATCGGCGACGACTTCGCCTTCGACCCCGGCGTGGGCACCTGCGGCAAGGCCGGTCAGGGCGTCCCCGTCGGCATCGGCCAGCCCAGCCTCAAGATCGGCGGGCTGACGGTCGGCGGCACGGCGGTCTAGGGCGCCGCAGGCTCCATGGCCTCGGAGGCCGGGCCTTGTCCCGGCTTCCATTGCGGTCCCGAAATCTCCAGCCGGGCGGCCTCCGCCTCGTCCAGCACGCCGTCGGGCTCGGCCAGCACCCGCAGAGGCACGACGGCCAGCGTCACCCCCGGCTGCTCCAGCGCCCAGGTCAGAGCCCCGCTCCACTGCCGCCGAAGCTGAACCGACAGGGTCGGGTCGCCCCAAGGCCAGCATTGGGCCAGGGCCTGTTCGAGGGGCGAAGCCATCACCTCGACCACCTGACGGCGCCGCCAGGCCTCGGCGCGCGCCATCGCCGCGCCGTCGCCGTCCTCGGCCGCCCGAATCGAGGCCTGAAGACAGGGCAGATGCGTCGCCTGCGGCGCGGTGATCAGCATCTCGACCAACTCATCGCCGCGCACCACGCCGATCGAGCGGATCGGAACCTTGGCCTTTCGCGCCGCGCGACGCACCACCTCCCTCGCCGCCCCGGCGCCGGAAACGCCGCCGCCGCGCAGGCCCGCCTCGTCTCTCAGCAGGCTGTCGGCCAGAAACATCAGTCCCTGGCGCCGCCAACCCTTGTCGCCCGCCTTGACCGTTTCCAGCCGCGCCAGCCAATCGGCGGACACATAGTCGGCGACTGTCGTCTCCCCCGGCAACAGAGCGATAGTGCGCGCCCGCCAGATCATGCGCCCGAAATCGGCGAAGGAGGCGCGGCCTTCCTGTGGAAAGAGGATGCGCTGCGACCGCTCGGCGGCGGCTTCCAAAGCCTCGGTCCGCCAGACCATGTCGCGCGGCACGCCCTCGATGGCCCCGATCAGGATCAGGGTGCTGTCGCCGCGCTTCACCTCCCAGATCGGGGCGTCGGTGCGCCGGGCCGTGACGACGACGTCCTCCACCGTGGTCGCGAGCGACGCCGAGGCGTCCTGCGCCAAGGTCGGCGCCCCGAATGACAGCGCGAGCACAAACGTCGATACGCCAAGGATTCGAGCCTTCATGACTGCTGGCGTAACAGTAACTAATCAGCCTGTAATCTGACTTATCGGTAATGCTGTCCGCGATTTAATCCACCTGTCCGGCTTGTAACTGGAGACTGGGCCTCGCTGCCGTCACACCTGCCGCCACGACCGAGGGAGAGGACGACGCCATGACCAAGACCATTCTGCTGGCCACCACCGCCGCGCTGACGATCGGCGCCGCCGCGCCGGCCCTGGCCGAGACGGCGCGCGCGCCCCAGACCGCCGAGGCCCAGGATCAGGGCGTGCTGGTCTTCGCGCCCGACTTCTTCAAGGACGCCCGCCCGAACACGGCGCTGGACATGGTCAACCGCATCCCCGGCTTCTCGGTCAACGACGGCGACGGCGCCCGGGGCTTTGAAGGCGCGGTCGGCAACATCCTGATCAACGGGTCGCGTCCGGCCTCCAAGAACGACACCGGCTCCAACGTCCTGGGCCGCACCGTGGCGACGCAGGTTGAGCGCATCGAAC
This sequence comes from Brevundimonas sp., assembly GCF_036405315.1. GTDB lineage: Bacteria > Pseudomonadota > Alphaproteobacteria > Caulobacterales > Caulobacteraceae > Brevundimonas. The sequence continues at coordinate 7,062 of NZ_DASWXW010000009.1, read as the reverse complement.
TGGTGCGCGGGGGCGCGCCGGGCATCGAGATGCAGGGCTATTCGGTCGTGGCCAACGTCATCCTGAAGACCACCTCCAGCCGCGAGCACATCCTGACCACCAACGCCAACCTGTTCGAAGGCGGCCGGGACACCTTCGGCGGCACCTATCAGTTCACCGCCCGCGAAGGCGACCGCACCTGGGGCGTCACCCTCAGCGACGGCATTTCCATGAGCGACTCCAACGGCGTCGGCCCCGTCCTGCGCGTCGCGCCCGACGGGACGGTGCTGCGCAACGAAGGCTATTACAACGACAGCTACGGCGGCGGGAACGCGATCCGGGGCAACTTCTCCAGCCCCTTCCTGGGCGGCAAGGTCGATCTGACGGCGCGCTACGGAGTCAATGATTTCCACAACCTGAGCCAGCAGACCGCGCCTGATATCCGGCGCGAGAACCTCTATGACAGCGACGGCAAGAGCGGCGAATTGGGCGTCGTCTTCACCCGCCCCCTGACGCAGAAGCTGAAGCTGGAAACCCGCTTCATCCACGAGTTCAGCGAGTTCGACGACGTCTCCACCTCGCGCACCCGCCTCGGCGCCGTCGACAGCCCCGAACAGCTGTTCAGCTCGAACGGCAACGCGTCGGAGACCATCCTGCGCGGCCTGATCCGCTACGAGCGGTCGCCGTCGATGGACTTCGAGACCGGCGGCGAGGTCGCCTACAACATGCTGGAGACCGAACAGGCCTATTCGGTCGGCGGCGTCGGCGTGCCCCTGCCCTCGGCCTCGGTCACGGTCGAGGAGACGCGCGGCGAACTGTTCGGCAAGGCGACCTGGCGGATCAACCCCAAGTGGACGCTGGAAAGCGGCCTGCGGCTGGAATCCTCGACCATCAGCCAGTCCGGCGACGCCTCGCAGGAAAAGAGCTTCTTCTTCGCCAAGCCCCGCATCCTGGCGACCTGGACCCCCATGCCCAACAACCAGCTGCGCCTGCGGCTGGAACGCACCGTGGGCCAATTGGACTTCGGCGACTTCGCCGCCTCGGCCGAGTTCTCCGATGAGAACGTCTTCGGCGGCAATGTGAACCTGGAGCCGGAATCGCGCTGGGTCGCCGAGGCCACCTACGAGAAACGCTTCTGGGGCGAGGGCATCATCAGCCTGGGTCTGCGTCACGACGAGATCACCAACGCCATCGACGTGATCCCGCTGGACGGCGGCCTGGCGGCGGTCGGCAACATCGGCGACGGCACCTGGGACCAAATGGCCCTGAACGTGACCATCCCCACCGACAAGCTGGGCCTGTCGGGCGGCAAGTTCGGCTTCCGCAACACGTGGAACAAGACCGAGGTCGTCGACCCGACCACGGGCGAGAAACGCCCCATCTCGGGCGTGCGCCCGACCCAGGCGACCATCACCTTCCAGCAGGACGTCACCTCCTGGAAACTGCAGTGGGGCGGCGCCTGGATCCCGCTGCTGGGCCAGAAGAACTATCAGCCCGATCAAATCTCGGGCTGGCGCGGCACGGGCTATTACGAGCTGTGGGCCGAGTACAAGCCGACCCCGACCCTGTCGATCCGCGGCCAGGTCAACATCTGGAACGACTTCGACGTGACCCGCACCGTCTTCGCCGATCGCGACACGCGCTCCGTCGCCTATGTCGAGAACCGCTTCATCGACCCCCGGACCTTCTATCAGATCCGCCTGCGCAAGACCTTCTGAGGTTCAACGACAAGAACCCGCCCCCCTTCCCGTCCCCCCGACGCCGGAAGGGACAAGGCGGGCCTTCCCCCGGACCAACTGAAAAGGGCGGCGCCTCTTCCGAGACGCCGCCCTTTCCTTTGCTCGGAATGTCAGACGGTCAGTGGATGCCCGCCATACCCTTCTTGAGCAGCGGCGACAGCACCAGCAGCACCACGCCCACGACGACGCCGGTCCAGCCGATGGTGCCGAAGATCGAACCATAGGTCTGCAGCGCCAGTTCGGGGCTGGTCACCACGCCCGCGACCGTATCGGTCGAGGTCGCCTGGGCGATGAAGCCGGCGGCGATGTGCGCCACCGAGCTGGACAGGAACCAGACGCCCATCATCAGGCCCACGACGCGATCGACCGACAGCTTGGTGATCATCGACAGCCCCACCGGCGACAGGCACAGCTCGCCCATGGTGTGCAGGAAGTAGGTCAGGAACAGGAAGATCAGCGGCACGCGGAAGTCCACGTTGGCCTGCGTCGCCGACGCCCAGGTCAGCAGCAGGAAGCCGGCGCCGACCAGGACCAGGGCGAAGGAGAACTTCACCGGAGTCGATGGCTCCAGATTGCGCTGGCCCAGCCACACCCACAGGGCGGCGATGATCGGGCCGCCGATGACGATGATGCCGGGGTTGAACATCTGGGTCATGGGCGCATTGAACCACGTCGGCATGGACGTCGATTGGTCCGCGAACAGGGTCAGCGACGAACCGGCCTGTTCGAACAGGGCCCAGAACAGGACCGAGAAGAAGATCAGGGTCAGGGCGACCAGCATGCGGCTGCGCTCGGAGCCGCGCAGCTTGAACACCACATAGCCGACCACCGAAGCGAAGATGACGCCGGCCAGCCAGGGCAGAGCCGTCTCGATGAGGTGGTGACGCTGCATCAGCAGCCAGACCGGGAAGACGGTGACCAGGCCGCCGATCCAGAAGATCGCTTCGAACGGCACGCCGAAGACCTTGCGGGTCTTGAGCATTTCCGGATGCGGCGGGCCGCCGCGGCCTTCCAGCCAGCTCTGGCCGAGGATGAAGGTGATCAGGCCCAGCGTCATTCCGATGCCGGCCAAACCGAAGCCGTAGGCCCAGCCGTACTTGATGCCCAGGTAGGAGCAGGCCGCCGTGGCCAGCACCGAACCTAGGTTGATGCCGACGTAGAAGATGGTGAAGCCGCCGTCGCGACGGGGATCGTTCTCTTCATACAGCGCGCCGACGACGGTCGAGATATTGGCCTTCAGGAAGCCCACGCCGACGATGATCAACGACAGGGCGAAGAACAGGACCGGCTCCCCAAAGCCGAGGTCCCGCACGGTTTCCAGCTTGTAGCCTTCCGTCGCCGTGAAGGCCGGGAAGCCGCCCGCCGCCGGAGCCACGGCCGGAGCCGCCGCATCCGCCGTCATCGCCGCAGCCGGCTCGGCGCCGACGCGCGACACGCCTTCCGGTGTAATCGTGATCTGGGTCCGCTCGTCGCCGTTGACGGCGAAGATGGCGCGGTTCTGATCGCGGCCCTCGACCTGAAGCTCATAGGTCGTGGCGCCGATGGTCAGGTTTTCACGGCCGCCCGTGCCCTCGAAGGCCATCATGAAGTGACCGGCGACCAGCAGGACCGCGCCGATGATGACCGCCTTGCGCGAGCCTAGGTACTTGTCGGCGATCATGCCGCCGACGACCGGCATCAGATAGACCAGCGCCGCATAGGCGGCGTAGATGCCTTGCGCCTCTTTCGGACCGAACAGGAAGTGCTGGGTCAGGTAGAGGACCAGCAGGGCCCGCATGCCGTAGTAGGAAAAGCGTTCCCACATCTCTGTAAGGAACAGGACAACCAGCCCCCGCGGGTGTCCTAGAAACGTCTTGCGGGGCGCAGCCGACAGCGCGCCCCCCCCATCCGTCGTGCTCAACGGCGTTCTCCCAAATGCTGCGCCCTGACTTGGCGCGTAAGCGGGCAGAAACAGCACGGCGGGGCCTCGCGAACAAGCGTTAACGCCGCGACCCGTCACCGCAATGACGCATTTGTCAGCTCCGGAAACGCAACTTTAGATTGTTTTCGGGACCTTCGCTTCACACCATGCAACTCGAAGCGCGACCGATTCGTTGTGGCGAAGCCTCGAGAAAGACCTGACGCTGATGGCCGTCCGCCATTTCCTTCCCTCCGATGTGTCCGGCGTGAACCGGCTGCACCGAAACGTCTGGTGGCCCGAACGCTCGGCCGAGGGATGGCGCTGGCTGGACGACAACCCCGCTCGTCAGGCCCTGGACGCCCCGGCGGGCTGGGTGGTCGAAGACGCCGACGGCGGCCCGGCGGCCTTTCTAGGCAATTTCATCCAGTGCTTCTGGTCCGGCGACCGGCGGTCGTATGGAGCGACAGGCTTTTCGGTCATCGTTCCACCAGGACAGAAGGGCCGCAGCCGCGATCTGATCGGAGCCTTTGTCGCCCAGCCCGGCTGCTTCGCCCGCTACACCCTGAACGCCAACGCCCGCTCAAGCCCCCTGTACCAACGCTTCGGCATGCTTGCCTGGCCGCCACGAACCCATGCGCTGAAGCTGTCATGGATCATCAATCCCGCCGCCTGCCTCTACAGCCGCGGCCTGCGGGCCCTGGTGGCGCGCGAGCCCCGCGCGGCGTCCTGGCTCGGCGAGCAGCTGATGCCGCCGCGCCGCCGCGCGCGGTCCGCAGACACGTCACGGTTGCCGGACGGCGTTTCGATGCTGGACGACTTGTCGGAGGCTTCGCCCTATGCCGGCTTCTGGGCGGCCCTGCGCGATCAGGGGCGCCTGACGGCCGACCGCAGCCCAGCCATGTTGCGCTGGCGGCTGTCCGACCCGGACCTGACCGTTCGCCCCCTCCATCTCGTGCGCAGCCTGAAGGGCGAGATCACCGGCCACGCCCTGGCCCTGCTGGGCAAGGGCAATCCGATCGAACCGCCGACGCTGGAGATTCTAGACCTGGAGGCGTTGGACCGGGATCGAGGCGCGATCTCCGCCCTGGTCGCGGCTCTGCTGCAACTGGCCCCCGCGCTCGGCGCCGCCAAGGTTCGTCTTCAGGTCGTGACCGAAGACACCATGCGCGACCTGGGCGATCTGGCGCGCAAGGCGCGGCGCGAAGGCGGCTGGGGACATTGCCACGTCGCCTTCACATCCGGCTTTGAGGGAGCCGGCGACTGGCGCCCCACCCCGTTCGACGGCGATTATTCGTTCTGTGTGCGGCCGCTGCCCCTGCGACGGCGGGTCGCGACCTCGGACCGACCGGCGTCCAGTCAGGGCGCCCCGTCGGCGGCCAGGGCCTAGGGCCGCGCCTTCAGTTCGTCGCGGATTTCGGCCAGCAGGGCCTCGGTCGGGGTCGGACCTGCGGCTTCGGCAGCCGGCTGTTCGCGGCGCATCTTGTTGATGCCCTTGACCAGCAGGAAGACCACAAAGGCCACGATCAGGAACTGGATCAGGGTGTTGATGAAGGCGCCGTACTGGATGGCCACCTTCGCGACCCCGGCCGCGGCGTCCGCCGGCTTCAGCACCCATTCCAGATTGGCGAAGTCGACCTTGCCCAGCAGCAGGCCGACGGGCGGCATGATGACCTGATCGACCAGGCTGGTGACGATCTTGCCGAACGAGGCGCCGATGATGACGCCGACCGCCAGATCGATGACATTGCCGCGCGCGGCGAATTCCCGAAATTCGGTCAGCAGGCTCATTTCACTCAGTCTTTCGTTTCAGGCGTCGCCGGAAGCGTTCAGGCGCTCGCGAAGTTCCTTGCCGCTCTTGAAAAAGGGCACGGCCTTGGCCGGCACCTCCACCGTCTCGCCGGTGCGGGGGTTGCGTCCGACCCGCGCGGGGCGGCTGCGCACCGAAAAGGCGCCGAAGCCGCGAAGTTCGACCCGGCCGCCGTCCGACAGGGCCTCGGTCATCTGACCCAGGATGACGTTGACGACCCGCTCCACCTCGGCGTGGGTGAGGTGGATGTTCTCGGCCGCCAGCTTCTCGATCAGTTCAGACTTGATCATTCAGGCCCCCGCCCGTGGCTGTTTCAGATGCAGTCGCTTCCGTTCAGGCCCGCACCCTAACCGTCTGACGCCACAGGAAGAAAGGGGGTCGCGTCGATTAGGAGCGATTCTTACGGCCAAGCCCGGACATTGGCGCGGGTTCTTGCCCGCCGCGCAAGAAAAAAGGCGGCTGGATCGCTCCAGCCGCCCCGTTTTCTGGTCAGAAAGGAAGATTATTCCTTCGAACCGGCCTTTTCACGAAGCGCGGCGCCCAGGATGTCTCCCAGCGAAGCGCCCGAGTCCGACGAACCGAACTGTTCGATGGCCTCGGCCTCGTCCTTCATTTCCAGCGCCTTGACCGACACCGAGACGCGGCGCGTGGCCTTGTCGATGCCCGTGATCATGGCGTCGATACGATCGCCGACGGCGAAGCGTTCCGGACGTTGCTCGTTGCGGTCGCGCGACAGGTCCGACTTGCGGACGAAGGCCGTGACCGGCGCGTCGTCTTCACCGAACTTGACTTCGATGCCGCCGGTTTCGATCGACGTCACGGTGACGGTGATCTGCTGGCCGCGCTTGTAGACGTCGCCTTCCATCGGGTCGCCGCCGAGCTGCTTGACGCCCAGCGAGACGCGTTCCTTCTCGATGTCGACGTCCAGCACCTTGGCCTTGATCGTCTCACCCTTGCGGTAACGCTGGATGGCTTCTTCGCCCGACACGTTCCAGTCCAGGTCCGACAGGTGGACCATGCCGTCGATGTCGTTGTCCAGGCCGACGAACAGGCCGAACTCGGTGGCGTTCTTGACTTCGCCCTCGACGGTCGAACCGATCGGGTGAGCCTCGACGAAGGCTTCCCACGGGTTGTTCTGGGCTTGCTTCAGGCCCAGCGAGATGCGGCGCTTGGCGCTGTCGACGTCCAGGACGATGACTTCCACTTCCTGCGAGGTGGAGACGATCTTGCCCGGGTGGACGTTCTTCTTGGTCCAGGACATTTCCGAGACGTGGACCAGGCCTTCGACGCCGGCTTCCAGCTCAACGAACGCACCGTAGTCGGTGATGTTCGTGATGCGGCCCGTGTACTTGGCGTTGACCGGGTACTTGGCTTCGACGCCGTCCCACGGATCCGACTGCAGCTGCTTCATGCCGAGCGAGATGCGCTGGGTGTCCGGGTTGATCTTGACGATCTGGACCTTGACGGTGTCGCCGACGGCTAGGACTTGCGACGGGTGCGAGACGCGCTTCCACGACATGTCGGTGACGTGAAGCAGGCCGTCGATGCCGCCCAGGTCGACGAAGGCGCCGTAGTCGGTGATGTTCTTGACGACGCCTTCGCGGACTTCACCCTCTTGCAGCTGGCCGACCAGCTCC
>NZ_DASWXW010000008.1:0-9545 GCF_036405315.1 Brevundimonas sp. | reverse complement strand
CTAAGCGCTTGCCAGAGCAGCAATTCGGCGATTAAGTTATTGCTTAAATACATTCTCGGAGCCGTCCGATGCATGAGCACGATCCCTGCGCGGTGAACAGCCTGGTCGAAACGCCCGACAGCAGCCCCGTGGCCGGCCGGGTCGTCTGGGATCCGACCCATTCCCTGTGGAACGGGGCCATGCTGGGAGCGACCCTGGTCTTTGGCGCCGCGACCTTCAGCCTGAGCGCCCTTGCCGTCTTCATCCTCGCGACCGGAGCCACACTCCTGCTCGGCCATTCGGTCGGATTTCACCGGCGGCTGATCCACGAAAGCTTCAATTGTCCGCTGTGGCTGGAACGGCAGTTGGTCTGGTTCGGGACGCTAGTGGGCATGAGCGGCCCCTTCTGGATGATCCGCACCCACGACCTGCGCGACTGGGCGCAACGTCAGAGCAACTGCCACGACTATCTGGCGCACCGACGGCCGATGGCGGTCGACGCCGCCTGGCAGATGCATTGTCGATTGGTCCTCGATCACCCGCCGACCTTCGACCTGGGCCGCGTCGGGCGCGATCCCTTCTATCGGTTTCTGGAGCGCACCTGGATGCTGCAGCAGGCGCCGGTCGCGGCGGTCTTGTGGCTGATGGGCGGCTGGGGGTTCGTGGTCTGGGGCGTCTGCGTCCGTGTGTCTATCAGCGTCATCGGCCACTGGTTCGTCGGTCATCTGGCCCACCGGCGCGGCCCGCAGACGTGGCTGGTCAAGGAGGCGGGCGTTCAGGCCCACGACGTGCCCTGGGCCGCCATCCCCACCATGGGCGAGGCCTGGCACAACAACCACCACGCCTGGCCCGGCTCGGCCCGCATCGGCCTCTACCCCGGCCAGAGCGACTGGGGCTTCCGCTTTATCCAGCTGCTGGAACGGCTGGGGCTAGCGTGGAACGTGCGGACGCCGGAGGGGATGGTAGAGCGACGAGCAATGCTCCGCACAACGCAGTCCAAATGAGCACCATCATCAACATCATCCGATGGGCATACGTATTCACGTGCACATCGGCGGCCGCCGCTGGAACTTACGCCGCCCAACTCGCCTCTATTGTCTGGCTCCATGAACGCTTCGGAACCAGTTCACCAAGGGTATCCGGATATGTTGGGCTGGTCAGCTTCACTCTGGCCTTCGTCGCCTTTCTCGGCGGCGTCGCCGTGCTGGGCGTCCCGACCGCATTCATCATGAAACGACAAGGGTGGAGCCGCCCCCGCCACGCCAAAATCGGCGGCTGCATCCTTGCGACGCTGATTGGCGTCAGCCTTCTAACAGCCGCCCTCGGTTGGAACGGCCTGGCACTTTCCCTGGCCCTACCGATCTCGGGCGCCGTCGGCGGCGCAACCTTTCACGCCCTCACCCGCGACGCTTAGGCCGCGTCGGCTTCCTCGCGCTCGGCCTTGATCCTCGCGCTGGCCCGCTGCTTCTCGCTCTCGGACTTCAGCTGGCCGCAGGCGGCGAGGATGTCGCGGCCGCGCGGGGTGCGGATGGGCGAGGCGTAGCCGGCCTTGTTCAGGATGGCGGCGAAGCGTTCGATGGTCTTCCAGTCCGAGCACTCGTAGTCCGTGCCGGGCCAGGGGTTGAACGGGATCAGATTGACCTTGGAGGGGATGCCCTCGATCAGCTTGACCAGGGCGCGGGCCTCGTCGGGACTGTCGTTGACGCCCTTCAGCATGACGTATTCGAACGTCACGCGGCGGGTGTTGGCCAGACCCGGATAGGCGCGGATGCCGGCCATCAGCTGATCCAGCGGATACTTCTTGTTCAGCGGAACCAGGACGTCGCGCAGGGCGTCGTTGGTGGCGTGCAGGCTGATGGCCAGCATGGCCGCCGTGCGGTCGCCCAGGGCCTGCAGCTGCGGCACCACGCCCGAGGTCGAGACCGTGATGCGGCGGCGCGACAGGGCGATGCCCTCGTTGTCGGAAATGATGTCGATCGCGTCGGCGACGTTGTCCAGATTGTAGAGCGGCTCGCCCATGCCCATGAAGACGATGTTGGACAGGCGGCGATCTTCCTTGGGCGACGGCCATTCCTCCAGGTCGTCACGGGCCACCTGGACCTGGGCCACGATCTCGGCGGCGGTCAGGTTGCGCACCAGCTTCTGCGTGCCGGTGTGGCAGAAGGTGCAGTTCAGGGTGCAGCCGACCTGCGAGGACACGCACAGGGCGCCGGCCCGGCCCACGTCGGGAATATAGACGGCCTCGACCTCGATGCCCGGCGCCGTGCGGATCAGGTATTTGCGCGTGCCGTCCTTGGAGATCTGACGCTCGACGATCTCGGGACGGGCCAGGGTGAAGGCCTCGGCCAGGGCGGCGCGGGTCTCCTTGCCGATGTCGCTCATCAGGGCGAAGTCGGTGACGCCGTAGTGGTGGATCCAGCGCCAGACCTGGGAGGCGCGCATCCTGGCCTTCTCGGGCGGGCAGATCTTCGCTTCGATCAAGGCGTTGCGCAGGCCCTCGCGCGTCAGACCGGACAGGTTGACGGGGGCTTTGACGACTGCGGAAGCACGCGAAAGGTCGAGCGTGATGCTCAAGGCTGGATATCCTGCGGCGGGGGTGAAGGGGCGGCGTCTAGCACAGATGGGGCGTCTTGTCGCCTCCGGCCAGTCCGACAGGGTTGAACCCGCTGTCCCCAGCCGCTAGAGGGGCCGCGTTGGGGAGTAGCTTCCGGCGTCTGTCAGCCGGGATCGCGTCAACACACTTGCCTCCGCAGGAGGCATGGCGCGATCAGCGGATCCGTTCCGCCTAGCGAGACCAGCACGATCCGGGGGCCGTGCCGGCCTGCGCCCGGACGTGCTGTCACGCGCCCGGCCGAGTCTATCGTCCATGACCCCTGTCGCCATCGCCATCCTGTCGCTCAGCATGTCCGCCGACGCCTTCGCCGCCGCCATCGGCCGGGGGGCGCAGCACCGCCCCACCCTGCCGCAAGCACTGCGCTCGGGCCTGGTGTTCGGGGTGATCGAGGCCATCACCCCGCTGATCGGCTTCGCCCTGGGCGTCGCCGCCGCCGGCTTCGTCGAGGCCGTCGACCACTGGATCGCCTTCGGCCTGCTGGGCGCGGTCGGCGGCAAGATGATCTGGGAGGCGCTGAAGCCCGAGGATGAGGCCGAAGAAGAAGCCGAGGCGAAGAAGGCCGTGTCGCGCGGCCTGGTCGCCCTGGTCGCCACCGCCGTCGGCACCTCGATCGACGCGGGCGCGGTCGGGGTCGGCCTGGCCCTGCTGGGCTCCAATATCTGGCTGATCGCGGCCTGCATCGGCTTCACCACCTTCGCCCTGGCGACGCTGGGCCTGTTGATCGGCAAGGCGGCGGGGACGCGGCTGGGCAAGATCGTCGAGCTGGTCGGCGGCGTCGCCCTGATCGCGCTCGGCCTCAAGATCCTGCTGGAGCACCTCGGCGTGCTGACGTTCTGAAGCCTGGCCTTGCATCGCGGGCGCGGCTGACGGAACGTCCGCCCGCGGCTAACCGTTAAGCCGACAACTGCAAGGAGCCCTCGTCATGCGCGCCGTCCTCGTTCTCGTCGCCCTCGCCGCCCCCCTGGCCCTCGGCGCCTGCGCCACCAACAAGACCTTCCCGACCTATCAGCAGGAACTGGACAAGCTGAGCGCGGAATGCGTCGCGCGCGGCGGCATCCTGGCCCCCACCGGCGCCCAGACCGGCCGCCCGCAGACCGACAATGTCTGCAAGATCACCGGCGGCGCGTCGCGCATTCCGCAGGGCTGAGGTCGGGCCTGGTTCAGAACCGAAGCGCCTCACGACCTCTATGAGCACACGCATCCTTGCCGCCAGGGCGTTCCTGTTGGCCCTTGCCGCCATGCTCTATGGCTGTGGATCAGCCACGGCCGAACGCCCTGCGTTCGTTTACGATCGGGACGCCATCAAGGGTGAACTCCAGAACCGCTTGCGTCGCCGGTCTCCGCACTATGCGGACCTGACGCTCGAAGCGGTCGAATTCTCACCCGGCCTGACGACCATGTGCGGCCGTATCGTCGCGCCTGGCAGGACGCCGCACTTCTTCATTTCCACCGATCTTCCCAACGACCACCGAAGACGAAGCGTTTCGGGACCGCTCCTCTTCGCAGAAGGCAGTTGGGATCATCCCAGCAACTACCGACTTTCAGAGCTTGCCCTCGAGCGGTGCCACGAAATGGGGCTGCTCCGCTGAGGACAGAGGTCAGGAAGGCGCGAATACTCGCTATGCGGCGCTGAAAGTTCCGTGGTGGTTGGAGGCGGGATCGAACCGCCGACCTGTGGGTTATGAATCCACCGCTCTAACCATCTGAGCTACCCAACCCCTTACGGGACCTCGCGCAAGGCCGTGACGACCGGAACGCGCGAGAGGCGTGCGTATATCGCCGCCTTCCGTCGGGTTCAAGCCGATTAAGCAGGGAAATCACGCGGGACGATCGGTCGCGGGCGGTTTCGGCTCGCGCACGGGACGGCAAGGCTTCATTCTGGCGGGCGACATCGCTGTTCAGGAGAGCCCCATGCGTCCGATCATCCTCGCCGCTTCCGCCTCGCTCCTCATGCTCGCCGCCGCCTGCGGGGCGAACGGCCAGACCTCGCCGGGCGCGCCGGTCGAGACCCGCCCCGCCAACAACCCGGACCAGAAGCCCGCCTTCGAAGGCCAGACCCGCGCCCCCGGCGTGCGCACCGAGGCGGCGCTGAGCCACCGCATCGTGGCCTCGGGCCTGGTCCACCCCTGGGGCCTGGCCCTGCTGCCGGACGGCCGGTGGCTGGTGACGGAGAAGCCCGGCCGGATGCGAGTGGTCTCGCCCCAGGGTCAGGTCGGCGAACCGATCGCGGGCCTGCCCGCCGTCGCCGCGCGCGGTCAGGGCGGGCTGCTGGACGTCATCCTCAGCCCGAACTTCGCCCAGGATCGACTGATTTACTGGAGCTACGCCGAACCCCGTGAAGGCGGCAACGGCACGGCGGTCGCGCGCGGCCGCCTGTCCGACGACCTGACCAAGGTCGAGAACGTCCAGGTCATCTTCCACGCCCTGCCCACCTACGACGGCGACAAGCATTTCGGCTCGTCGCTGGCGTTTGCGCCGGACGGCAAGCTGTTCATCACGCTCGGCGAACGTTCCGACAAGCCGATGCGGCCCCAGGCCCAGGACCTGGGCTCGCACATGGGCAAAACCATCCGCATCAACGCCGACGGCGGCGTCCCCGCCGACAACCCCTTCGTCGGCCAGGCGGGCGCGAAACCCGAGATCTGGTCGCTGGGCCACCGCAACATGCAGGGCATCGCCGTCCAGCCGGGCACGGGCGCCATCTGGACCGTCGAACACGGCACGCGCGGCGGCGACGAGATCAATCTGGACCAAGCGGGCAAGAACTACGGCTGGCCGGGCGTCGCCTACGGCATCGAATACAACGGCCAGGCCATTCCTGACGCCGTCACGGCGAGGGCCGGCACCGAGCAGCCGGTCTACTACTGGGACCCGGTCATCGCGCCGGGCGGCATGACCTTCTACAGCGGCCCCATGTTCCCCGGCTGGCAGGGCGACCTGCTGGTCACGGGCCTGGGCGGCAAGCAGCTGGCGCGGCTGGTGCTGCAGAACAACCGCGTCGTCGGCGAGGAGCGCCTGCTGACCGAGCTGAACGCCCGCATCCGCGACGTGGCCGTGGCGGCGGACGGCGCCGTCTGGGTCATCACCGACGAAGAAGACGGCAAGCTGATCAGGCTCGCCGTCTCTCAGTAGGCCTTCAGGGTTTGCGGGAGGTCAGCGCGCCTCCCGCATCTCCATCGTCGTCGGCGCGCGCGGACGCGTCATCGGTTCGGCGGCCATGGCGAAGGCGTTGTCCTCGCCGTGGAAGGTATGGGTCTCGGCAGGAATTTCGGGATGCCCCTTCAGCTGGGCCATGGCGCTTTTCTTGCGCGCGCGCATCCGTTCAGCCAGATCGTCCATATCCAGACCCGCCGCTCGGGCCTGGCTGAACATGCCCTCGGACCGCATCTCTTCTTCCTTCACATGGTGTTCGATCATTTCGGACAGCACCTTGACCTTGGCGTCATAGAAGGCCTCGTCGGGGCCGCCCGCCTCGATGTCGTTGATCAGCATCTTGGCGGCGTCATGCTCGACATAGGCCTCGTTCAGCAGGTCGTCCTCGATCTGGCCGCGACAGGCCGGATAGAAGACCTCCTCTTCGATGATGGTGTGGACCTTGAGCTCAAGACAGGCCTGCTCGGCCAGGGCCTTCTTGCGGTCCTTGCCGCGCGCCATCTCGAAACTGGCGAAAATCCCCTCCACCTTGCGGTGGTCGGCCTTCAGCATGGCGACGGCGTCCATCTCTTCATAAGTCTGGGTCACGGCGGTTCTCCCGGTTGATGGTCCCTAGGAAGACAGACCGCCGCACAGTCGTTCCCACAGCCCAGCTAGCTGAGAAACATTCGCGACAAAGCCTCACGCGCCTTGTTACTTGACGTTGACGTAAACGTCGGGTTTCTACGCTTCCAGGTTTCAATTCCAGACCCGTCCCTCAAGCCGCGAGGCGCCGAGAGACAGAGACCCTAGAAGTTCGATCTGTCCCTCCAGCTGCGAGGCGCCGCGCGCCGAGCGGTAGGGACCCAACAAAGAGAGACATTCATGGCCGACGCCTACATCTACGACGCCGTGCGCACCCCGCGCGGCAAGGGCAAGAAGGACGGGTCCCTGCACGAGATCACCGCCCTGTCGCTGGCCAGCCAGGTGCTGCAGGCCCTGCGCGACCGGAACGGTCTGGACACCTCCAAGGTCGATGACGTCATCCTCGGCTGCGTCTCGCCGGTGGGCGAGCAGGGCGCCGACATCGCCCGCACCGCCGTGCTGAACGCCGGCTGGGCCCAGACCACGGCGGGCGTCCAGATCAACCGCTTCTGCGCCTCGGGCCTGGAAGCCGTGAACATGGCGGCGGCGAAAGTGAAGTCCGGCGAGGCCGACTTCGCCGTCGGCGGCGGCGTCGAGGCCATGAGCCGCGTGCCGATGGGCTCGGACGGCGGCGCCTGGCCGGTGGACCCGTCCTCGGCCTTCGCCACCTACTTCGTGCCCCAGGGCGTCTCGGCCGACATGATCGCCTCCAAGTGGGGCTTCAGCCGCGCCGACGTGGACGCCTATTCGGTCGAGAGCCACAAGCGCGCCGCCCAGTCCTGGGCCGAGGGCCGCTTCAAGAAGTCGGTCGTGCCGGTTCTGGACCAGCTGGGCCTGGTTCGTCTGGACCATGACGAGACCATTCGTCCGACCACGGACATGCAGACGCTCGGCGCGCTGAACCCCTCCTTCGCCATGATGGGCGAGATGGCCTTCGACAGCGTGATCAACCAGCGCTACCCCGAGGTCGAGCGCGTCAACCACGTGCACACGCCGGGCAACTCGTCCGGCATCGTCGATGGTTCGGCGGGCGTCCTGATCGGTTCGCTGGAAGCCGGCAAGGCCCTGGGCCTGAAGCCCCGCGCCAAGATCCGCGGCGCCGCCTCGATCGGCTCGGAGCCGTCGATCATGCTGACCGGCCCGGAGTTCGTGACCCACAAGCTGCTCGGCAAGCTGGGCATGACGTCGACCGACATCGACCTCTATGAACTGAACGAGGCCTTCGCCGCCGTGGTCCTGCGCTACATGCAGGCGCTCGACATCCCGCACGACAAGATCAACGTCTGCGGCGGCGCCATCGCCATGGGCCACCCCCTGGGCGCCACCGGGGCCATGATCACCGGCGTGGTGCTGGACGAGCTGGAACGCTCGGACAAGGAAACCGCCCTCATCACCCTGTGCATCGGCGGCGGCATGGGCACCGCCACCGTCATCGAACGCGTCTGATCCGGGAGCGAATGGATATGGAAAACTTCAAGATCGACATCGACGCCGACGGTATCGCCCTGATCACCTTCGACGTCCCCGGACGTTCGATGAACACCCTGACCTCGTCCGTCATGGCCGAGATTCCCCAGCTGGTGGAACGCATCAAGACCGATGACGCCGTCAAGGGCGCGGTCCTGACCTCGGGCAAGGCCTCGGGCTTCTGCGCCGGCGCCGACCTGGGCGACATGGCCGGGGGCATGATCGGCGGCGCCAGCCTGCAGGACGCCTATGACGCGGGCTGGAAGATGAACGGCGCCCTGCGTGCGCTGGAAACCTGCGGCAAGCCGGTGGCGGCGGCCATCAACGGCCTGGCGCTCGGCGGCGGCCTGGAACTGACGCTGGCCTGCCACTATCGCGTGGTCGAGAACGACAACAAGATCCAGCTGGGCCTGCCCGAGATCAAGGTCGGCCTCTTCCCCGGCGGCGGCGGCACCCAGCGCCTGACGCGCCTGATCGGCGTGCAGGCGGCCATGATGGCCATGACCGAGGGCAAGTCCTTCCGTCCGAACGACGCCAAGGGCGCGGGCATCGTCCACGAGGTGGTCGAAAAGGGTCAGTCGGTCGAGGCCGCCAAGGCCTGGATCAAGGCCGGCGGCAAGGCCGTCCAGCCGTGGGACGACAAGAGCTTCAAACTGCCCGGCGGCGGCCCCTACCACCCGGCGGGAATTCAGAACTTCCTGGTCGGCAACGCCATGATCCGCAAGCAGACCTACGGCAACTATCCGGCCGCGACCAACCTGATGAAGGCCGTCTATGAAGGCGTTCAGGCGCCGATGGACGCCGCCCTGCGCATCGAGACCCGCTACTTCATCAAGACCCTGATGACGCCGCAGGCTCAGGGCATGATCCGCAGCCTCTTCCTGTCCAAGCAGGATCTGGACAAGGGCGCCGTGCGCCCGGCGGGCGTGCCCAAGTCCGACGCCAAGAAGGTCACGGTGCTGGGCGCCGGCATGATGGGCGCGGGCGTGGCCTATGTGCAGGTCATGGCCGGCATCGAAACCGTCCTGATCGACCAGACCCAGGAAGCCGCCGACAAGGGCAAGGCCCACGTCGAGGAACTGCTGAAGAAGCGTCTGTCGCGCGGTCAGATGACCCAGGAGAAGTTCGACGCCACCCTGGCCCTGGTCACGGCGACGACGGACTATGACCTGATCAAGGGGTCGGACCTGGTCATCGAGGCCGTGTTCGAAAACCGCGAGATCAAGGCCGACGTGACCAGGCGCGCCGAGGCCCAGTTGGCCCAAGGCGCCGTCTTCGGCTCCAACACCTCGACCCTGCCGATCACCGGCCTGGCCGAAGCCTCCGTCCGACCCGAGGACTTCATCGGCATCCACTTCTTCTCGCCCGTCGACAAGATGATGCTGGTCGAGATCATCATGGGCGAGAAGACCGGCCAGACGGCGCTCGCCAAGGCGCTGGACTATGTGCTGAAGATCAAGAAGACCCCGATCGTCGTCAACGACTCCAGAGGCTTCTACACCTCGCGCTGCTTCGCCACCTATGTGGCCGAAGGCCTGGCCATGCTCGAGGAGGGCTATGCGCCGGCCCTGATCGACAACATCGGCCGCATGACCGGCATGCCGCGCGGCCCGCTGGAAATGCACGACGACGTGGCGCTGGACCTGTCGGTCAAGGTCGCCAAGCAGACCCAGGCCGACCTGGGCGACGCCTATGTGCCGCTGCCCGG
>NZ_DASWXW010000007.1:0-8021 GCF_036405315.1 Brevundimonas sp. | reverse complement strand
CCGCAGATCAACACCCAGGCGCCTCCGCCTCCGGTGACTGTGGCCATCGAACCGACGAAGAAGGAAGACCGTCAGGAATACACGGGCCCGCCCGTGATCGTCCCCGGACCTCCGCCTCCGCCGGCTCCGCCCGCGCCGCCGCGTCCGTCGGTCATCACCAACCCCAGCTGGTCGCGCCCGCCGCGTCCGACTGAACGAGACTTCCCGCAACGTGCGCTTGATCGCGGCGTGGGCGGCTCGGCTACGGTTGAGTGCACCGTCACCCCCAGCGGTCGTCCCTCGGACTGCCGCGTGGTGTCGGAAGAACCGTCCGGCATGGGCTTCGGCACCGCCGCAGTGCGCATCGTCCAGCGCGGGCAGCTTTCGCCCCGCACGGTCGACGGCGCTGCGACCAACGCCAAGTTCGTCGTTCGCGTGCCCTTCAATCTGGGCGACTGACGCGATCGACAACGTCGAACTGAAGAACGCTCCGGGGCTCTGTCCCGGAGCGTTTTTCTTTGTCTGGCCTCACGCCCTTCCTTCTTCGTGATAGATTGACGCAATCGCGCGACGCGCGCTTGGGATGCGGGAGATCTCATGGAGCGTTCGCGCCATGCGATGGCTGCTTGCGCGGTCACTCTGGCGCTTGGCGCCGCCGGATGCGCCGGGGCATCCAGACCTGGCGCGCCGGAAGCAGGCTACGCCACGATCGAGTGCGCTGTCGCTTCAGATGGACGAGCCACGAACTGTCGTGTGCTGTCAGAGTCGCCGGCCGGCCAGGGTTTCGGCGCCGCGGCCCTGGACATCGTCCAACGCGGACGGCTTTCGGCGCGCACGGTCGAGGGCGCCGAGGGCGCCAAGTTCGTCGTTCGCGTGCCCTTCATGCTGGCGACCGCCACGACCGAACCGCCAGGCCAGGTCCAGACTCCGGTGGAAGGGCGTCCAGATCACCCCTAAGGTCTCCGACTGGCGCTTCGGCGGCGCTCCCCCCTGGTCTTGGGGCTTGTCCGCTGATGCATCTGAACGGAAGAGAAGCCGCATGAAACACGCCCTTGTCGCCGCCGTCTCCACGCTGGGGCTGATGCTGGCCGGCTGCGCCTACAACGAGAGCCTGGGCCGCAATCAGTTCCTGATCGTCGATGACAGCGCCCTGATCCAGCAGTCTGACGCCGCCTGGGCGGAAACCCTGCGGACCGAGAAGCTCTCGACCAACGCCGCCCAGAACGAGCGCGTGCGCCGCGTCGGCGGCCGCATCGTCCAGGCCGCGGGGCTTGCCAACCGGGCGTGGGACTATCGCGTCTTCCAGGACGACAGCCCCAACGCCTTCGTTCTTCCGTCGGGCAAGATCGGCGTGACCACGGGGCTGCTGGCCCTGACCCGCAACGACGATCAACTGGCCACGGTCCTGGGCCATGAGGTCGGCCACGTCGTCGCCCGCCACGCGGCGGAACGCTAT
This sequence comes from Brevundimonas sp., assembly GCF_036405315.1. Lineage (GTDB taxonomy): Bacteria > Pseudomonadota > Alphaproteobacteria > Caulobacterales > Caulobacteraceae > Brevundimonas. The sequence goes on along the minus strand of NZ_DASWXW010000007.1, from coordinate 6,586 downwards.
TCGACCCAGTCGACCGCGGGCCTGGTGCTGGGCGCGGTGCAGAGCCGGGCAGGGGACTATTCGCAGGCCGTGGGCGCCTTCGGCGGATTGGGCGCGCAACTGGGGCTGCTGCTGCCCTTCTCGCGCAGTCATGAGCTGGAGGCGGACCGTCTCGGCGTCGATTATGTCGCCGCCGCCGGCTACAAGCCGTCCGAATCCGTGGCCCTGTGGCGGCTGATGGCCCAGCAGCGCCAGTCGGGGGCGCCGGAATTCGCCTCGACCCACCCGTCGGACCAGACCCGGATCGCCGCCCTGCAGCAGTATATCGCCAGCCGCGGCTGGAACTGACGGGGGATAAAGTGAATTTCCTGAATATGCGTATTGCCGACCGGAGCGAGGCCCGCTAGAGAACCGCCCTCGCGTTGATCGCGCCGCCTTAGCTCAGTTGGTTAGAGCGCCGGTTTGTGGAACCGGAGGTCCTCAGTTCAAGCCTGAGAGGCGGTACCATCACCCCCACGAATCGCTTTCAGCGATGTGGAGTGATGCAGAGATGAGCGACGCTTCCCCCGTGTGGGACCCCCGCCAGTACAGTCGGTTTGAAGCGCAGCGCGACCGCGCCGCGCTCGATCTTCTGGTGCGTCTGCCTGAAGATTTCTCACCCGGCGAGATCTGGGACCTGGGCTGCGGAACCGGCCAGCACGCGGCCCTGCTGAAACGGCGCCACCCGAATGCAAACGTGCACGGCATGGACTCCAGCGAGGCCATGCTGGATCAGGCCCGCGCCCTGTCAGCCGAGGTTGACTGGTCCGTCGGCGATATCGCGACCTGGGCGCCTGAGCGCCCCGCCGACCTGATTCTGGCCAACGCCTCGTTGCAGTGGCTGTCCGATCATGGGGCGCTGTTCGGCCATCTGGCGGGGGCGTTGGCGCCCGGGGGGCTGCTGGCCGTGCAGATGCCGATGGCCTGGGAGACGCGCCACCACACCCTCATGCGTGAAACGGCGGCTGACGGGCCGTGGGCGGCGGTTCTGGCGGGGGTGGACACGATCGCCCCTCTGTTGCCGGCCGAGGCCTACTACGAGGCCCTGGCGCCGCAGTGCGACGACATCGACATCTGGGCCACGACCTATCTGCACGTCCTCAGCGGCGAGAACGCCGTGCTGGAATGGATGAAGGGCACGGCGCTGCGGCCCTATCTGACCGCGCTGGCCGGCGATCCGGCGATGCGGGACGCCTTCCTCTCGGCGCTAGGCGAACGGCTGTCGCGAGCCTTCCCTAGGCGGACGGACGGGGCGACTCTTCTACCATTTCCTCGTCTGTTTCTTGTCGCGCGGCGTCGCTGAAGCGATGGCGATGCAGATGCTCGATCGGGCACTTCAGCGTCGTCAGCGCGGCCTGCGCGGCGGCGTAGCCTGAGGAAACGGCCGGGTCGTAGGCCTTCCAGTCGCGGATATCGACGCCTTCGGGGCGGGGCAGGATCAGCAGGTCGGTGTCGGCCCGCGCCTGCATCAGTTCGGCCTCGGTCGTCAGGGTGGCGGAGCGCATCAGCACCGACACGATCGGCGGCCCCTTCTTCCAGGCGCCCGAGACGATCCAGCGCCACCAGGAGGGCGGGTCCTCCAGCGCCTTGGGGTCGACGCCGCGCGTCTGGGACACGTCCACGCCGACGACCGGGCCGCTGTTCAGGCGACGCATCACCTCGCTGGGAAAGTTGCGCAGCACGGCGCCGTCCACCAGCACCTGACCATTCATCACCACAGGCGGCATGACGCCGGGGATGCTTATCGAGGCGCGCAGGGCGTGGCGCAGCATCCCTTCGCGATGAACTTCCACCTTGCCCGACGTCAGATTGGTCGAGACCGCGAAGAAGGGCAGGGGCATGTCCTCGATGTTCACGTCGCCATAGGCGTCCTGCATCAGCCGCGAGACCTTGCGGGCGTGGGTCATGGCGATGATGGGGAAGGCGATGTCCGACAAGGGGTCGGATATGACGAAGGCCTTGCGGATGCGCTCGTCCAGCTCCTCGTCCGACCAGCCGAGGCCGGGACCCGCGGCGATCACCGCCCCCATTGAGGAGCCGCCGATGAAGTCGATCGGCATGCCTGCTTCGCGCAGGGCCTTCAGCGCGCCGATGTGGGCGTAGGCGCGGGCGCCGCCGCCTGACAGGACCACCCCGACCGCCGAGCCGGTGACGATGCGGGCGATCCGCGCCGTGTCGTCGAACAGACCTTCGACCGCATGGAACCAGCGGCCGGGCTTGAAGGCGTCCAGCCAGGCGCGGGTCCGGGTCGGGCGCGCCATGTGAGCGGGACGCAGCAGGATCAGGTCGGTCAGCGGGTGGGCTTCGTCCTCGATCTCGGGCGGCAGAACGGGGGCGTGCGGCTTGTGGTCGGCGTCGCCCACGATGAAGACCCGGTCCACCTGTCGGGCGCACAGGGAGGCCCATCCGGGCTCGTCCGACTCAGCGACGTAGAGGACGTAGTCATGCGCGTCCTCGACGCTCGAGAACCACTCGGCGGCGGACGACAGGGCTGTGTGGTCGATGATGCGGCAGGTGAAGCCCTGGGCCTCGACCGCACGGGCCACGCGCTCGACGAAGCTGCGAATCGGCTGGGCACGGGCCGAGACGAAGCCGAAGACGGTCGGGTCGGAGCCGGTGGAGTTGCGGTCGCGCGCCCGGGTCAGCATGACCTGGCCCAGTTCGGCCATCAGGGCGGGCTCGGCGCGGGCGGCCTCGAAGAAGGCGTCGCGGGGCAGGGCGACCACGTCGCTGTCGCGAAGGGCCACCACATTGGCCATGTGGGTCGTGCCCGCCAGCATGGCCATTTCGCCGACGGGATCGCCCGGCTTGATGACGCCGACGAACTGAGGCCCGCGTCCGTTGTCGTCGCGAAACACGCCCAGCCGCCCGGCGCGCAGGAGGTAGAGGGTGTCGGCGGGGTCGCCGGTCGAGAACAGCCGTTCGCCCCGCGTCAGGGCGAACCAGCTGGCGCGGGTGTTCTTCGTGCCCTCGAAGACGCGTGCGAGGGCGGCTTCCAGCGAGTCGGGCAGCGTGTCGGGACGTTCGGCAGCCATGACGGAGGTTTAGGCTGGAATCTGCTCGACAGGAAAGCCGACGCTTCCCAGCGGCCCGGAAGCCTCCTAAACCTTGGGGCATGCCCAAGCTGATTTCCGCCGTCGATCGCAACAGTCCTGCTTTCAAAACGCTGGATGCGCACAATCGCGCCCTGCGGGATGAGCTCTACGAGAAGGTGGCCAAGGCCGCGCGCGGCGGCTCCGACGCCAGCCGCGACCGCCATGTGGCGCGGGGCAAGCTGTTGCCGCGCGACCGGGTCGAGCGCCTGCTGGACCCGGGCTCGCCCTTCCTGGAGGTCGGCCAGCTGGCCGCCAACGGCATGTATCGCGACGAGGCCCCCGGCGCGGGCATGATCTGCGGCGTCGGCCGGGTGTCGGGCCGCGAGGTCATGATCGTCGCCAACGACCCGACGGTGAAGGGCGGCGCCTACTTTCCCCTGACGGTGAAGAAGCACCTGCGGGCGCAGGAGATCGCCGAACAGAACAATCTGCCCTGCGTCTATCTGGTCGATTCGGGCGGGGCCAACCTGCCGCACCAGGCCGAGGTCTTCCCTGACCGCGACCACTTTGGCCGCATCTTCTTCAACCAGGCGCGTATGAGCGCCAAGTCGATCCCGCAGATCGCCTGCGTCATGGGCTCCTGCACGGCGGGCGGCGCCTATGTGCCGGCCATGTCCGACGAGACGGTGATCGTGCGCAATCAGGGCACCATCTTCCTGGCCGGCCCGCCGCTGGTGAAGGCTGCGACGGGCGAGGTCATCTCGGCCGAGGAACTGGGCGGCGCCGAGACCCACGGCCGCAAGTCCGGCGTGGTCGACCATGTGGCCGAGAACGACGAGCATGCGCTGGAGATCGTCCGCTCCATCGTCGCCAACCTCAACACGGTGAAGGCCGTGCCGCTGGACGTGCGCGAGCCGCGCCCCCCGGCTCTGGACCCGCAGGAGCTCTACGGCATCATTCCCGACGACGTGCGCGCCCCCTATGACGTGCGCGAAGTCATCGCCCGCATCGTCGACGGCTCGGAGCTGGACGAGTTCAAGGCGCTTTACGGCACTTCGCTGGTCTGTGGCTTCGCCCGCATCTGGGGCATGCCGGTGGCCATTCTGGCCAACAACGGCGTGCTGTTCTCGGAGAGCGCCCAGAAGGGCGCGCACTTCATCGAGCTGGCCTGCAAGCGCAAGATTCCGCTGCTGTTCCTGCAGAACATCTCGGGCTTCATGGTCGGCGGCAAGTACGAGGCCGAGGGCATCGCCAAGCACGGCGCCAAGCTGGTCACGGCGGTCGCCAGCGCCGAGGTGCCCAAGTTCACCGTCCTGATCGGCGGCAGCTTCGGCGCCGGCAACTACGGCATGTGCGGCCGCGCCTACAGCCCGCGCTTCCTCTTCACCTGGCCCAACAGCCGGATCTCGGTGATGGGCGGCGAGCAGGCGGCCTCGGTGCTGGCCACCGTCCACCGCGATGCGGACACCTGGACGCCGGAAGAAGCCGAGACCTTCAAGGCGCCGATCCGTCAGAAATACGAGGACGAGGGCAACCCCTACTACGCCACCGCCCGCCTGTGGGACGACGGCGTCATCGACCCGGTCCAGACCCGCGACGTCCTGGGCCTGGCCATCAGCGCCAGCCTGAACGCCCCCATCCCCGAGACCACCTTCGGCGTGTTCCGGATGTAATTCACATAATGATCCTTCTCCCCTCGGGGGAGAAGGTGGCCTGCGGAGCAGGTCGGATGAGGGGGCGCTGTCCGCAAGCAAGTTGATGAGAATAGGTATGGAGCCGACGTTCCCCTCATCCGTCTCGCTGGCGCGAGCCACCTTCTCCCCCGAGGGGAGAAGGGATTAGGTTGCGGCCATGCACCAGTCGCCGGACAGAACGCGACGCGCTCGGCGTCTTCGCGAAGACACAACCTCCGCTGAAGCCCGCCTTTGGGCGCTGCTTCGCAATCGCGGCTTCGAGGGATGGAAGTTCCGTCGTCAGGCGCCTGTTGCGGGCTATGTGACGGACTTTCTTTGCCCGGAACTCAGGCTGGTTCTCGAACTGGACGGCGGGGTTCACCGCCTGCGCGAGGCTGAGGACGCGTTGCGCGACCATCGTCTGTCCGAGGCCGGTTTCGTTGTCGTTCGCTTCTCAAACGAAGCATTTTTGCACAATCCCAATATCTTGCTGGACGCGATCCGCCTTCGCGCGGCACAGATGGGGAAATCGCCCCCTCATCCGGCTTGCTCCGCAAGCCACCTTCTCCCCCGAGGGGAGAAGGAAGACATTTCAGGCGTTGAAGCTTGAAGGAGCCGACCATGACCGACCAGAAGCCGACCGAAGAAGACCTGAACGCCCTGGACGTCACCGACGCCGAGGCGGCCGAGATGAACGCCATCGCCCATCCCTTCGTCGCCGATCCGGCGCCGGACGCCAACGACGAGCTGGTCAAGATCGACGCCCTGCCGTCGGGCGTGGTCTTCGTCACCATCAACCGGCCCGAGAAGAAGAACGCCTTCGACGCGGCCACCATCGCCGCACTCTATGAGGCGTTCGAGACCCTGCAGGGCGCCGACCGGGTGCGCGTGGTCTTCATCCGCGGCGCGGGCGGCACCTTCAGCGCGGGCGCCGACCTGAACTGGATGGCCGACGCCGCCGGCTGGTCCGAGGCTGACAACCGCGACGACGCCATGGGTCTGGCGAAAATGCTCAAGGCCCTGCACGACGTGCCGGCCCTGACGGTGGCCCTGGTCGAGGGCGCGGCCATGGGCGGCGGGGCGGGCATCGTCGCCGCCTGCGACATGGCCGTGGCGGTCGAGGGCGCGCGCTTCGCCTTCTCGGAGGTCAAGCTGGGCCTCATCCCGGCGACCATCGCCCCCTATGTCATCGAGGCCGTCGGCGCGCGCCGCGCCCGCCAGCTGTTCCTGACGGCCAACATCTTCGACGCTGACTACGCCGCCCACGCGGGCCTGATCGACCTGGTCCTGCCGGAAGGTTCTGTGGACGAATTCATCTCCATGCTGACCGACAGCCTGACGACCTGCGCCCCCGGCGCCATGGGCGAGGCCAAGCGTCTGGTGAACGACCTGGCCGGAGAGGCCATCGACCATCGCCTGCTGGAAGAGACCGCCAAGCGCATCGCCCGCGCCCGCGTCTCGGAAGAAGGCCAGGAAGGCGTTCGCGCCTTCCTGGACAAGCGCGCCCCGAGCTGGGCGCAATAAGGTAGCCGAATGTTCAAGTCCGTCCTGGTCGCCAATCGCGGCGAGATCGCCTGCCGCGTCTTCCGCACCGCCCGCCGCATGGGCCTGCGCACCATCGCCGTCTATTCCGAGGCCGACGCTGACGCCCTGCACGTGCGCGAGGCGGACGAGGCGGTGCTGATCGGCCCGGCGGCGGCGCGCGAATCCTATCTGGACGCGGCCAAGGTGCTGGCGGCGGCCAAGGCGACGGGGGCGGAGGCCATCCACCCCGGCTACGGCTTCCTGTCCGAGAACGCCGACTTCGCCGAGGCGGTCATGGCGGCGGGCATCGTCTGGATCGGCCCGCAGCCGTCCTCG
>NZ_DASWXW010000006.1:0-2366 GCF_036405315.1 Brevundimonas sp. | reverse complement strand
CCAGACCATGGCGTCGAGCGGGTTGGTGATGCAGATGACGAAGGCGTTGGGGGCGTGCTGCTTGATGCCCTCGCCGACGGCCTTCATGACCTTCAGGTTGATGCCGATCAGGTCGTCGCGGCTCATGCCCGGCTTGCGCGGCACGCCGGCGGTGACGATGCAGACGTCGGCGCCCGCGATGTCGGCGTAGTCGTTGGCGCCCTTCAGGGCCACGTCCTGACCGAAGACGGCCGAGGCCTCGGCGATGTCGAGGGCTTTGCCTTGCGGCGTGCCTTCGGCGATGTCGAACAGGATGACGTCGCCCAGCGCTTCGCGCGCGGCCACGTGGGCCAGGGTTCCGCCGATCATGCCGGCGCCGATGAGGGCGATCTTCGCGCGAGCCATTCAGGTCTCTCCAGTCAATGTTGCGTGTGCGAAACGGTACTCGATGGCGGGCGGTCTAGACCCGCAAGGGAGCGGGAGCAAGCGCCGGACGTTGCGCCTTTGGTCGCCCCCTGCGAGGGTCGCCGCATCCAGAGGGGCATGATGACCGCTGCGGAAGACGATCGACAATATGAAGCCCGCGTCCTGGCCGAGGCCGAGGCCTGGCGCGAACGCCAGCTGCGCCGCCCCGGCCTGTGGGACATGACCACGCGGGCGACCCAGGACCGCATCAACAGGCTCATCCCCGAGCGGGTGCACCAGATCGTCACCTCCGGCGTCGAACTGACGACGCGGGGCATCATGACCGGCGCCGACTGGACCACGGCAAAACCCCTGCTGCACGGCAGCCTTCGCAAGCGCGAAGAGCTGATCCAGACCCGCGTCGACTTCTACCGCACCACGGCCAGCGTCGAGGGCGGGGTGGCGGGGGCGGGCGGCTTCCTGCTGGCGGCGGCGGACTTTCCGGCCCTGCTCGCCATCAAGATCAAGCTGCTGGCCGAGATCGGCGCCCTTTACGGCCATTCGGGCAAGAGCCTGGCGGAGCGGCTCTATCTGTTGCGGATCTTCCAACTGGCCTTTTCCAGCGCCCGGCATCGGCCCGAGGCCCTGTCCGCGCTGGAGGCGGCGGGGCGCGGCCTGCATCAGCCCGAACGCATCCAGGACTTCGACTGGCGCAGGTTCCAGCTGGAATATCGCGACTACATCGACCTGGCCAAGCTGGCCCAGCTGATCCCCGTCATCGGGGCGCCCGTAGGGGCCGTGGTCAACTGGCGGCTGACCACCCGGCTGGCGACGACGGCGATGAACGCCTATCGCCTGCGCTGGTTCGAGGACGAGCACCTGACATGACTGACTTCACCTCCCCCTTCTTGGCAGACCCCGCCTTCAAGGCCGGGTCCGTCTTCGCCGCCGACTGGCCCCTGTGCCAGGTGCGGCTGCAGGACGACGCGCGCTTTCCCTGGCTGATCCTGATGCCGCGCGTCGCGGGCGCGGTCGAGTTGGACGACCTGAGCCGCGATCAGCGTGCGGCCCTAATCGAAGAAGTCGTGCGCGCCGGAGAAATGGTGCGCGCGCTGGCTCAAGCGGCGGGCCGCCCCGTCGACAAGCTGAACACGGCGGCCCTGGGCAACGTCACCCGCCAGCTGCACGTCCATATCGTCGGGCGCCGCCGCGACGACGGCCTTTGGCCAGACCCGATCTGGGGCCGTCCCGGCGCGGTGCGTCTGTCCGAGCACGACAAGGACGCCTTCTTGCGAGCGATTCGCGAGGCCTGATCAGGAAAACGCGATCCGTGGCGCTTATACGGCCCGGTTCGTTGACACCCGGCCTTTGCGGTCACTAAAGCCTATCGCACTGCAACCGGACCTGTTTTTCCACAGGTTTTTTGAGAATCATTCGCATGTCGAACCTTCCCCAGGGTGCGGGCGACCCGACTGGCCGCTACGTCCGCCATCCCAATGGCCATGTGGCGCCGATGTCGCCCTTCACCGACGTCTGGCGGTGGCACGTGACCATGACGGCCTCCATCCTGTTCCGCGTCACCATCGGCGCGGCCACGGTCGGCGCCGTCCTGTTGCTGGCCTGGGTCGCGGCCGTCGCCGCCGGGCCTGAAGCCTACGCCAAGGTTCTGGCCTGCTCGGCCTCGCCGTTCGGCCTCTTCATCTGGTTCGGCCTGTCGCTGGTGGTCTTCTCCTTCCTGCTGAACGGCGCCCGCCACCTGATCAACGACGCCGGCAAGGGCCTTGATCTGAAGTCCGCCAATCTGATGGCCAACATCGCGGTCTGGGGCCCTCTGGTCCTGGCCGTGCTGTTCTGGGTCGTCCTGTTCGCCGCCGGAAAGGTTTCGCTGTGAGCGCCGCCCCCAAGTTCAAGAACCATGTGAAGATCTCCGAGCGCCACGGCGCCGGCGAGTGGAAGATCGAAAAGCTGGCCCTGCTGGCCCT
>NZ_DASWXW010000005.1:0-6676 GCF_036405315.1 Brevundimonas sp. | reverse complement strand
CAAGCCGACCGGCGACTTCCAGCCCGGTCTGGAACTGCACGGCAAGTATGTCTTCATCGCCGAGGGCGTGCGCGGCTCGCTGGCCAAGACCATCATGGCCCGCCACGACCTGACGGCGAACTCGGACCCGCAGAAGTTCGGAATCGGTCTGAAGGAACTGTGGCAGATACCGGCGGACAAGCACCAGCCCGGCCTGGTCCAGCACACGACCGGCTGGCCGCTGGACGACAAGACGGGTGGCGGCTCGTTCCTGTATCACTTCGGCGACCGCTACGTGTCGGTCGGGTTCGTGGTGCACCTGAACTATCAAAACCCCTATCTGTCGCCGTTCGACGAGTTCCAGCAGCTCAAGCACCACCCGGCCATCGCCGAGCACCTGGAGGGCGGCACGCGCGTCTCCTACGGCGCCCGCGCCATCACCGAGGGCGGCTTCCAGTCGGTGCCCAAGCTGGCCTTCCCCGGCGGCGCCCTGATCGGCTGCTCGGCGGGCTTCGTGAACGTGCCTCGCATCAAGGGCAGCCACAACGCCATGAAGACCGGCATGCTGGCCGCCGACGCCGCCTATGAGGCTGTCATCGCGGGCCGCGAGGGCGACGTGCTGGAGGCCTATGAAGAGGCCTACAAGGGGTCGTGGGTCTACAAGGAGCTGAAGATCGTCCGCAACGCCAAGCCCATGCTGTCCAAGCTGGGCACCATGATGGGCGGGGCGGTTTCCATGTTCGACATGTGGGTCAACCACCTGACCGGCGGCTTCTCCTTCTTCGGCACCATGAAGCACACCAAGACGGATGCGGCCTCGACCGGGCTGGCCAAGGACTTCAAGCCGATTACCTATCCCAAGCCGGACGGCAAGCTGTCGTTCGACAAGCTGTCGTCGGTCTTCATTTCGAACACCAACCACGCCGAGGACCAGCCGGCCCACCTGAAGCTGCTGGACCCCAGCGTGCCGATCAACGTCAACCTGCCCAAGTACGGCGAACCGGCGCGGCTCTATTGCCCGGCGGGCGTCTATGAAGTGCTGACCGACGAGCAGGGCCAGAACCCGCGCTTCCAGATCAACGCCCAGAACTGCGTCCACTGCAAAACCTGCGACATCAAGGACCCGTCGCAGAACATCGTCTGGACCACGCCCGAAGGCGGCGGCGGCCCCAACTATCCGAACATGTAAGGCCTAGAGGTTTCAGCCTCTTGCGGGCGGAGGGGAAAGCGTGAAGGGTCCGCCCATGCGCTTCGCCTTTCGCCGCTCCGCCCTGTTCGCCGCCGCCTCGCTGATCGCGTTGGGTCTGGCCGCGCCGTCGCTCGCCCAGGACGCGCCGCAGACGCCGCCGGTTCAGGATGCGCCCGTCCAGGCGGAACCTGACGCCGAGATCGAGCCGAGGCAGGAGCCGGACGCCGACCTTCCGGCCGATGAAACCACGGAAGAAGCCGCCGAACCGGAAGTCGCGCCGATCCCCGCGGTCTGGGCGCCGATCCCGACCGATGCGGCGCAGCACAGCGCCTACGGCCTTTATCTGGCGGGCCGCAACGCCCTGGTCAGCGGCGAGAGCGAGGCGGGCGCCGCCTATCTGGCGCGGGTCGAGCACTTGACGCCGGAACAGCCGCGCGTGCGCGAACAGGCCTTCACCGCCGCCTTGCTGGCCGGCGATCTCGACGTCGCGGGCCGGATCGCGCCGGAAGGCGAGGGCGTCTCGCCCGTCATCGTCCAGGCCGGTCGTTTGGTCGCGGCCGTGCAGACCTTCGTGGGCGGCGACGCCCGTCGCGCCGACATCCTGTTCAAGACCGCCCCGATCGGCTCGCCGCATGACCGCGCGGGGCTCTATGTCCAGGTCTGGGTCGCGGCCGCGGCCGGCGACTGGGACCGGGCCCTGGCTGCGCCGCCGACGACGCTGGACCCGATCAGCACCCTGGTGGCCCGTGGCAATCGCGCCCGTCTGCTGGAGCTTCGCCGTCGTTACGACGAGGCCGACGCCGAATGGCGCGACCTGACCAGCCACGCCCTGGCCTCGGCCCTGTTCCGTCTACCCTACGGTGAATTCCTGGAACGGCGCGGCAAGCGCGATCTGGCCCTGGCCCAGTATGACGCCGCCATCGCCGCTGGCGCGACCGACCGCGCCACCCGTCTGGCGCGCGAGCGCGTCCTGGCCAAGGGGCGGCCGCCGGCGGCGCCGACCTGGCGTCAGGGCGCCGCTCTGGCGCTGAAGACCGCAGCCGACCAGGCCATCGCCCAGCGCGCGCTGGAGTTCGGCGTGGTCTATCTGCGTCTCGCCCTGAATCTGGAGCCGAACGACCAGACCCGACTGATGATCGGCCAGACCCTGCAGCAGGCCGGGCTGGAGCCGGCCGCTCGCGCGGCCCTGGCCCAGATCGGCGACCGCGACCTTGAGGTCTTCGCCGCCGCCCGGGTGCAGAGCGCCGTCAGCCTCGAGAAGGAGGATCAGTCCGAGGCGGCGCTGGCCGAACTGCGCCGCGCCGCGGCCGCCCGCCCGAACGAGGCGACCATCGCCTATATGCTGGCTGGCCAACTGGTGCAGATGGAGCAGTTCGAAGAGGCGCTGACCGTGCTGAACGGGCCGCTGTTGAACACGGCCGCGCAAGGGTTCGAGGTGCATTTCCTGCGCGGCGCCGCCTATGAGGCGCTGGATCGCAAGCCCGAGGCCGAGGCGCAACTGTGGGCCGCCCTGCAGCAGCAGCCCAACAGTCCGACGGTGCTGAACTATCTGGGCTATCTCTGGGTCGACAGCGGAACCCGCGTGGAGGAGGGGGCCGAGATGATCGCCCGCGCCTTCGCCGCCGATCCGAACGACGGCAATATCCAGGACTCCCTGGGCTGGGCCCAGTATCGCCAGGGCCAGTTCGAGGCGGCGGTCGACACCCTTGAGCGGGCCGTGGCCAAGGAGCCGGCCAACGCCGAGATCAACGACCACCTGGGCGACGCCTACTGGGCCGTGGGCCGTCAGCGCGAGGCGGGCTTCCAGTGGAACCGGGTCCTGAGCCTTGAGGTCGAGGCCGAACGCAAGGCCGAGGTCGAGGCCAAGCTGCGCGACAAGCTGGGTCAGGAACCGACCGGGGACAAGGGCGCGGGCCTCGGCGCCGAGAGCTGATCCGGTGACGCTCAGCGGCCTGGCTCCGGCCAAGATCAACCTCTTCCTGCACGTCGGGCCGGTGGCGGACGACGGCTATCACCCTCTGGCCAGTCTGGTCGCCTTCGCCGACGTGGGCGACGGCGTGACGGTGACGCCGGCCGATGCCCTGTCGCTGAGCGTGACCGGGCTGTTCGGCGGAGCGTTGGCGGGCGAGGGCGATAATCTGATCCTACGCGGCCTGCGGGCTCTGGGCGAGGCCGCCGGGATCGGCGCGCCGCCGGTGGCGGTGACGCTGGACAAGCAGCTGCCGATCGCGGCCGGTCTGGGCGGCGGGTCGGCGGACGCGGGCACGGCCATTCGTCTGGCGGCGCAACTGCTGGACCTCGATCTGGACGAGGCGGCGCTGGAAGCCGTGGCGGGCGTGGTCGGGGCGGACGGTCCCATGTGCCTGCGCGCCCGCCCGGCCTGGGCGACGGGCCGGGGGGGCGACCTGACCGACGAGCCGCGTCTGCCGCCGCTGCCCGCCGTCCTGCTCAACCCCGGTCTGCCGTCGCCGACGGGGGCGGTCTATCGCGCCTATGACGACGCGCCCGCAGGGGGCACCGACTGCCCGGAGGCCCCCGCCGACTGGTCGCCCGGCGTCGTGATCGACTGGCTGAAGGCTCAGCGCAATGATCTGGAGGCGCCCGCCCTGCGCGTCACGCCGGGGATCAGCGAGGCGCTGGCGGCCATGCGCGCCATGCCGGGTTGTCGTCTGACACGCATGTCGGGCTCGGGCGCGACGGTCTTCGGCCTGTTTGATGACGCAGCCGCCGCCGAAGCTGCCGCCGTCGCACTGCAACGCCCTGGCTGGTGGGGGCGGCCCTGCCTGTTGGGAAATCCCGCGTCCGGTTGAGTTTCCGGCGCGCGCGCCCTAGGGTCCGCGCTCAAATTTGCGCTGCGAAAACGAGCCGCCGTGACGACCGAACCCCTATCCTTCCAGGACCTGATCCTGACCCTGCACAAATACTGGGGCGACCAGGGCTGCGCCATTCTGCAGCCCTATGACATCGAGGTCGGCGCCGGCACCCTGCACCCGGCCACCGTGCTGCGGGCCCTCGGTCCCAAGCCGTGGAAGGCCGCCTATGTCCAGCCGTCGCGCCGTCCCGGCGACGGCCGCTATGGCGAAAACCCCAACCGGCTGCAGCACTACTACCAGTATCAGGTCATCCTGAAGCCGAACCCGGACAACCTGCAGGAGCTCTATCTCGGCTCGCTGGCCGCCATCGGCATCGATCCGAAACTGCATGACATCCGCTTTGTCGAGGACGACTGGGAAAACCCGACCGTCGGCGCCTGGGGCCTGGGCTGGGAGATCTGGTGCGACGGCATGGAGGTGACGCAGTTCACCTATTTCCAGGGCGTCGGCGGCATCGAGGTCGACGTGGTCTCGGGCGAGCTGACCTACGGGCTGGAGCGTCTGGCCATGTATGTTCAGGGCGTGGACAACGTCTATGATCTGAAGTTCAACAAGGAAGGCCTGACCTACGGCGAGGTCTTCCTCGAGAACGAGCGCCAGCAGTCGGAAGCCAACTTCCACGGCTATGACGTCGCCGCGCTGAAGCGCCGCTTCGAGGACATGGAGCGCGAGGCCGCCCATTTCCTGACCATGAAGGGGCCGCAAGGCCAGCCGCTGGTCCTGCCCGCCTACGATCAGGTGCTGAAGGCCTCGCACCTGTTCAACCTGATGGACGCCCGCGGCGCCATCGCCGTCGCCGAACGCCAGAGCTACATCGGCCGCATCCGCGACCTGTGCAAAGCCTGCGCTTTGGCCCAAGTCGAACATGAGAAGGCGACGTCGTGAGCTCTGTCACTGGAATCCTCTCCTTCGATCTGTCCGACACCAATCTGGAACAGAGCCCCGGCGAGCCGATCTCGCTGTTTTCCAGCGGTCGTGTGGAAATCGAAGGCCAGGAATCGTGGGCCGAGGTGCGCATCGTCCGCCACGCCCATGACCAAGGCAGCCACCTGACGGCGCAGCCGGGCGGCTGGCGCGGCGTGGTCGTGGTCGGCGAAGAGTGGTTCGCCATCCTGCAGAACGCCTTCATGACGCCGCAGACCTTCCTGCTGAATATCGCCTTCAGCGGTGAGACCGGCGCGGCCGACGCGCCCTTGGCCCTGAAGGACATCGCCCTCACCCTGATGCGGTCTGCCGCCACGACCGAAGAGTCCGCCGCCTGATGCCCCAGCTTCTTCTCGAAATCTTCTCCGAAGAAATCCCCGCCCGTATGCAGCAGGGCGCCGCGCGCGACCTGGAGCGCATGGCGTCCGAGCGCCTGAAGGCCGCCGGGCTGACCTGGGAGGCGCTGAACGTCTTCGCCGGGCCGCGCCGCCTGACGCTGGTCATCGACGGCCTGCCGACGGCCGCCGAGGACCGCAATGAAGAGGTCAAGGGTCCCAAGATCTCGGCCCCGGCTCAGGCGCTGGAGGGCTTCCTGCGCAAGACCGGCCTGACGCAGGACCAGCTGGTCGAGCGCGACGGCGTCTGGTTCGCCGAGATCAGCAGCAAGGGCCGGCAGACGACCGAGGTCTTCGCCGAGGCCGTCGATCAGATCGTCCGCAGCTTCCCCTGGCCCAAGTCGATGCGCTGGGGCGCGGGCACACTGCGCTGGGTGCGTCCGATCAAGCGCATCATCGCCCTGTTCGACGGGGCGGTGGTGCCGTTCGAGATCGACGGCGTCCAGTCCGGCGACGTGACCGAGGGCCACCGCTTCCTCGGCAGCGGCCAGCCGTTCGCGGTCAAGGACTTCGCCGACTATCGCGCCAAGCTGGAACGCGACTTCGTCCTGCTGGACGTGGCCGACCGCAAGCTGCGCATTCTCGAAGCCGCCAAGGCCGCCTGCGCCGTGCGCGGTCTGGCCCTGGTCGATGACGACGGCCTGCTGGACGAGGTCGCCGGTCTGGCCGAATGGCCGACGCCGATCCTGGGCGACATGGACCCGCAGTTCCTGTCGCTGCCGCCCGAAGTGGTCCGCCTGTCGATGAAGGTGCACCAGAAGTATTTCGCCGTGCGCGATCCGTCCAAGGACGGCCAAGACGGGAAATTGGCCCCCAACTTCCTCGTCGTCGCCAACGTCGAGGCGACCGACGGCGGTCAGGCCCTGGCCGCCGGCAACAGCCGCGTCCTGTCGGCCCGCCTGAACGACGCCCGCTTCTTCTGGGACGAGGACCAGAAGGTCGGCTTCGACGCCTGGAACGACAAGCTGCAAGGCGTCACCTTTCACGCCAAGCTGGGCACCCTTGCCGAGCGCGTGGACCGCATCGCCGCACTGGCGCGCGAGATCGCCCCTCTGGTCGGCGCGGACGCCGCTCAAGCCGAACAGGCCGCGCGCCTGTCCAAGGCCGATCTGGCCTCGGGCATGGTCAGCGAGTTCCCGGAACTGCAGGGCGTCATGGGCGGCTACTACGCCCGACTGGCCGGCTACCCCGACGCCGTCGCCGACGCCGTGCGCGACCACTACAAGCCGCAAGGTCCGGGCGACAGCGTCCCGACCGCCCCGGTCACGGTCGCCGTCGCCATCGCCGAGAAGCTGGACACCCTGGTCGGCTTCTTC
>NZ_DASWXW010000004.1:0-4220 GCF_036405315.1 Brevundimonas sp. | reverse complement strand
CACCGAAGGCTTCAAGACCGACGGCGCTCAACTGGACGGCGTCGGCGCCTTCAAGGTCGCCCCGGAATGGACCGTCACCGTCAACGGCGCCGTCAACTATGCTGACAGCGACTTCGGCGACGACACCACGGCCGCCGCTGCTGCTCACCTGACCAAGACCATCGGTTCGGACCTGCGCGTCGGCGGCTTCGCCGGCGTCACGGACCTGGGCGGCGACGAGACCTTCACGGTCGGCGCTGAAATGCAGAAGTACCTGGCCTCGGCGACCCTGACGGGCCTGGTGTCCTACTCGGACCTGGACGGCGCTGACGCCTGGACCGTCGGCGGCGACGCCGCCTACTACGTCAACCCGTCGTTCCGCCTGAACGCCGGCGTGTCGTACAGCAACGTCGACGCCGACCTGGGCGACGCGGACGTCTGGGCCTACGGCGCCGGCGCCGAGTACCAGTTCGCCAACAGCCCGTTCAGCGTCCACGGCACGTACCAGCGCGTCTCGACCGACGTCGCCAGCGTCGACGTCGACGCCGACGTCTTCATGATCGGCGCTCGCTACAACTTCGGCGGCACCCTGCAGTCGCTGGACCGCGCCGGCGCCAACCTGGGCCGCACCCTGGCTGGCCTGCCGGTCATCCGCGGCTTCTAAGCCAAGGAACGACCTTCGACCTTCCGGTCGAAACGAAGCCCCGGCGGAGCGATCCGCCGGGGCTTTTTCCTTATCGCCGCGCCCTGAAGCCGGGGCGCGAAAAAGGCCCGGGGGGTTCCACGCTCCCGGGCCTTCTCTCGCAGCGGGGGATCGGATCAGCGTCCGATACGCACCTCGCCCGAACCCACGATCGAGCGCGACACCGGGCCGGTCACTTCAGCGACATGGATGTCGCCCGATCCCGCAATGGAAGCCTCAAGGCTGCTCGCCGTTCCATCGAACCGCACATCGCCCGACCCGGCGACGGCCACATCCATCGTCGTGGCGCGGCCGCCACGAATGGCGACATCGCCAGACCCGCCGATGGAGACATCAGCCCCGCCGTTCACGCTGGCCACCACGATGCTGCCCGATCCGCCGATATTGGCTTCCAGATCCCCCGTGGCGCCCGCCAGGATCGAGCCCGAACCGCCGACCGAGGCCTCAAGAGAGCGCGACGTCCCGGCGCGGACCGTCCCGGACCCGCCGACGCCGATCTCCATCCGCCCGTCGACGTTGGCCACGGTCCAGTTGCCGCAACCGCCCGCGCCCAGATCAACCGAGCGCGCGCCACGGCCGATAGAGCCATAGACGCCGCTGCCGGCGCTGACGTCCACGTCGCGGGGGGTGCGCAGCACCACCAGCGGCGCGTCCTCCAGGCGGATGCGGCCCGCTCCGCCCACTTCAACCGTCGCCCCCTCGCCCGGCTGACGGGCATCGGCGCGCCCGTTGTTGCAGCTGCGGATGCTGTTGTTGTTGAACTGCGTCAGGCTGCGACGACGGCCCAGGCCGCCGTCGATGCGGACCTTGTCGCCCCGGCGCTCGACGATCAGTTGCGGCAGGTCGGCCGACCCAGGGGTGATCTCGACCGCGATGTCCGTGCGATCCTCGGGAATGACGATGACCCGGGCGACCGCGTTACGAATCTCGGCTTCCTGAGCGGCGGCGGGCTGGGCTGCGGCCAGGGCGGCCAGAACGGCGACTGAGGCGGCGGCGTAAACGGCGATCTTCATGGCGGTGTCCCTCTCCAGATGTGAGCTGAAGGTGGTCCGGCCCGGGCTTCAAGTCATTTTAAATCGAGGTCATGAAGTCGTTGTAAGGAAGGACCTTCGCCATCAGCCCTGCAAGGCGCCCGCCCCGTCGGCCGCGCCGACCTGCGGCTCGAAGTCGCGCTCGAAATGCGCGATCCGGCTTTTGAGCGCCCCCATGCGGCGCAGCGCCAGGGAGGCGGCCCAGCGCGCCGCCAGCTCGCCCTGCCCCATCTGATCGGTGAAGCGCGGCGAACCGCCCCGGCTGCGCACCACGGCGTTGGTGTAGAGGGCGCCGTTGCGGAAGCGCGACGGCCAGGTCTGGAAGTCCATCGACAGGGACACGCAGAAGCGGTCCAGGTTCTCGACCCGGTGCGGAGCGTACAGCGGCCAGGTCAGCGCCTGTCCCGGCTCCAGGTCCATGATCCGCGCGTCATCCTCGAAGGCGCACGAATAGGGCAGCTCCTCGGTCGTCTGACGGGCGACCACCTGTTCCATGCTGCGCTCCGGCAGATGGGCCTCGTCGCCTGGATAGACGAAGATCCGCTTGCGCCCGCGCAGGTGGAACAGCACCACGCCCGCCGCATCGAAATGATAGGGCACCCGCGCCTTGGGCGAGGACAGGATCAGTTGGCCGGCGTTCTTCACCGCCTTCAGGCCAGGATAGGTCCCCTGAATCCTGTGAAACTCGGCCATCGCCGCCGCCCACAGCTCGGGCCAGCCGGTCTCGACGCCGCGCAGATTGACCCACAACCGCCCCTGCTGAATCGCCTCCAGCAACTGAGCGCCGTCCAGTCGCCCCCGCGCGCCCGTGCGCAGCGAGACCTGCCCCTCGTCGTCGTAGTCGTACAGGTTGATGTCGAACAGGTCGGCCGGGTAGCGGTCCAGCAAAGCCGCCAGGGCCGCGTCCTCGGCGAAGCCCTGTGCGATCAGGCCGTGCGGATGGACCGCCGTCTCGCTGATCGGGCCCGGATAGCGGGTGCCGCGCTCGGACATGAAATTCTCCCCGGTCATCACGCGGTCGCCGTACGACCCGTCGCCTTGGACAGGGCGGCCCGGGCCGCCGTCGCGGCGCCGCGGAGGCGGTTGATGCTCGTGGTCTCGCACGCCTCGATGGCGTTCCAGCGCCGGCGGACGCTGGCCTGCAGACGCTCGCCGCGCTCGGCGCCCGCCAGACCCAGCAGCGACGCCGCCGCGCCGCCCAGGGCCGCCGACAGGCCGGGCTTCAGGATGGTCGCCTCCGCCACGGGCTGAACCGTGTCGCAGAAGTACTTCTTGTAGGTCTCGCCGCCGAAGCCGTAGTCGAAGTCGCGATAGCCTTGCTCCGCGCCCTGCCGGATGGTCTCCATGCTCAGCATGATGCCCGGCGAACAACGCGCCAGCGCCGGAATATAGGCCGGGAACCAGAAGTGGAAGCGTCGCCCGGCGTGCAGAGAATACTCCATCGCGCAAACCCTCCCCCCGGCGGTCAGGACGGCGATCGAGGCGCCGAAGTCGTCGGCCTCCGCCGCCATCAGCGCGTGCAGCAGGTCCCGCGTCCAGCCGCAGGCGAAGATGTCGTGCCGCCCCGTCCGTCGATACTGCTCGCGCTTCAGGGCGATCAATTCATCCAGCAAGGTTCCGTCGCGAAGACCGATCCGCGCCTCGACTGGCCCGAACTCGGCCGCCATGCTGCGGCGGGCGCGCTCCTTGTCCTTGAAGTACTTGCCAAAGGCCTGACGGCGGGCCGCATACCAGGCGTCATAGCCCCCTTCCGGCGGGATGGTGGTGCGGAAGCTCTCGCTGATCAAGGCGCCCGGCGCCGATCCGACCCAGCCGTTGACGCTGAAGCGGGCGCCGCCGAGCATCCGCGCGACCTCGTCCAAAGCGGGCCGCCCTTCGCGGGGACCGATGACGCCGTGATAGTCGTTCATCGGCGCGCCGATCGGCTGCACCGCCCCGCCCCGCCGCTGATGCGGGAAATAGCCGACCACCTCGCCTTCCCGTTGAAAGACCGCCAGGGCCGAACCGGGACTGACCCTCCCGGCGATCTGGGCGAACTCCACGCGGAAGTAGGGGCTGGCCAGATCCGGGTCCGCGGCCGCCCAGGCGTTCCACTGCGCGCGTTCCTCGGCCGTCAGGCTGTCAAGGTCGCGGATCTCGAAGGTCGGTTCGGCGGACATGAGTCTCTCTTTAGGCGAAGGGACAGCAAGTTCCATTCCAGCCTCGCTTGTGCGCCTGCGCCCTTTCATCGGGGTTTATCGCCATGGTGAACGAAATCGCCAATGCACCGCTCACCCTGCCCCGAACGCAGAAACGGCCCCCCGGATCGCTCCGGGGGGCCGCTCTGTTACGCTTACTCTATACTGGGCCTGCCGCGCTTGCGCGCTGCTTGAGGCCGGTACTGTTCGGGTCCGAGGACCCGGATCCATCGCTTAGGCGACGATCTTGGCCACGACGCCGGCGCCGACGGTGCGGCCGCCTTCACGGATGGCGAAGCGCAGCTTCTCTTCCATGGCGATCGGGGTGAT
>NZ_DASWXW010000003.1:0-14644 GCF_036405315.1 Brevundimonas sp. | reverse complement strand
GTGCTGCTGCTGTCCCTGTTCCAGAACTGGGTGCTGGGACCGGTGCTGATGTTCGCCCTGGCGGTCATCTTCCTGCGCGACCAACCGGAATACATGACCGGAGTCATCCTGATCGGCCTGGCCCGCTGCATCGCCATGGTGCTGGTCTGGAACCAGTTGGCGCGCGGCGACAACCAGTATGTGGCGGGCCTGGTCGCCTTCAACTCGATCTTCCAGATCGCCTTCTTCAGCCTCTACGCCTGGCTGTTTCTGACCGTGCTGCCGCCCCTGTTTGGGCTGGAGAGCAGCGTGGTCGATGTCAGCGTCTGGACCATCGCCGGCGCCGTTCTGGTCTATCTGGGGCTGCCCTTTCTTGGAGGCTTCCTGACCCGGCGCACCCTGGTCGCGAGGAAGGGAAACGACTGGTACGAGACGCGCTTCCTGCCGCGCATCGCGCCGATCACCCTGATCGCCCTGCTGTTCACCATCGTCGCCATGTTCAGCCTGAAAGGCGGCGAGGTGGTCGCTCTGCCGCTGGACGCCCTGCGCATCGCCGTCCCGCTGACGATCTACTTCTTCGTCATGTTCGTGGTCAGCTTCCTGATGGGGCGGCTGATCGAGGCGGACTATCCGCGCACGACGGCCCTGGCCTTCACCGCCGCCTCCAATAATTTTGAACTGGCGATCGCCGTCGCCATCGCCGCCTTCGGGCTGGCCTCGCCGGTGGCTTTCGCCGCCGTCATAGGCCCGCTGGTCGAGGTGCCGGTGCTGATCCTGCTGATCTCGGTCGCCCTTTGGCTGGGCCGCCGCTACTTCCCCGCGACCGCCCCGAAGAAGGACCTCTGCTGATGTCCTTCAACGTCGAGGCCTTGTCCGAGCCCACGCCCGACCTGATCGCTTCGCTGGAGGCTGCCGGCCTGCCGACGGATGACCTCCATGAGCCCGGTCGACGCTTCTACCGCTTCGAGGATGACGCCGGGCTGATCGGCTACGGCGGGCTGGAGCAGGTCGGTCCCGACGTCCTGATCCGCTCCATGGTCGTCATCGACAGCCGTCGCGGCGAAGGCCACGGCTCTGCAACCCTGTCCTGGCTGGAAACCGAGGCGGCCGAGCAGAATGCGTCCGGCCTCTACCTGCTCACGACCTCGGCGACCGCCTTCTTCCAGCGGCACGGCTACACCGCCTTGCCTCGATCAGCCGCGCCGACCGCCATGGCCGCCTCCAGGCAGTTCAGCGCCCTGTGCCCGGCCTCGGCGGCTTTCATGTTCAAGGAGTTGCGTCCCCAATGACCCGCCTTCGCGCCCTGCCCGATCCCGACCACATGCCCGCGCTGGACCCTACCTACCTGTCCAGCCGCCCCGCCCTGGGCCTCGGCCCGAACGATCATCCGCCCCGCATCCTGCTGCTCTACGGGTCGCTGCGGGATCGGTCCTTTTCCCGCCTGTGCGTCGAGGAGGCCGCGCGCCTTCTGCGCTTCATGGGTTGTGAGACGCGCATCTTCGATCCCTCCGACCTGCCTCTGACGGATCAGGTCGACTACGACGACCATCCCGCCGTCCACGAACTGCGCGAACACGCCCTGTGGTCCGAAGGCATGGTCTGGAGCAGCCCCGAGCGCCACGGCCAGATTTCCGGGATCATGAAGCTTCAGATCGACCACCTGCCGCTGAACATGGGCGGCATGCGCCCGACCCAGGGTCGCACCCTGGCGGTCATGCAGGTGTCCGGCGGCTCGCAGAGTTTCAACGCCGTCAACACCCTGCGCCTGCTGGGCCGCTGGATGCGGATGATCACCATCCCCAACCAGTCCAGCGTGGCCAAGGCCTTCATGGAATTCGACGACAATGGCCGCATGAAGCCGTCCAGCTACTATGACCGCATCGTCGACGTGATGGAGGAGCTGGTGCGCTTCACCGTCCTGACCCGCGCCCACGCCGGCCAGTTGGTGGACCGCTATTCCGAGCGGAAGGCGTCAGGCACGCCCATTGATGCAGCCAACGACCTGTCCGCCATCGCGATCAGGTCGGCTTAGCGCCATGAGCCGTCCTTCGGTGTAATCCGCATGTCGAACGGTCTGACGAGACGAGTTTTGAAAGGGTGCTGCCCTGCGAAAGAAGCCATAATGCCGCCGCTGTGGTGAAGGCCCCCAGGAGATTGGCTGTGTCCCGATGACGTCCGACGGCCCTGGCGAGCTTCGCCCTCCGCATCTGAGTTACGGCGCCCTCTTCCTGCAGTTCCTGCGTTTCGGCGTCCTGGCGTTTGGCGGTCCGGTCGCGCAGATCGCCATGATCCGACACAGGCTGATCGACGAAGGCCGGTGGATGTCGAGCGAGCGCTTCAACCGGCTGCTCGCCGTCCTTCAGGTCCTGCCTGGGCCCGAGGCGCACGAGCTCTGCGTCCACCTGGGCATGAGGGCGAGAGGCCGGATCGGCGGCGTCCTCGCCGGGCTCGGCTTCATGCTGCCCGGCTTCGTGCTGATGCTGGGACTGGCCTGGCTCTATTTCTCGATCGGCGTGAAGTCGGGCTGGATGACCAGCGCCTTCATCGGGGTCCAGATCGCCGTCCTGGCCGTGATCGTACGGGCCGCCCACCGGATCGGCCGGCACGTCATGGTCGACCGCAGCCTCTGGCTCATCGGCGCCGCCAGTTGCGCGGCCTCGCTGCTGGGCGTGAGCTTCTGGCTGATCCTGCCGGCGGCGGGCCTGGCCTATGCCCTGGCCCAAAGCGGCCGCCGCCTGGCAGCGGCCGCGCTCTTCATCCTGACGCTCTCGATCGGGCTGGCGGTGCGCTACGGACTCAACGACCACAGCGCCCCCCTTGTCACGGCGGCGGGCGTCAGGCCGATGAGCGCGTCCGTCGCCGCCCTCTTCTTCACAGGTCTGAAGGCGGGACTGCTGACCTTCGGCGGCGCCTACACCGCCATCCCCGTCATGCGCGCCGACGCCGCGAGAGGCGGCTGGATCAGCGTCGGCCAGTTCCTCGACGGCGTCGCCCTGGCCCAGGTGATCCCGGCGCCCCTCATCATCTTCGGAACCTTCGTCGGCTATGCCGGCGGCGGTTTTCCGGGCGCGCTGGCGCTGACGGCGGGCATCTTCCTTCCGGCCTTCAGCTTCTCCCTCATCTTCTATGATCGCCTGGAGCTGGTTCTCGAGAACAGGTCGCTGCACGCCCTGCTGGACGGCGTCGCCGCCGCCGTCGTGGGACTGATCGTCGCCACCGTCCTTCAGCTGGGGGCTTCTCTGGTCGACACGGCTCCCTACTGGCCTCTGGCCCTGGCGATCTTCGGCGCCGCCCTGGTCGCCGCCTACCGCTGGCGGGCGCAACTGGCGATACCCGTCACCCTGGTCCTGGCCGGTCTGGCCGGCGCCCTCGCCTTCTGAGGGTCGTCGCCGTGGGATTGCCCCTGTCGCTGACCGATCCCTAGCCGCAACAGCCCTTGCCATCCTCCTGGATCGGCGGACAGGGCACGTCGGCGTAGGAACAGAAGACGCAGCAGTCGCCGGGCAAGGGCTTCAGCTTCTCGCCGCAACCGAGGCAGTCGTAGAACCAGATGCAGGCGTCAGTGGGCATGGTTTCGGTCGCGACATGACCGCAATGCGGACAGGTCAGCGTGGATTGGAGCAGGATGGTCGCGCTCATTTGCCGGGCGCCTCAGGGCTTTCTTTACAACCGCAAGAGCCGTCGATGCGGCATGCGGGCTCGGCCCGACGGGGGCGATACAGGGCGGCGGCCGCCCCGAGAAGAATGACGACCAGTCCCCCGCAGACGACGGCGTCCCAGTTCCGGCCCAGCGCCAGCCCGAGACCGCCCAGGGTCGCTCCGCCGATCAAAAGTACGGCAGCCGGCACGGCGCAGCAGACCGCACAGGCGCCGGCCAGACCGAGAACCGCCCATCGCGGCCTGAAGCGGCCGCTCATCGCAGAGCCTGCAGCAGGGCCGGTTCTATACGCGGCCACAGCAGGGCGAGCGCCAGCAGACCCGTCGCAATCATCATCATGATGAGGGTGGACCTTGCCGGTCGCAGGCGGCGGTTGAAGGTGCGCCACGCCAGCCAGGCCCAGGCGGCGACCACGATCATCACGGCGACGGCGGTGATCCAGACATGGGCGCCGGACAGCCAGGCCAGGACGCCGCCGAAACCCGCCAGGGCGATGATAGGCAGGGCCAGCGGCACGACGCAGCAGGCCGCACAGGCGACGACCGCCCCTGAGGTCGCCACGATGGAGCCGACGCCGACCGCCTTCTGGTCCACGCCTCCCTTGGCCTGATCGGCCTTGAGCGGCGAACTGGGATTGAGAGACGTCATGATCAACAGCATCCACAGGTTTGAGCCAGGGTCGA
The DNA here is from genome assembly GCF_036405315.1 of Brevundimonas sp. GTDB lineage: Bacteria > Pseudomonadota > Alphaproteobacteria > Caulobacterales > Caulobacteraceae > Brevundimonas. The sequence goes on along the minus strand of NZ_DASWXW010000003.1, from coordinate 10,324 downwards.
GCGACCCGCAGAGTTCGAACTGGGCGCAGCGCGCCGATCCGTTGGACGGTTTGTAGGACTTAAAGTAACTTGAGGTTCAAGCCCTATTCGTTGAGGACCCAAATGGACCGCGAGCTTTCGATCGGCGCCCTCGCCAAGCGCAGCGGCGCGACCCCGCCGACGATCCGCTACTACGAACAAATCGGGCTGGTACGCCGGGCCGAGCGCCGTGACGGAGGTCATCGCACCTATGGCGACGCCGATCTCCAGCGACTGACCTTCATCCGTCGATGCCGGGAACTCGGGTTCCCGATCGAGCAGGTCCGCAGCCTGATCGATCTGCTCGAGAACGGCGGCGACCATTCCTGCCTCGATGCGCGCGACCTCGCCCGCCAGAATCTGAACGTCGTCCAGACGAAGCTCGCTGAACTCAAGGCGCTCGAAGCGGACTTGTCGAAGCTCGTGAGCGACTGCGACGCCGCCTGCGTCAGCGGCCCCAGTCCGAATTGCGCGATCCTGGAAGACCTGGCGCAGACGCGACAAAAGTCGTGCTGCGGACCGAAGGCCGCCTGAGGGACGAGAGAAACGGCCTGGCCAAGCGTCGCCTTCTGGCGCGCGCCCCTCCCCGCCCGTCTCAGTCTGGCGAAGCTCTACCCGCTCCAACATCTTGGACAGGCCGCGCTCTTGGGCGTCGCCGCTTCGGAAGCCCGCTCGGATTGGACCAGAAGGTCACGACGGCCAGAGAGCCCAGAAGGGTCAGCGCCACACCCGCGATCGCGACGACGAGCCTGTAGGCCAGGCCCCCGACCTTGGCCGCGTGGATCGGGTACTGGGCGTTGACCACCCGCAGGCCCAGAGGCAGGGCCAGGGCGTCGCGCGTCCCGAGGATCCGCCCGTCGGAGGGATCAAACCAGACCTGGGTCCGGCCGTTGGGCAGCCATTCCGCCGCCCGCCGCATCCGCAGGCCGATGAGACCGCCCGGCTTGGTCGGCAGGGAGACGATGCGCAGCTCGGCGTCGGGGAAACGGCCTTGCGCCGCGGTCATCATGGCCGACCAGTCCAGATCGGCGGATAGCGGCCCTCCCTCATGCTTCGGCTGGGCCATGGCCGCTTCCAGATCCACGCGCGGCGACAGGGCCTTGGCCAGGCCGTCATACAGGGGCGACAGCGCCACAATCGCTCCCGTCGCCAGCACGACGGCCAGCACCGGCGCGCTCCACACCCCCATGTCTCGATGGTGTTTGACGATCCCCGGCCGCTTCCAGGTCCTGGGCAGGACCGCGAATACGAAGGTCCGCCGCGTCGGCCACCACAGGATCACCCCGGTAATGACGAAACCCAGCCCCGCTAATCCCGCGATCCCGGCGATGGTCTTTCCCGTGTCGCCGATCAGCAGATAGTGGTGCAGGTCGAACACCCACAGTTCGGGCCGCGCCCACAGGCTGTACCAGCGCGCCACGACCTGTCCCGACTGGGCGACATAAGCGCCGCGCGTCTTGTCTTCGTAGTTCAGGCGGTGAACGCCCAGCCGGTCAGTCGCCAGGACGACCGAACGCGGTCGGTCCGACGACGCGAACGCCCGATCCAGCGCCGCCCCGATGATCTTCGGGTCCGAAACCCGCGCCTCGGCGGCGTGAGGCACGACGGCGCGCAGCCAGTCGTCCTTGAACACCAGAACGGTTCCGGTCAGCCCCAGGACGAACAGCAGCAGGCCGATCAGCCCCCCGGTCCAGCGATGCGCCAGTCGGACCAGACGCATCAGAAGCGACGGTCCCATCCGAGGGTGAAGGAGCGGCCCCGGCCGGCGAAATAGCGCAGGTTGTCGGTCGGATTGCTGGTGTCGGAGCTGTAGGTCACATAGTCCTCGTTGAAGAGGTTCTGGACCGCCAGCGACACGCCGCCAATGGCGAAGTCGTAGCGCAGATAGGCGTCGGCCACGGTGTAGCCTTCGAAGTTGTTGCGCACGTCGCCGCCTTCGAAGTCCCGCGCCAGATAGGCCTGGACCTGCAGACGCGCCGACAGCGGGCCGTTGGCGTAGACGGCGGCGGCGTTGATGCGGTCCGGCGAGATGTTGGCCCCGTCCAGATCGCGGTCCACCCGGCCGTCGTCGTTGGTGTCGGTCTGACCGCGCAGGCGGGCGTAGCCGGTCGAAACCGTCAGTCCCTCGATCGGCGTACGCGCGCGCAGGTTCAGCTCCAGGCCCTCGATCTCGACCGCCTGGCGCTGGACGTCATAGACGCCGTCGGCGTTGCGAACGAGGAACTGACCCAGGTCCGAAGAGGACCAGAAGTAGGTCGCCCCGGCTTCGAACGGACCACGCTTCACCTCCAGCCCGATCTCCTGATTGTCCGAGACGACTGGACTGATGTCGAGGAAGCTTTCGACCTTGACCCCATCGACGTTGATGGAGCGCAGGATGCGTCCGACGTCGGGCACGGTGTAGCCCTCGGCGTAGCTGACGTAGGCGCGCACGCCGTCCAGCGGTTCATAGACCACGCCGCCGTTGACCAGGGTCGCCTCGAACTTGGGCTTGCCGCCCGTGACCCGGCGCGAGCCGTAGGAGGCCAGGGTGGTGAAGTCGTCGATCGACAGTTCGACATTCTCCTGACGCACGCCGCCGGCCAGGCGCACCTTGCCGTCGAACAGGCGCATGTTGGCCTGAACGAAGGGGGCGACGCTCTGGAACTCGGTCGGCGGCACCCAGGCGCGATTGGTGGCGATCATCAACTGCTCGGTGCGGTCCTTCATGGCGTCCAGACCCAGGGTCGCCGTCAGCCCCGGCACGCCCGGCACCGCCCGCTCAAAGCTGGCCCGCGCGCCCAGCTTGCGCGAGCGGTTCGACGACTGATCGAACAGGGTCCCGATGGGGGCGATGCTCGCGTCCTGGAAGGTCGCGGAGCGGTCGCCGCCGAAGGTGTCGCGCGTGCGGTTGAAAAAGACCTGGGCGTTGAAGTCGCCGCCCCAAAGGTCGCTGTCGGTCAGCGAGGCCGAGACGGTCTCGACCCGGTTGGCGGCGGGTTCGCCCTGAACCTGCCCGCGCATGCTGCTGGCCGGACGACCGATGAGGCGATCGCCCGCCACGACCACATAGTCGCCGTCGCCCTTCAGCTCGAAGCGATTGGCGAGCAGATCGAGGCGAACCGTGTCCGTCAGGTCCCAGCCGAAGCGGCCGAAGAAGGACAGGGCCTTGGAATCCTGCACCTCGCCCTGGGTGTTATCGACGCCGACCCGGCGCCCGTTGGCGTCGTAGAAGGCGCCGCGCTGGTCGTAGGCCACGCCGAATACGCCGTCGAAATCGCCCTGGCGATAGGCAGCCAGACCGCCCAGCTTGGCCCCGATCCCGTCGCCTTCCGGCCCACCCGAACTCGAGACCTGGGCCAGCATCCGACCGGTCAGGCCATCCTCGGTCGGCGCCCCGACCGTCACCTGATTGACCACCCCGCCAGTGGCCCCAATGCCTTGCAGGGCGTTGGAGCCGTAGATCAGCTCCACCCGGTCGATGAAGAAGGGGTCAATCGTATAGCCGTCCCGCGAACCGTCGCGGATCGGCGTAGATTGCGGAATGCCGTTGATGGCGAAAAGCGGCGACCGGCCGCGCAGGCTCTCGCCCGAGCCGGTCAGCTTCTGTCGCGTCGGCGAAAAAGACGGAGACAGGGTCGCAACCGCATCGATCACCGAGCCGCTGATGGCCACCTGTTCCGCCAGGGCCTTGCGATCGATGACATCCACCGTCATCGGCAGGGCGCTGGCAGGCAGGATCGTCCGAGCCGCCGTCACCACCACCTCATCGACCGTGCTGACCGCCGACTCCTGCCGCGCCGTCTGGGCGGCGGCTGTCGATGCGAGGGCCGTCCCTGCCAGCAAGGCTGCGACAAGGCTATAGGATCGGCGCGGCGACGGGGCGGTCGAGGGGAAGGACATCGGAGACTCCTGAAGAAGCCCCGCGCTTAAATGCAATTGCGAGCGATTTGCAACACCAAACTACCCGAACTGCGGATTGCGCAATGTGGGTATGGCGACGCAGCCTCATAAAGTCCTGCCTAGAGCGGCGCGCCAGGTCACCGAAGCGCGCGCATGCGAGAACTTGATCAAACTCGGATGATCGCCTCGGCTCAGAACACGCCTTAGGGCTCCAAACCGGTTCAGGACATTTCAGCGAAATCCGCAGAAACTGCCCCCCTATTGCCCCCCTTGACCCAAATTACTCCGAACCCGGAACAATCTGACTCGCCAAAATCGGTATAATATGCTGATTTTACTATGAAAATTTGGTAGGCGGCGACGGGTTCGAACCGCCGACCCTCTCGGTGTAATCGAGATGCTCTGACCAGCTGAGCTAGCCGCCCTCATGACGTTGTGCGTCAGGCGCGCTTCATGCCTGTCTCCGCTCAGCCGTTCAAGGCGCTTTTCAATCCTTCCCCAACCCGGAAGCGGGCGGTGCGCGACGCCGGGCGGGCGATGGTCTCGCCGGTTTGCGGATTGCGGGCGGTTCCGGCCTTGCGGTCGACGGCGATGAAGCTGCCGAAACCGACCAGACGCACGTCCCGGCCGCGCGTCAGCGAAGCGGTCACATTGTCAGTAAAGGCTTCCAGCGCCAGCCTGGCCTGGTCCCGGCTGATGCCCGCCGCCTCGGCCATGACGCCGATCAACTCTGTCTTGGTCATTGGTTCTGCTCCCCAGCATATTTCCCGGGGCGCACTTAAATCCTTCCTGAGGCGGTCGTCAAAAGCAACGCGACCCGGGTCGCCCCGGGCCGCGCGCTTGATCGTCTGGATGGTCGTCAGCCTAGTGGCTGACGGCGGTTCCGTCCTGGCTCGGCGTCGCCTGCGGCGCGGGCAGCAGAGGCTCGGCCGCCTCGTCCCACTCCACCGGGGTCAGCGTGCCCGTCAGGGCCCACTTCAGCGCCTCGTCAGCGGTCGAGATCGGGATGATCTCCAGCGCCGACTTCACGTTTTCCGGCACGTCCTCCAGGTCCTTCTCGTTCTCCTGAGGGATCAGCACCGTCTTCACGCCGGAGCGCAGGGCCGCCAGCAGCTTCTCCTTCAGGCCGCCGATGGCCGTGACCCGACCGCGCAGGGTGATCTCGCCGGTCATGGCGATGTCCTTGCGGATCGGGATGCCAGTCAGGACCGAGACCATGGCCACCGTCATGGCCACGCCGGCCGAGGGGCCGTCCTTGGGCGTCGCGCCGTCCGGCACGTGGACATGGATGTCGGTCTTCTCGAACACCGGCGGCTTGACGCCGAAGCTAAGGGCGCGGCTGCGGACGTAGGAGGCGGCGGCGGAGATGGACTCCTTCATGACCTCCTTCAGGTTGCCGGTCACGGTCATGCGGCCGCGGCCCGGCATCTTGATCGCCTCAATGGTCAGGATGTCACCGCCGAACTCGGTCCAGGCCAGGCCGGTGACGATGCCGACCTGATCCTCGGCGTCCGTCTCACCGTAGCGGAACTTCTTCACTCCAGCGTATTCGGCCAGCTTGGCCGCGTCGACGGTGATAGAGACGGCCTTTGTCTTGGCCATCTCACGCACGGCCTTGCGGGCCAGACCGCCCAGGGCGCGTTCCAGCGACCGCACGCCGGCTTCACGGGTGTAGTAGCGGATCAGGTCGCGGATCGTCTCTTCCGGGACGATCAGTTCGCCTTCCCTCAGACCGTGGTCCTTGAGCTGCTTGGGCAGGACATGGCGCTTGGCGATCTCGACCTTCTCATCCTCGGTGTAGCCGCTGACCCGGATGATCTCCATCCGGTCCATCAGGGGTTGAGGCATGTTGAGGCTGTTGGCCGTGGTGACGAACATGACCTGCGACAGGTCGTAGTCGACCTCGAGGTAGTGGTCGCCGAAGGTCGAGTTCTGTGCGGGGTCCAGCACCTCCAGCAGAGCCGAGGACGGGTCGCCGCGCCAGTCGGCGCCTAGCTTGTCGATTTCGTCCAGCAGGACGAAGGCGTTGGTCGTCTTCGCCTTCTTCATCGACTGGATGATCTTGCCGGGCATGGAGCCGATATAGGTCCGGCGGTGGCCGCGGATCTCGGCCTCGTCGCGCACGCCGCCCAGCGACATGCGGACATATTCACGCCCGGTCGCCTTGGCGATGGACTGGGCCAGCGAGGTCTTGCCGACGCCGGGAGGGCCGACCAGGCACAGGATCGGGCCCTTCAGGCTGCCGGTGCGCGCCTGGACGGCCAGATACTCGATGATCCGTTCCTTGACCTTCTCGAGGCCATAGTGATCCTCCTCAAGGATGTCCTCGGCCTTCTGCAGGTCGATGGGCTTGGTCTTGGCCTTGCCCCACGGGATCGACAGCAGCCAGTCGAGGTAGTTGCGCACCACGGTCGATTCCGCAGACATGGGCGACATGTTGCGCAGCTTCTTCAGCTCCGCCTCGGCCTTGGCGCGCGCTTCCTTGGACAGCTTGGTCTTGCGGATGCGCTTTTCGAGTTCCAGCAGTTCGTCGCGCGTGTCGTCGGTCTCACCCAATTCGCGCTGGATCGCCTTCATCTGCTCGTTCAGATAGTACTCGCGCTGGGTCTTCTCCATTTGGCGCTTCACGCGCGAGCGGATCTTCTTCTCGACCTGAAGGACGCTGATCTCGCCCTCCATCAGGCCATAGACCTTCTCCAGGCGTGCCGGCACGGCGATGGTTTCCAGCAGGCCCTGCTTGTCGGCGATCTTGACCGACAGGTGGGCGGCCACGCTGTCCGCCAGCTTGGACGGATCGCTGATCTGCGGGATGGAGCTGAGGGCCTCGGGCGGGACCTTCTTGTTCAGCTTCACGTAGTTTTCAAACTGTTCGATCACGGCGCGCAGCAGGGCTTCGCTCTGCGAGGCGTCGCCTTCCTCGTCGGCGATCTCGACGGCCTCGGCCTCGTAGTATTCCTCGCGGTCGGTGAAGCGCGTCAGGTGGGCGCGGCCCTTGCCTTCGACCAGCACCTTCACGGTGCCGTCGGGCAGCTTCAGCAGTTGCAGGACGGTCGCCAGGACGCCGGTCTGATAGATGGCGTCCGCCGCCGGGTCGTCATCGACGGAATTCTTCTGAGTGGCGAGCAGGATCTGCTTGTCGCCCTTCATGATTTCGTCCAGCGCCCGCACGGACTTCTCGCGTCCTACGAACAGCGGCACGACCATGTGCGGAAAGACGACGATGTCTCTCAGCGGCAGGACGGGGAGGATTTTGCTCTCGGTCATGATGCGTACTTTCCAGGGCCTTCGGAGATCTCCAGCCCGCCGCCCTGAAACGCCTCGGCGCGAATGCCGAGGCTCCTCAAGACGACCCGCCGATTCCAGCGGCTTTCGTGTGAGTATGTGGTTCGTGGGACGCCGGGTTCAAGCGTGGCGGTCGGATGGCCCACAGAAGCGTTGTTCAGCGGCCACGGTGGACGACCTGTTCGGCGCTGACCAGCCTTGGGGACGGATCATGCTTCGTGGACGGGTTGCGAGACGATCCTGTCCGGGACAGGTCTGTGGCGCTGAGGCCGCAAGTCGGCCCCTCGGAATGGAAAAAGGGGCGGGGCCGTCGCCGGCGCCGCCCCCCCCTGCCGACTGAGCATCGCCTGATCAGGCGGCGCCTTCGGCCTTCTTCTTGGAGCTTTCCGAATAGATGAGCAGCGGCTGGGCGCGGCCTTCGATCACCTCGGCGTTGACCACGACTTCCTCGACGCCTTCGAAGGTCGGCAGTTCGAACATGGTCTCCAGCAGGATGCCTTCCAGGATGGAACGCAGGCCGCGGGCGCCGGTCTTGCGGGTGATCGCCTTCTTGGCCACCGCCGACAGGGCGTCGTCGGTGAAGGTCAGCGTCACGTTCTCCATCTCGAACAGGCGCTTGTACTGCTTGACCAGGGCGTTCTTGGGCTCGGTCAGGATCGTGACCAGCGCCGCCTCGTCCAGGTCTTCCAGCGTCGCCAGAACCGGCAGACGGCCGATGAACTCGGGGATCAGGCCGAAGCGCATCAGATCGTCCGGCTCGACGCCCTTGAGGATGTCGCCCGTGCGGCGTTCGTCGATTTCCTTGACCTTGGCGCCGAAGCCGATCGAGGCCCCTGCCCCGCGCGCCGAGATCACCTTTTCAAGGCCGGCGAAGGCGCCGCCGACGATGAAGAGGATGTTGGCGGTGTCCACCTGCAGGAACTCCTGCTGCGGATGCTTGCGGCCGCCTTGCGGAGGCACGGAGGCGACGGTGCCTTCCATGATCTTCAGCAGGGCCTGCTGCACGCCCTCGCCCGACACGTCGCGGGTGATCGACGGATTGTCCGACTTGCGCGAAATCTTGTCGATTTCGTCGATGTAGACGATGCCGCGCTGGGCCCGCTCGACGTTGTAGTCCGACGCCTGAAGCAGCTTCAGGATGATGTTCTCGACATCCTCGCCCACATAACCGGCTTCGGTCAGGGTCGTGGCGTCGGCCATGGTGAACGGCACGTCGATGATGCGCGCCAGCGTCTGAGCCAGCAGCGTCTTGCCCGAGCCGGTCGGCCCGATCAGCATGATGTTCGACTTGGCCAGCTCGACGTCATTGTTCTTGGTCGCGTGGTTCAGGCGCTTGTAGTGGTTGTGGACGGCGACGCTCAGCACCTTCTTGGCGTGGCTCTGGCCGATCACATAGTCGTCCAGGACGTCGCGAATCTCCTTCGGAGTCGGAACGCCATCCTTGGTCGTCTTGAACGCGATCTTGTGCTCTTCGCGGATGATATCCATGCACAGTTCGACGCATTCATCGCAGATGAACACGGTCGGTCCCGCAATCAGTTTGCGGACCTCGTGCTGGCTCTTGCCGCAGAACGAGCAGTAGAGCGTGCTTTTGGCGTCTGTGCCGGCGGCTTTGGTCATAGACCCTTCTCACTCCCGCGATCCGGCCCGACATGGGACGGAAGGCGCTTACCTCGTCATTGATCCGTGAATCTATGCACGAAGGTCTTCAAAAAAAGACAATCACCCATCACACGTTCCGCCACAACCCTGTTGCGACACGACAATGCGCGAACAGGGACGGACAGGACAGTTTCTATGGGGATCACGGCTAATGTCTGACATGGGCGCCGCACAATCGTTTCGCCAGTCCCCCATGGGGAGCCGTCCGATCGTCGCTTTCGACTTCGACGGCACCCTGACGATTCGCGACAGCTTCACCGCCTTCCTGCGCTGGCGGGCCGGCGCGGCGGGCTGGGCCATCGGCCTGGCCAAGATGGCGCCGGCCCTGGCCGCCTATGTGGGCGACCGCGACCGGGGGCGGATCAAGGCCGCCTCCGTGCGCGAATTCCTGCTGGGCGTGGAGCGTCAGACGCTGGAGGCCGAGGCCGAACGCTATGCCGATCAGGTCTGGGACCGCTTCATGCGCCCCGACGCCCTCGCCTGCTGGAAGGCCTGGGGCGACAAGGGCGCGCACCGCGTCATCGTCACCGCCTCGCCTGAAACGACCGTCGCCCCCTTCGCCCGTCGCCTGGGGGCAGAGGGTCTGCTGGGGACCCAATTGGTGTTCGACGCCCATGACCGCGTCACCGGCGCCTTTGCGGGCGAAAACTGCCGCGGCGCGGAAAAGGTGCGCCGTCTGCGCGTCGCCTATGGCGACGACATGTCGCTGGCCGCCGCCTATGGCGACACCTCGGGCGACACCGAAATGATCTCCATCGCCGCGGAAAAAGGCTTCCGCGTCTTCACCGGCCGTCCCTGAGCCCCAAGCTCAATGGCCGTCGGCGTCCACGTCGAAGACCATGGGCTTGCCGCGCGAAGTCGGGTTCCACCCGGCCTCCATCGCCGAGGACACGGCGTTGCGAACCGCATCGACATTGACCCGCTGCTTCTCGACGTCCGGCCGGCCGTTGGGGCGCAGCGGCGGCGGGAACTGGATGATGGCTTCGCGCTTGAAGTCGACCAGGCACAGGGTGACGGCCATCCCCTCCCACTGCCCGCCCGACTTGGGTTGGGGCTGGCGGCGGATCTCCCACTCATAGATGTCGCCGCCGACTTCGACGGTGCCTTTGGAATCGCGCGTGTATTGCATGAGCGCCTGATAGCACGCGTCCTGAAACGATTCGAGGCGGAGCCCGTCGCCGGACCCCGCCTCGCTCATCTCAGAACCTGAACTTCAGGCTCAGACCGTCTTCACGCCATCGTCGTCGGCCTGGGTGCGCTTGTCGTAGACGTGGTCCACGATGCCCCAGGCCTTGGCTTCCTCGGCCGTCATGAAGTGGTCGCGATCCAGGGTGCGCTCGACTTCTTCATAGGTCCGACCGGTGTGGTGGACATAGATTTCGTTCAGGCGACGCTTGGTGGCGATGATGTCCTCGGCGTGGCGCTCGATGTCCGAGGCCGTGCCGCGGAAGCCGCCCGAGGGCTGGTGCACCATGACCCG
>NZ_DASWXW010000002.1:0-6735 GCF_036405315.1 Brevundimonas sp. | reverse complement strand
CACCACCATCCCGACCAAGAAGAGCCAGGTCTTCTCGACCGCCGACGACAACCAGTCGGCCGTGACGATCCGGGTCTTCCAGGGCGAGCGCCCGATGGCCGCCGACAACAAGGTCCTGGGTCAGTTCGACCTGATGGGCATTCCGCCGGCGCCGCGCGGCATGCCGCAGATCGAGGTCGCCTTCGACATCGACGCCAACGGCATCGTCCACGTCACCGCCAAGGACAAGGCGACCAACAAGGAACAGTCGATCCGCATCCAGGCCAACGGCGGCCTGTCGGACGCCGACATCGACAAAATGGTCAAGGAAGCCGAGGCCAACGCCGCGGCGGACAAGGCCCGCAAGGACCTGGTCGAGGCCCAGAACGGCGCCGACAGCCTGATCCACTCGACCGAGAAGGCCCTGTCGGAGCACGGCGACAAGATCGACGAGGCCACCAAGTCGGCCATCCAGTCGGCTCTGGACGACCTCAAGTCGGCCAAGGACGGCACGGACCCCGAGGCCATCCGCGAGAAGACCAACACCCTGGCCCAGGCCTCGATGAAGCTGGGCGAGGCCATGTATGCGGCCCAGCAGGGCGCCGGTGAGGGCGGGGCTTCGGCTGACGCCCCGGCTGACGACGGCGTGGTCGACGCCGAGTTCGAGGAAGTCTCGGACGACGACGACAAGAAGAACGCGTAACGAAACGCGACTGAAGACGACCGGCCCCGCTTGCCAGACGGCAGGCGGGGCCGTTTCATAAAACTTGCATCATTTGACCGGGCGCCCATGTCAGCAGTCATGGTTTTCAGGTCGTCCGCGAACGCTCGATCCTCGGTTGAACAGGGACGGCGAACGTGGCGGGAAAGTAAGAGGACGAACGCCTGATGGCGCAGCGTGACTATTACGAAATTCTGGGGGTTGAGCGGACCATCGACGCCGCCGGCCTGAAGTCGGCCTATCGCAAGCTGGCCATGATCCACCACCCGGACCGCAACGGCGGCTCGGAAGAATCTCTCGCCCAGTTCAAGGAGATTTCCGAGGCCTATACGGTGCTGTCGGACGATCAGAAGCGCGCGGCCTATGACCGGTTCGGTCATGCGGGCGTGAACGGCGGCGCCGGCGGCGGCGACCCCTTCGGACGCGGCGGCCAGGGCTTCCACGACATCAACGACATCTTCTCCCAGGTCTTCGGCGACGCCTTTGGCGACGCTTTCGGCGGCCGGGGCGGCGGACGTCAGCAGGGCGGCCCGCGTCGCGGCTCCGACCTGCGCTACGACCTCGAGATCACCCTGGAGCAGGCCTACAAGGGCGCCGATGTCGAGATTTCGGTGCCCACCACCATGACCTGCGAGGTCTGCGACGGCTCGGGCGCCAAGGCCGGGACCAAGCCAAGCATCTGCTCCACCTGCGGCGGCGCCGGGCGCGTGCGCCAGGCCAACGGCTTCTTCCAGGTCGAGCGCACCTGCCCCCGCTGCGGCGGCTCGGGCGAGATGATTTCGGACCCCTGCGGCGCCTGTCACGGCCACGGCCAGGTCCGCAAGAACCGTCAGCTCAACCTCAAGATTCCCGCCGGCGTCGATGACGGCTCGCGCATCCGCCTGTCGGGCGAGGGCGAGGCCGGTCAGCGCGGCGGCCCGCGCGGCGACCTCTATGTCTTCCTGTCGGTGCACGATCATGAGCTGTTCGAGCGCGACAACCTGGATCTGCTGGTCACGGTGCCGGTGCCGATGACGGTGGCGGCGCTCGGCGGCGTGGTCGACGCCCCCTGCCTGGTGTCCGAGGCCTGCGACGGCAAGTGCAAGGCCACGGTCGAGGTGCCCGCCGGCGCCCAGACCGGCAAGACCGTTCGCATCAAGGGCAAGGGCATGCCGCACCTGAACGGTCGCCAGCGCGGCGATCTGGTGGTCGAGTTGTTCGTCGAGACCCCCGCCGACCTGACCCCGCGTCAGAAGGAGCTGATGCAGGAACTGGCCGCCTCGTTCGGCGAGAGCCAGAACCCGCGCAACACCACCTTCGCCGGCAAGGCCAAGCGTTTCTGGGCCGACATCATGGGCGGCGACGCCGAAAACTCGAAAGAAACCGCCGCGTGAGCGACATCTTCCACGCCGGCATCTCCGGCGCCCGGGGCCGCATGGGCCGCGCCGTTTCGCAAGTCCTGGACGCCCGCGAGGACGTGGTGGTCGCCGCCCGTTTCGACCGGGGCGAGACTCCGGGACTGAACCTGTGCGACGTCATCATCGACTTCTCGACGCCCGAGGCCTCGGTCGATCTGGCCAAGGCCTGCGCTGAACGCGGCGGTCCGGCCCTGGTCATCGGCTCCACCGGCCTGTCGCCGGAACAGGACGCCGAGATCGAGGCGGCGGCGGAGAAGATCGCCATCGTTCGTAGCGGCAATTTCTCGCTGGGCCTCAACATCCTGATCGGCCTGGTCGAACACGCGGCCCAGCGTCTGGACGGCCGCGACTGGGACATCGAGGTGCTGGAGACCCATCACCGGCGCAAGGTGGACGCCCCCTCGGGCACCGCCCTGATGCTGGGCGAGGCCGCGGCCAGCGGCCGGGGCAGGGACCTTGAGGACCTCAGGACCGCCCCCTACGACGGCATCACCGGCCCGCGCGAGCCGGGCAAGATCGGCTTCGCCTCCCTGCGCGCCGGCGGCGTCATCGGCGAGCATACGGTCCTGTTCGGCTCGGAAGACGAACTGCTGACCCTGTCGCACTCGGCCATCGACCGCTCCCTGTTCGCCAAGGGCGCCGTGGCCGCCGCCGCCTGGGTGCGCAACCGCCGCCCCGGCCTCTACGACATGCAGGACGTGCTGGGTTTCCGTCAGGCCTGAAGCCTGACAGGCGCTATCGCTCGCCGCAGGGGCGGTCAGTCCCGCATGGTTCTGAGCGCGCCCAGACGGGCGAAGGCCAGGGTCAGGGCCTTCCTGCGCGCGGGCGCCAGGGGCGTGGCGGGCGCGCCGCGCACTACGGCCCCGCCGAAGCCGTCGGCGACGATCAGGCCCGGCGCGTCAGGCAGGACGGCTTGCGGAAACTCCGGCGCCACCGCGAAGTAGAAGGCGTCGCAGAACGGCCCGTACTCCTGCCACTTGCGGTCGACGCGGTAGTCGTCGACGCCTGATTTCACCTCGCAGATGACCACGTCGCCCTTGGGCCCCAGGGCCATGACGTCGGCGCGCCGCCCGTTGGGCAGACCCACCTCCAGCAGGGGCGCATAGCCCAGATCGCGCATCAGCCGCGCCGCCCCGCGCGTGACCGACAGGGTGGTCTCGGGACGGCTGAAAACCAGTTCGAGATGCAGGGCGGAGGCGGCCATACCGCCTTTATGTTTCGCCTATGTTCTTATCGCAAGCGGCGCCGTCAGCGGCCCGTGTGAACCGGCTGGCCGCTGAAGCCCAGTTCCCGCGCCCGCGCGATCAACCGAGTCCGAGTCGCCTCTGACGGGCTTTGGCTGCGGTGCCAGATCCACCAGTTCGACTTGTTCGGCAGGCCCATGATGGCCCAGCTGTAATCCGGCGCATGATCCCAGACCCAATAGTTCTGACCCGCCAGACCGCCAAAACTGAGCAGGCCCCTCAGGGTGAAACGGAACTTGGCGTTGGTCGAGGTATCAGTGACACGGGCGGCCGCCCGCAGGGTCTCGATCTGTCCGCCCGGGCGCCGGGTGCAGGTCACGGCGATGGCGTAGCGGCTGCCGGGGGTCTGGGGCGTGAAGTCGATCTGGGCGCGGCTGCAATCCTTCTGAACATCATTGGGATTGCGCACGATTTCGAACCAGCGGCCGTCAAAACGGTCCAGATCGACCGCCTCGGCCTGGGCCAGGACCGGGCTGGCGAACAGGGTCGCGGCCACGACGGCCGCCGCCGCGGGCAGGGCCAGGGGCTCAAACTTGGGGTGTTTCATACGGCGTCCTCCGAAAGTCCTGGCGGGGTCCTTACGCCCGACGCCGTGCTTCGGATGACCTGGCGGCTACAGACGGGTGCGGTTGACCTGCCAGGCCTCGCGTGTCTGGCCCCACAGATTGACCACATGGTGCTGGAAGGGCGGGGGGATGCGGCCGGGCCCGCGATTGTTAGATCCCAGCCGCTGCGCCACCTTTTCCGAGCCGAGATTATCGGGATCGATGCAGTGGATGACGTCGGGCCAGTCCAGCACGTCGAAGGCGTAGTCCATGGTCGCGGCGGCGGCCTCGACCGCATAGCCCTTGCCCGTGGCGTCGCGGTGCAGGCTCCAGCCCACCTCGCGGCCGGGCCAGTCATAGGGGTGCAGCGGCCCGATGCGGCCCATCCACTGACCCGTCGCCTTCTCGATCACCGAGAACATGCCCTCGCCCTGCAAGGCCCACATGCCGGCGACCGAGGCCATGGCCCGCCAGACCTCGTGCTTCGACTGCACCCCGCCGATGAAGCGGGTCGTCTCCGGGTCGCTCATGAAGTCGGCCCAGCGCGGGAAGTCCTCCAGCGTCGGGGGGCGCAGGAACAGGCGCTCGGTCTCCAGCGTGGGGCCGAGGGGCGAGGCCGGACGCTCGATCACAGCAGATACTCCCGCTCCAGCGTGTAGACGCTGCCGTCGCCGGTCAGGACGCTGGAATAGAGGCCGAAGCGATCCACGCGGATCGGCGGCGAATGCAGCAGGTTGTGCCCGGCGATCCAGGCCCCGATGCGGTCCGGGTTCGCCTGGGGTTTCAGATAGGCCAGGGTCACGTGGGGCCGGTACTCGCGCTTCTCGGGCGGCACGCCCGCGCGCTCGCCCGCCGCGCGACAGCGCCCGGCCAGGACGTTCAGCGGCTCCGACCGTTCCAGCCCCGCCCACAGGGTATGGGTGCGGTGGGCGTCGCCGAAGGCGCCGACGCCGTTGAGGGTGATCTCGAAGGCCCCGCCGCTCTCGGCCCGGCTCAGTTCCGAGGCCAGGTCGTCGGCCGTGCGCTCGGACGCCTCGCCATAGAAGGCCAGGGTGACGTGCAGGGCGTCCAGCGGCCGCCAGCGCGCGCCCGGCAGGCCGGACTGGCGGCGCTGAAGCGTCTCGGCGACGTCTTCGGGAATGGCGATGGCGGTGAACAGACGCAGCATGCGACCCTTGGTAGCGGGCGGAACGACCGTTCGGAAGACGGGTTTTCCTTGCAAGGCGGCTCCACCGTCCCGATATTTCCGCTCAAGGTCGGGTATTTCCGGCCATTCAGGAGACAAGTTTCGCGATGAGCGACTTCAACAACGGCTATGCGCGCCCGCTTCCGCAGTCGGCGGACATGTCCGTCGACGCCGGTCTGCGCGCCTTCATGCTGGGCGTCTACAACAAGCTGGCCCTCGGCCTGGTGGTCGCCGGCGCCCTCGCCTACGTCACCGGCAACGTGCCGGCCGTGCAGCAGCTGCTCTTCACCCAGGCGGCGGACGGCCGCATCGGCCTGACCCTGCTGGGCATGATCATCCAGTTCTCGCCGCTGGTCATGCTGTTCGGCTCCATGTTCTTCATGAAGAATCCGACGGCCAAGGGCGTGAACATGCTCTACTGGGCCGTGGTTTCGACCATCGGCGCCGGCCTGGGCGTCCTGTTCCTGCGCTACACTGGCGGTTCGCTGGCCTCGACCTTCTTCGTCACGGCGGCGGCCTTCGGCGGTCTGAGCCTGGTCGGCTACACGACCAAGAAGGACCTGACGGCCATGGGCAGCTTCCTGATCATGGGCGTGATCGGCCTGGTCATCGCCTCGATCGTCAACATCTTCATGCAGTCGGGCGTGATGTACCTGATCATCTCGGGTCTCGGCGTCCTGATCTTCTCGGGTCTGATCGCCTATGACACCCAGCGCCTGAAGATGACCTATTACGCGCTCGGCGGTAATCAGGAAGCCATGGGCGTGGCCACGGGCTTCGGCGCCCTCAGCCTGTTCATCAACTTCGTGAACCTGTTCCAGTTCCTGCTGGCCTTCATGGGCGGCAGCCGGGAATAAGGGCCTCAAGCAGCGCGATAGGCCACAAAAATGAAGGCCCCGACAGCGATGTCGGGGCCTTTTTCTATTCCACCACCGTAAACCTGCGGCTGTCGAAGACCCGCAGCACCTGGGCCAGGTCGCGGCCGCGTTTCAGCACATGGCCGCCCTCGCCGATCACGGCCCACTGGCCCTGCTTCAGGCGCAGGGCCGGGCGCTTCTCGATCCGGTAGAGCGGCGCGTCGCCCGAGCGGCGGAAGACGGCGAACTCGGCCACGTCCCTGTGGCCGATCATGGCGTAGTCGCGCCATTCCCCGGTCGCGACCATGCGGCCATAGACCCTCAGCACCAGTCCCAGCTCCGACCGATCAAAGAAGACCGGACCGGATTGCTGGACGTCTGAACTGTGCGGATCAAGGCTCATCATCTTTCAACTTAGGGGGCTCCGCGCCGAACGCCAGCGGCGCCGCGACTTGTCACCCGCGCCGCACCCGTCCAAAAGGCGGGTCAAGTTCAGATACGGAGACGAACCCATGGCGACGAGCGAAGGCTGGGATATGCCCACCGGCGACCTGATGAAGGGCAAGAAGGGCCTGATCATGGGGGTGGCCAACTCCAGTTCCATCGCCTGGGGCATCGCCTCGCAGCTGGCCGCCCAGGGCGCCGAGCTGGCCTTCACCTACCTCGGCGAAGGCCTTGAGCGCCGCGTGCGCCCCCTGGCCGAAAGCGTCGGCGCCAAGCTGCTGATCCAGGCCGACGTCACCGACGACGCCTCGATGGACAAGGCCTTCGAGGAACTGGAGAAGGAATTCGGCACGATCGACTTC
>NZ_DASWXW010000001.1:0-1826 GCF_036405315.1 Brevundimonas sp. | reverse complement strand
GCCCGCCCCGGCCACGGCCGCCCCCGCGGCGCCCCGCGCCCCGCAGCCGGTGGCCCAGACCGTCGCCGCTCTCAAGACCGTCGGCCGCGGCGGCGCCGCCCTCAAGGCGCAACCCGCTGAAGACGGTTGGGAAGAGTTCTGATGTCGATCCTGATCGCGCTTCCGGCCGTGCTTGACCTGCGCGCCGCCGACCCCCTCAAGGCGCAACTCCTGGCCGTGCGCGGTCAGGAGACGGCGCTGGACGCCTCGGCCGTCGAACGCCTGGGCGGCCTGTGCCTGCAGGTCCTGCTGTCGGCGCTCCAGACCTGGCGCGCCGACGGTCAGACTTTGACCTTCGTCAATGTCACCGAGGCCTTCGCCTCCCAATGGAGCGCCCTGGGCGCCTCCGCCTCCGATCTCGCTATGCAAGGCGAAGCCGCATGACCAAGACCGTTCTCACCGTCGATGACTCGCGCACCATGCGCGACATGCTGATGCTGGCGTTGAAGGACGCGGGCTATCGCGTGGTTCAGGCCGAGGACGGCGTCCACGGTCTGGAGGTGCTCCAGGCCGAAAGCCCGGACATCGTCATCACCGACATCAACATGCCTCGCATGGACGGCTTCGGCTTCATCGAGGGCATGCGCGCCGATCCCAACCACAAGGCCACCCCGGTCCTGGTCCTGACCACCGAGAGCGACGCCGCCAAGAAGCAGCGCGCCCGCGACGCCGGCGCCACCGGCTGGATCGTCAAACCCTTCGACCCGGCCAAGCTGGTCGACGCCGTCCGTCGCGTCGCGGCCTAAGACTCGAGGACTGAGGATTTCCCCCATGAGCGATGATCCGTTCGAGGCCATCAAGGTCACTTTCTTCCAGGAGTGCAGCGAACTGCTGGGCGACCTGGAGGCCAATCTGTTGGCGCTGGAGACCGGCGAAGGCGACATCGAGACGATCAACGCCGTCTTCCGCGCCGTCCACTCGGTCAAGGGCGGGGCAGGGGCCTTCGGCCTGGAAGACCTGGTGCGCTTCGCCCACGTCTTCGAGACCCTGATGGACGAGCTGCGCTCGGGCCGTAAGGAATGCGACGACGTCACGGTCAAGACCCTGCTGCGCGCCTCCGACGTCCTGGCCGACCACATCGCCGCCGCGCAAGGAACCGGCGCGCCCGTCGACGCCGCGCGCTCGGCCGGTCTGGTGGCCGAGCTGGAGGTCCTGACCCACGGCGTCGCCGCCGCTGCTGCACCGGCCGCTGCCGTCGAGGACGAAGACGACTTCGGCTTCACGCCTCTGACCCTGGATATCGCCGACTTCGGCGCCCCCGCCGAGCTGCCGTCGCTGGATCTGCCGCCGCTCGACCTGCCAGATCTGGCCGCGCCGACCGCCGCGCCCTCGGCCGGCTGGCGCATCGTCTTCCGCCCGCATCCGCGCCTCTACGCCAGCGCCAACGACGTCAGCCTGCTGCTGCGCGAACTGGCGCGTCTGGGCCCGACCTCGGTCGAGCTGGACGCCAGCGGCCTGCCGTCGCTGGACGCGCTGGACGCCGAGGACGCCCATCTGATCTGGACCATCGTCC
Organism: Brevundimonas sp.; assembly: GCF_036405315.1. Lineage (GTDB taxonomy): Bacteria > Pseudomonadota > Alphaproteobacteria > Caulobacterales > Caulobacteraceae > Brevundimonas. The sequence continues at coordinate 274 of NZ_DASWXW010000001.1, read as the reverse complement.
TGTCCGGCGACGCCGCCGAGGCCGACGTTCGCGACGTCTTCGACTTCGTCGAGATGGACTGCGACCTGAGCATCACCCGCATGGCGGGCGAGGCGGCGCCCGTCGAGGCCGCCCTGCCGCCGCTGCCGGTTCTGGACGCCGCCCCCGCCGCGCCCGAGTTCGACATCGCCGCCCTGCTGGCCAAGGCCGCCGCCCCGGTCGAGGCGCCTGCGCCCGCTCCGGTCGTCGCCGCCCCTGAACCGGTGGTCGTCGCCGCTCCGGCTCCTGTCGTCGC